>JANMEV010000174.1:0-20202 GCA_031377305.1 Planctomycetota bacterium | reverse complement strand
GATTTTTCCGAGTGGCTCGGAATCCGAAAGTTGTCTGACTGATCAGATCATAGTGATGGGGTTTCAAAGAATCATCCTGCGCGAAATGGTGTTCCGCTCAAGTGGATCATCATCAGGATGCCGGTCAATCCGTTTGTTGCTCCCCGATGTTGAAAAACAGGTCCGACCCCCGCAGCAATTCTGCGTCAGAGGCACCACTTCGTCGAAATTCGTCGAATCGTTGCTGTTTCTTTGG
The DNA here is from genome assembly GCA_031377305.1 of Planctomycetota bacterium. Taxonomy (GTDB): domain Bacteria; phylum Planctomycetota; class Planctomycetia; order Planctomycetales; family Planctomycetaceae; genus SXXK01. Next base: position 19,967 of record JANMEV010000174.1, on the reverse strand, counting down.
GTGTTGTTATCGTAGGAGACTTGTTTTCAGGCCAACTGACCTGAAAAATCTCTCCGTCGGACAGCTCCGGCAACGTCATTTCGCTAAGTCTGATGGTTTTTATCCCACTGGAATCCTGAGGTACGCTCATGACAAGAAAGACATCACGTCGTAGTTTTCTAGGCACAAGTGCCGCATTAGGGACGGCCTTCTGGGTTGGTCCACAGACGTTTGCGAAGCCATCTCGATCTGCTTTGGAAGGTTTGACGGCGGCTTGTATCGGCGTTGGTGGTAAGGGCGACAGTGATAGTAGCCATATCGCCGACCAGGATGTGGAAATCGTTGGAATCTGCGACGTTGACCGAAGAACTCTGGCGAAGAAGGCCAAGGAATTCACAAAGGCTCAGCAGTTCACCGACTTTCGTGAAATGCTCGATAAGCTTGGCGACAAGGTCGACATCGTGAGCGTCAGCACGCCTGACCACACTCACGCGGCGGCGGCTATCCGAGCCATGAAGATGAAGAAGCATGTTTACGTGCAGAAGCCAATGACATGGTCGATTCGCGAAGCTCGCATGATGCGCGAAACCGCGGCAGAAATGGGCGTCGTGACACAGATGGGTAATCAGGGAACCGCTGAAGACGGTTTGCGCGAAGCTGTCGAAGTGATTCAATCAGGAGCGATTGGCGATGTGACTGAAGTTCACGTTTGGACCAATCGCCCAGTTTGGCCACAGGGCCTGGGTCGTCCGGCTGGCGAAGACAAGATTCCAGACTACCTCGATTGGGATTCCTGGATTGGACCCGCCAAAATGCGACCGTACAAGGAAGGTGTTTACCATTCCTTCAACTGGCGTGGCTGGGTCGACTTTGGAACCGGGGCTTTGGGAGATATGGCCTGCCATACGACCAATATGCCAGTCAAAGCGCTGGAATTGTGGGATCCGATCGCCGTCACGGCTGTAAAGAATCCGGGCATCGTTGAAGGCGAAACCTTCCCAGGTGCGACCACATTGATGTTCGAATTCCCGAAACGCAACAACCTGGTGGCCTGCAAGTTCTACTGGTACGATGGCGGCAACCTGCCTTCAGACGAGTTGATCGCTCATCTGCCGGAAGGGTTCCGAAAACGTATCGACGAGCAGAAAAAGGGCGGCGGAAAGACCAGTGCGGCACTTGTCGTCGGCAGCAAGGGAATGTTGCTGTCTGAAAACGACTACGGTGCACAATACACCCTGTTGCCAGAGCCGGATTTCAAGGGATTCAAGAAGCCCGATCAGACGATTCCTCGTATTCCTTTCAAGGGAAGCAACGACGAACGCAACAAGTGGGAGTTTGTCGAAACCTGCCGCGGCAACTACAAGCCGGGCACAATGTCAAACTTTGGTTACGCTGGTCGCCTGACTGAAACCATCCTCGTTGGCAACCTTGCTGTGCGAGCTGGCGAAGGTCAGCGTATCGAGTGGGACGCGAAGAATCTGGTCAGCACCAACATGCCGGACCTGAACCAGTACGTTCAGCGCGAATACCGCGACGGCTGGAGCCTGTAGGCTGAGTCCGGTTGGCAGCCCGTCGTTTTCGATAACGAGTCTGTCATCTGAAATCCTTGAGTTCGGCAGAATCTGCCGAACCCAAAACCATGAAAGCCCGACATCGCAAGGTGTCGGGCTTTTTTCGTGGACCAGTCATTCCCCGCTGGGACGAGGAATATCCCTTTGGCTAAAACTTCCAGACTGCCCTGTTTTGTGCTGTCCTGTGATGGAAGTCGCCGAACGGCAATTTCTGCCGGACCTTGCCCCGCAGCTTCCGCACGATCGTAATCACCGTTTCATTCGGCAGAACTGTCAGATACGAAACGATCCGCACAACCGTCGCATTTTAACTCAACCCAACGGGTTCAAACATCCGATCCAGATGAATAACCGTCATTGTCGGCGCGTCCGGCACACATTCTCAGAGCGGCTCGATCGGAACAATCGATGAAACCCACACGAATCTTTGCCACAGCGTCCCTGATCATCAGCAGCATCGCTCTGATAACGGCCGCAAACATCTCCGTCGGAGAGGAACCGGGAGTCGTTCGTATGACGACATTCTCGCCTCAGGACGGCAGCCCCGCTCCAGCACCTGACTCAATGGGGTCCGAAGGGGTGGCAACCATGGAGCAGCCACCTGTTTCCAGCAGCCCTTATCCGGTTCCCGGGCAATACGCTCCCTACTTTGAGCGGTCGTACTCCGCCACTCAAGGTGTGCCAAGTGCAGCGTACCAGCCGGTGCAGCCGTTCGGTCCGATCATTATGTTCGAATCGAACTTCGGCAAAGGGCTTGGGTATGATCAGGGCTACCAGCGTTTCAACGCTCGCGTGCCTTATCATATCTCGCCCAACGCCAACGTGCTGATTGGCGACCTGTCGGCGAATGTCACCTTCGATGGCCAGCCGCTGGGCAACGCGGGCTTGATCTATCGTAACTATGATGAGTCACGAAATCGCATCTTCGGTTACAACGGCTATCTCGACTACGGCCGAGGTTACACCAGTGCAGACTGGTACCGGGCCGGGGTGGGCGTGGAATCTCTCGGCAAGTACATCGACTTCCGAGCCAACGGTTACCGAATTCTGGGTGATCAGTCCAATCTGCTCGACAGTCAGCTGGTGGGTGGTCTGATCCTGACCGGTAACAATGTTTCTCGAGTTCGTAACAACCTTCGCGAAAACGCATACTCGGGCGTCGATGCTGAAGTCGGTGGTCCTCTGCCACTGCTGGGCCGATACGGCCAGAATTTGTATGCCGGGGCCTATGTTCTTGGCACAACATACGCTGATGAGACGGTAGGCTTTCAGGCTCGCTGGCAGGCGTTGGTCACTCAGAACGTGACGGTCAACACCTATCTGACAACAGACAAGACATTTGGAACCAACAGTTGGGTCAGCCTGCAGTACGAAATTCCAAATTACAGAGGAAAACGAGTATTGCGGGCGTCCGGCGTGCGAGAACGCTTGTCGGATCCTGTAGTCCGCAATAACCGCATTCAGACGAATATTGAAACCGAAACTTCGCTTGAAGCGTGCATCAACAGCATGACAGGTCTGGCTTACAACATTGTTTATGTGGATCCAAACCTCACCGGCAGCGGCTCTGGAGTCGGTACATTTGAGAATCCCTACAAGAACCTGTCAGCCCTTGTTAACAACGCCAATATTGACGTAATTCGCGTTACAGCCAATACGGATGGGTCTGGCACAGATCTGACAAGAAACGGTGGACTGTCGCTGTTCGATGATCAAGCTCTGATTGCAGCAAACTCAGACTACGAACTGTTCCGAATTGGCTCAACACCGTTCTTTATTCCGGGCAATGGAGCCACGGGAGCCGGTCCATTGCTTTCGAACCCAACCATGGTGGCTGGCGGCAGTGTTGTTCAGTTGGCAAACAACAACACGATCGTAGGAATGCAGTTCGACGCTTCGAATACAGCAGGCACAGTCTTCGGAAACGGCATCGCCAATGCGTTGCCAGCTATCGATCTCAAACTCCAGAACAACACGTTTACGAACTATGTTGTTGGTGCAGATCTGACGGACCTGTCGGGGCGAGTCATTGTTGAGGGAAATACGTTTACCGGCCGACCTGTGACGGCTGCCATTCGATCGACTTATGGCATGAAGATGACCGTAGCGGGCGGCTCAACGGCAAGCCTGCTGCTTAATAACAATATCGCTACGAACAATCAGACAGCCGGCCTGAGCGTGACAGCAAACGCTGGAAGCACATTGAATGCTGACGATCCAAACGGGATTCCAGTCGTTGCAGTGCCCGCTGGAAAGTATGTTAACGTGACCACGAACACTGGTATCACGAACAATAATGTGTCTGGCAACGGCAACGGCATCGAAGTCCTCGGAAAGACTGGTTCCACCGTGAACACAGTCATCGAGAACAACACGATGACCAGCAATACGACGAATGGTCTTTTGGCACAAACCGACGGTGGGACGTTCAAACTGGCCAGCCTGCGAGGGAATACCATCACTGGAAACTATATCGTCAATACGATCCCAACGACGAATGAGAATGGTGCGACACTGCACTACCTCAACGGCGGGACGTTTTTAGCGCAGTCTGAAGATGTGAATGAGGATAAGAACTTCAACGGGGTTCTGGATGCCGGTGAAGACCTGAACGGTAACGGTGTTCTGAATGTACCGAACGGATCATTGGATGCCGGTGAAGATCTAAACGGCAACGGCCTTCTGGATCAAGGAATCGTCAACAACACCTTCCAGAGCAACGTGGGCGTTGGCCTTTGCATCTTTGGCGAAGGGGCAGGAACTGGCGAATTCATTGTTGGTGGTCCAGCAACCAACCTTGGAAATCGAGCCATCAACAATGGTGACGCGGGTGTCGCAGTTGCTCTGACCGGTACAGCGACCGCTGGCATCGATTCGATGTTCAACACGATCAATGACAATGCATTTGCAAGTGTGTTTCAGAACAGAGTGCAAGGAACCTTCGGACTGACAGGAAACACGCGACTTGCGGACCAGACCATTACAAATCTGTCAGCCTCTGCGGCAATCACAGCGTTCTCATGGAATCTTAACCTTCCCGCGGGAACGCCAGACTGGGAATTCGACACGCAGTCCGCGAACCCCGCAGTTAGTACTCCCTTCACGGCCCTCAACAACTCGGAACAGGTCACAGGACTCGCGAACGTCAACGGTTTGGCTGTTCCTCCAAAAGGGCCTTACAACGCCGAAGTGCAAACCACATTTGATAGCCAGCAGACGATGACTCTCGGCTTCACAGATGATCCTCTGGGAGCAGCCGGATTTGATCCGCTCGAACAGCTAGTATTCCGAGTGGATGTTGACAATAACGTCAATTCTCCGGACGCTGGTCCTACTGACGATGTCGTTCAGGCGAGCGAACTACGGTCTACCAGTGCGACTATGACTTTCGCAGGGGACTTCACGGGGAATGGGACACGTAGTACGAGAACCGTATCGGGCCAAGTTCAGGCAACCCCTACAGATCCGAACGCACTGGCGTTTAGCTTTGATCAGACCTTCTTCCAGAACACCTTTGACACCACTCGCAATGGCGACGGAGTGCGAACGACACTCGCTGATAACAGTCGACTAACGCGTTTTAACTCAATCAATGATACGATTACGCGTAACGCAGGGACAGGACTCTCGGTTGTTGCCTCGGACAACTCCCGAATTGATGCGATGACAATTCAAGGGGCAAACGTTCAACAGAATGGAGGTCGCGGAGTTAACATTGAGGCCCGTGACACTGCAATAATCAACGCGAATTCGACCATCGGCGGCTTCGATACCGCAACATTGGGGATGAACATTATTTCCGGGGCGTCATTCAACGAAGGGAACGTCTTCAGCAATAACGGCTCCGACGGTATCAGGATTCTCGCTGCGAATTCCGGGATTGTGAACGGCAACCTGATCAACAACACGGTCGAAGGTAACGGCGGAGACGGTGCATCCCTGATCGTGGACAATGGTGGAACGCTGAATTTTGGTTCTTTGCCAAGCAATGAGGTGATTAGCCGTAACACGATTCGTTCAAACACCGGAGCAGGCCTGCGGTTGACGAGCAACGTTTCACCAACAACAGTGGGAACTCTAAATGCTTTGGTTCAGGGAAATACAATTTCGTCTAACGCTGGTGGTGGTATTGTGAGCCAGCTCACTGGAGCAAACAACGTCTCTCCTGCTCCACCCGCGGTCAATCCAAACAACATATTCAATTTGACTGTGAACAACTCAGCGTATCTGGACCGCACAGCGGAAGAGAATCGCAATTTCGTTCAGAACAACGGTACGGTGGGGATTGGTGTTGATGTGCGTGGAAATGCCATCGCCAACGTGAATCTGAATAACGTGTCTGTCACCGGAAACAATGGCGACGGTATTGCTCTTGGACGAGCCGATTCTTCACTGCTAACAGCTCAGATTCAGTCAGCGACTGTCACAGGCAACACCGGTAATGGCTTGAGCGTCGATGCTCAGGGCAATGACAAGACTGATCCGAATCAGCCGTCTGCTGGAACGGCAAATATGGTCACCGCGACGGACAGCAACTTCAGCAACAATGGTCTCAACGGTGCTTCCTTCCGAACTCGGGGTGATGCGACTTTGATTGGCGATCTGAAACAAAGCACGTTTAACAACAACGGTGCCAACGGTATTCTGGTGCAAACTTCAGAAGGCTCGTCGTTTGGTGACCCGACCATTGGGTTGCCGCCGGGACGTCGTTCGTTGTTTGACGGAAACACCATCAATGGCAATGCTGTTGACGGAGTGCAGATCACCGCGACAGACAACTCTCGTGCACTTGTAGAAATCACGAGCAACCTTGCACCAGCCACACCAAGTCCTCATGCCGCGGCAAGCACTCTCGGAGCCACCAGTATTTCACGCAACGGCCGTGACGGTGTTCGAATCACGACGACCGGCGGACGGTCTGACATCCTGATCACAGCAGGAACCGCTCCGACGACGATTGATGGCAATGGAACCGGCGGAGCTGGTGGTAACGGTATTCGATGGGATGCCAGCGGCACTTCGAATGGAGTCGTGCGTGTGACAAGGACCACGATCACGAACAATGTTGCTGGTCAAACAGAGAATACAGCAACCAACGGCAATGGTATTCTTGATCCAGGTGAAGACGTAAACCTTAATGGACGACTTGATCCGGGTGAGGACGTGAACGCTAATCAGGATGTTGATGTTGCCGAGGGTGATGGCATCCAGGCGAACTTCCAGGATAGAACAACGGCGACACTGATTGTTGGTAACGTGGGAGAAGGCAACGTCATTCAGAACAATGGTGATGACGGTATTGCGATCACAACAACAGGACAGGATCTGCTCACATCGATTGGCGTGACTCCAGTTCAGACATTTTTCGGAAATCCACGGCCTGTTATCACGATCACCGACAACACAATCGGTGGCACCAATAACGGAGTCAATGCGGGCAATCGAGGCGATGGCGTCAGTCTAAACGTTCTCGGTGGTACAGCCGTCGGGATCGCACCAGCGAACGTCGATAATGTGATCTCGGCGACCGACTTCTTCACCGATCAGTTCAACGGGATTCTGGGTGTGACTCAATCCGGATCAGTTCCACAGTTTACGATGTCCAACAACCTGGTAAGCAACAATGGACGTCGAGGCGTGAATGTAGAGCTAACTGGTGCGTCTGGGACTCGTGATCGTGAGTTCGGGGCTTCGAACTTCGACCCAGTTCGCATCACTCTGACCGACAACACGATTTCTTCTAACGGTGAGGAAGGAATCATGTACCGAGCTGACTCAGAAATGAACCAGAGCCGGTTCGTGTTCCTGGGTAATCCTGTTGTTGACAATACAAACTACAGCCCGTTCCGACCTGAATTCTTCAACCTGAACGCCGGCAGCGTCAACGGCAACACGGCCTACGCATCGCCTTATCTGAATCTGCGAACCGTGCAGAACAGTTTCCTGACCCTGACCAACAACACGGTGCAGAACAATGGAACGGGAACGGTCACAGGAGAAGGTATTCGAATCGACGTGGGCACGGGTGCCTATGTGGCTGCTGACATTCGGGGGAATACTTTCGGAGGCAATCTCGAAGAGGATGTCGTAACGTCATCCTTCCTTTCGGCTGGCAACACGTTTAATTCGGTGGATTCAACCACCGTCGACACAACCTTTGACTTTGTGTACCTCGACGATACCGCCCAGTTGGATATGCGGTTCCAGAACAACTCTGGAAATCAAATTGCTCCTAGCGATGTTGGAGCAACCTATTTCAACGCGGATCCTTTGAAGGCTCAGTTCTTTGGAAACGTGGGGGTGTTGCAACGAGAAGCAGCTCTCTTCCAGGTCGACAATGGGCCGAATCTTGACAACCCGAACAATGTGTTTGTCAACTTTGGAACCACGCAGGGTATTGCAAACGCATTTACAAATGGTGGTTACAACCTCCGAGGTGCGGCGGATCCGCTGTTCCCGAACATTGGGTTTGCTCCGTTCCTGCCATAGTGCTGACCGGCGGATGCTGGCTTAGCTGAACAACGTAAAATGACAGAGGCTGCCGGGAAACCAGCAGCCTCTGTTTTCGTTTGGGGCCATTCGATCGAAGTCTACCACCTTGAGCCTGAGTCGCTCGCCGAACTTTCTGGCGGTCGAATTGGCTATCGCCTCAAGCGCAACGAGGGTCCTTCATTCTGCAACTTGTCCCGAACAACTCTTCGCTTCGCTTGCCGAGTTACGCCATGTGTCCACGCGAGTGATCTTCATACCCTGTTGATCGAATGGTGGCACCCACGTTGAGTGGCTCGGCGATGGTAACGGCCAAGCCTGTTTGATCGATGGCTGCGGGGATTTCTCGTTCTATCATCATCGCATGCTCCATCGATCGAGCGGGAACGCAGATGCCCGGTCCCCAGGAAGATTGAGCAGTTCCCTGAATTCCCTGCCGCTGCAAATCCGTAACAAGGCGACGGATCACCGGATGTGCAAAGACATCGCCTTGCTCCGACGCGTAGAACGCACCCACAGCTCGCCCGAAGGATTCCAGGCTGGCGGCAAACTGGTCGAACTGAACATCCTGGATCGATTGAACGAGATCTTGTTCAATCTGGCGTCCCAGTTCGGCGACAAGATTTGCCGGCATGTGGACTCGCTTGTTGAAGAAGCGGCGTTCTTCGTCTCCGCAAAGGCCCTGAGCCTGCGCAGGACGGACCAGGACGAACCGCCAGGCTTCCGGGGTTGCGAGCCGTTCGACGCGGCGAGCGGCCGTCGTAGAGCCCGGCAGCCCGTGATCGATCAGAAACCCTCCGTCCCGGAATCCAACCGTACCAACGGCCGAGCGTTCCGCACGCTGGGCAATCTGTGCCAATTCATAGGGATCATGCGACGGACGAACTCCTGAAAGCAGTTCGGTGCTGGCCGCCAGCGCGAGACCGAGTTGGGTGCCGCCACCGAGTCCCGTATGAAAAGGCACTTCTTCTGTGATCGTCACGTTGACGGCTGCCAGGGTCCGAGTTGACCGAATCTGACGGAGAAAATCCTGAACTCGCTCGGTTGCTTCGGCCCCAGCGGAAATTTGATCGCGTTCGCCAGGTTCGTTCGTCAGACGAATCTTCCATGACGGCTTTCTCACCATCATGCCGATGCCACCGAACTCCCAGCCAGATTGCTGAGTGCCGCAGATCAAACCAAAGTGCAGACGCGAACCGGTGGTGACATCAATCCTTGTCATGCGCGTTGCTCATAGTGGTTCAGAATGAACTCTCGCACCAGGCGGAACGCCGCAGTCTCCGTTTCGCCGCCCGTCTTTTCGACCGCAGGTTGCAGGAATTGTAGAGTTGTCAGAACCTCGTGTCGTGGCAACAGATGCAGGCGTGTTGCCAGAATGGCCGCCTCGATGACGGCGTGGCGAGCTCGATTGAAACCGTAGAATGGACGTCGTTCACCTCGATGAACAATCGTCGATGAGATCCGGCTTCGGGCCTCGGATGCATCAACTTCGTCAACCACGAATTCGAACCACCGACAGCAGTCGTTGAGGACAAACCCATTCACTTTGTGAGCTGGATTAGCCGGCGGAAGTTCGTGCAGTTGTCCAATTGCCGCTCGAGCGATCACGTCGACCGAATCGACCACATGAAATACACCGCATCGAGTTGCTGACAGATTGTTGAACGTCGTGGAGGGCTGAAACGGGCGCAGCAGGATTTTGTCAAAGTCGCCTTCGACAATCGGCCCCATGGGAGCAACATTCAGGGCCCCACTGGAATCCACACTCGTAACAAGACCCTCAACAATCATGGAAACAGTCTTCAGAAACAGCTCGCGGGCAACGGCAATCAACTCGAAAAGGCACCAACAGCCAATCAAGCCTCACAGACTAATCGGCGAGAGCCCTGATTGCCAGGCATCCGAACTCTGAGCATTCAATTGCGGCGGATGTTTTGCGTCTAATCTTTATCGCGGGGTTGTCGCTGATCGAGAACTGTGACTCAGAAACCAGGACAAACCTGGCGCTGTTCAGTTAGGCATGCGGCAGAATGAAGAGTACCTGCTGAGCCTGAGGCGCTAGCCGAAATTTAGAGCAGGAATTCGGAAAGCGCCTCAGGCGGAGTGTGTTCGGTCGATTTCTTTCTGCCGCATGACTTAAGGAGACTGCAAAAAGCTGAGCCGCCGGAATTTTCTATGCTTTGCGCGATCACGACTGACAGTCTTGGCGAGCGGCATGCGTTTGCTTGCCGGTACAAAACTCAGGAACCGGAGGGCTCACGCCGCTCCGCTCGCCAGCCTCATCTCTGGCCGCACGGATTTCAAAACCGGGTCAAAGTTTCACTGTCGCGAAGCACGGTTGGCCGGTCATAGCCAGAAAGTTTAGTCGTTGAGCAGCAAGCCGCAGGCGACTGCGTTTCAGTGCGTGAACGTTGATACCGGAAGTCTGCGTGTTCACGGTGCGACCTTCTCTCATCGTTGGTGTTGTTGGTGGACGTGCGAAGGATGCATTCGGCTGCGGCTTGCGGTAACACGAATCGAATCGACACTATTTGCAATGCTTCGGGACTCGTGGCATTGCTCAGGATCGATCTCGACTAGCGGTTGATGCCGACGTAGAAGCTGAAGATCTGATCGTCGTCGATGGTCTGCTTTGTGATTGGGAAAGCAAAGTCGAAGGCCAGTGGCACTGGCCCCATGGCGGGGATAACAACACGCAAGCCGAAGCCCGCGCTCGCCCGAAAGTTGTTCATTGTGACGGTGTCATCGACTGTACCGAAATCGCTGAAGGCCACAACGTTGATCATGTCATCGGCCGTGACGGGAACGCGATACTCGACGGTGCCCAGAGCCTGAAACGTACCACCCGTCGCAAAGTTGTTCTCTCGCGGCGTAACTCCGCGGTAAGCGAAACCTCGGAACGACTGGAACCCGCCTGCGTAGTATCTTTCGAACACAGGCGTGTCGTCGCCACTCCATCCTGCGACACCAGCCACCGTCACAACATGTCGACCACTTCCATCAGGTCGGTTGAAGACGGTGAAGTACTGTCGAAATTCGGTCTCTGCCTTTGGGAAACTGAAATCGTTGAAGGCCTGCTCGTAGCCAGCATCAAAGTAGTGTCCTTCTGTCGGCATCATTGAAGAATCACGAGTATCGTGTGTCGCTGAGACTCGAACCGTTGACAGAAGACTGGTGCCAAGGCTGCGTTCAGCAATCTTGGGAAGTAGCGGGGGCGCCAGTCGCGGATTCTCCATGTTGACTTCTTCAAGTCGCAGCGCCACGTTTCCGGACCACTCGGGAGTAAACTGCTTTCCGAAAGCCACTCTGCCGCCGTATCGATCTTCCGTCCAGTCTGGATAGAAGCGATTAAAGTAGAAGCCACTGACTGAAAGGCTGAAGTCCGTATACATGAAATACGGATCTGTCCAGCTCACCGAATACCGGCTCACCTGGCTGCCAGGCGCCGCTTCGGCTCGAAATCGCTGACCGCCGCCACGCCAAGCGCGACCTTCGATGATGTCTGCAAATGAGGTCGGCGGACGAAACAGGTCGAAGTTGGATTCGTCCCAAACAAACGATCCCACAAGCCCGGCGTTACTGTTAACTCCCGCACCAAACATCAATCGTCCGGTACGGCCTTCAGTGGCATTTACATCGATATCGACCCAGCCAGGCGGAATATCGCGAAATTGATTTCGATAGGGACTGCCTTCCAGAATTGCGTCGTTGTACCCTGGTGTTGCTGGATCGACAGGAGCCCTTTGAGGACTCTGAGCACGAATAATCGGTTCCTCAATGTCTTCGTCGCATCGTGATGTCAGGAAGGTCGGCGTTGGCACTGAGAACAGGCTCACCGGCTCGACGGTCTTGAATTCGACCAGATCTGAACTCATCACAGGTCGAGCTGTTTGGTAATCAAAATCCGTCCCGGCAATCGCCATGTCTTTCCGAAGCGAACCGGTCTGCACAGTATTCGTCTGGGAGCGACCAAACGAATGTCCGAACGCGGGCAGCTCGGAAGCTGTTAACGCGTGAACAACAGGAATGTCTGAGCCAATGGGGACGCCGGAACGAGCCACAGCTAGTTCGCGGTTCGATTCAGCAGGACTCAGACGTGATGACACATACTGTAATCGGTCTCTGCTGACCGCTGTGCGAGGGGCAACGGATGACTGAGAACTTTGTTGTTGCTGGAATGATCGCCGAGCTTCTTCAGCGGATTTCAAGGGAGTTGATGTCGCCGCTGGATCGCTCACTTCAATTTCATCGCTGTCTTCATCGTCGGCTTCGTCGGCATGTTCTTCGTTCAGGAAAAGTTGATCCCATTCAAAGCCACCCATGACGGCTTCGTCGGCGGAAATGTGCGTCTGCTGAGTAAACCGCTGAGTCCAATCGCTGGGCGAATGCGCTGGGTTTTGGCCGCGCCAGGTGCGAGAAGCCGAATTCTGGGCGAAGCTGCCCTGTTCCGGCTCGACTGGTTTGACGTCAAAGCCAATTCCCGGTTCGAATAGCCCGCTGCCGGACAACCGTGATCGACCTCGGTTGAGAAACTTAGGGTCGGCGAGATCGCCAGGCTGAACCTGAATTCGGTCAAGCACAACGGTCTGCTTTGTGTGCGGATAGTCACCGCCGTACGAGACGTTGACGCTGCGAACGTAGCGAGGTCGGTCTTCGTCGATTTCAATGACCAGATCAACGATGCCTTCCTGCTCCGTGAAGTGCGGGACCGGATTGACGGACGCAAAATAGTGCCCCATCTCGCCGTAGTAGCCGAGCATCCGTTTGACGTCTTTGGACAACGGATACGAATTGAATTCATCGCCAGCATTCAGTTTCGATTCATTTCTCAGCCGACTGGTGGAAACGATACTGTTGCCTTCATAGCGAACTTCACGAACCTTGTAACGTCGACCTTCGGTCACGGTGTAGTGCAGATTGACGTCAGATTTGTCGTCGGAAAACAATGGTTCAGCGGTCACCTCAACGTCAAAAAAGCCGACGCCGCGGTAGTATTGCTTGATGGCTTCAATGTCGGCTGGAATCGTGTCGGGATTGTAGAGCCCTCCGAAGATCAGAATCTTTTCCTTCGAAAGTAGATTCTTCCGCAGATCGCCGTCGTTCCAGAATCTATTCCCTTCGAAAGTTCGTTTGTTGACCTGGACTTTGGGACCTTCTTCAATTCTGAAGACCACGTCGCGCTCACCTGGCTGCCCACCCTTCACCAATGTGACTTCAACGAAATAGTAGCCTTTTTCCTTGTATTCCTGCTCGATTCGCGACACGGCTTCGCGATTGGCAACATAGTCATACGGGCTGCCCGCTTTGAGTCCGGTCCACGCGGTCAGGTGCTTGAGCTTGATCTTTTTATTGCCGACAAACTCCACTCGCTGCACGATTGGACGTTCGTGAACGGTGAACACAAGGATCAGACCGTCCGGAGTTTCATCGATGCGTTCGGTCACGCTGAAGAACCAGCGAGTACTCATTAACGATCGCTTGTCTTCGCGAATCAATCGTTCTGAAATTGAACGCTCGGGTTGCGACTGAATCTTTTGCAGGATGACGGATTCAGGAATCGTCTGATTGCCTTCGATCCGGATGTCGGCAACAGTGACCTCGCCCTCTTCCTGGACGTAAGCAAAAGTAGTTGCTGAAGAGGCACATGCTGCAAAAGACGCGGCTGCGAGAACGCCGGAACAATGCCACTCGCAAAAGAGGCGTCGGATTCGCTGCATCAGAGAATGCGAATTCGGCATGTTCAGGCTCAAAAGCAGGTGACCGTCGCTGGAAGCGTCGGACCGATGACAAAGGAGTTGAGAGTGGAAGTCCAGAGTCTGAACTCGCGTGGGCCGATTTCAAACGAGGCCTGGGTTTAGGATTTGCAGAGAGGAGGCATGACTGGGTCGGTAGCATTGCACATTTTTATGTTTTGACTCAAGACGAATAATACGCAGCAAATTCAGGCAGTTTTTACCGTCCATGGATTGGTTGAGGCAGCCGATCGTGGAAGTCTTCTTCCATCCAATCATGCGTGGCCCGTCTTTATTGATGCTGAGCGGTCCTACCCTCTTCATGTTTTCATGTTTTCATGCCGCAGCAGATGCTGCTTCGCCCATATCGGCAAGTGAAAGTTGCTGGCCAATGTGGTGCACAAAGACGTCGCGAGAAGGAAACGGAATCGTGAAGCCTCGGTCGTCGAAACCAAGTTTAATTCGTTCCGTCAAATCAAACTTCACGGGGCTGAAGTTAGCACTGGCCACCCAGGGCTGAACGATAAAGTTAACGCCACTTTCGGCAAGTTCTGACACCGCAACCTGAGCCTTTGGATCGGCCAGAATTCGCGAATCGCTCGCAACGAGCTCTTCCAGAAACCGACGTACGGCCCGCAGGTCATCGCTGTAACCGCAGCTGACGACGAGATCAACTCGGCGAATCGGCTCGGCCGAAAGGTTGCGAATGGTTCCCCCCGTGATCGTTGCATTTGGAAGGATAATTCGCACATTGTCGGGGGTCAGAAGTATTGTGTTGAAGATCTGAACTTCCACGACGCTGCCCAGAATCCCGCCCACATCAATGACATCACCGACTCGAAAAGGCTTCAAAAATACGAGCATTACGCCGGAAGCGACGTTGCCGAGCGATCCTTGCAACGCCATGCCGATCGCAAATCCGGCTGCCGCCAACACAGCGCTTAGTGATGTTGTGTCGACTTTCAGGCAGGTCAACGACGCGATACAAGCTGCTGTGAGCATCATGCTATAGGCGACGTTTCCAAGGAATCGGCCCAGCGTTTCATCAATGCGAGCTTTTCGGCATGCCTTGACGATCATCCCCGACATGAATCGAGCCGCCATGCGTCCGACAAAGAACACAACCACGGCCTGAATCAACAGCGGCCCATAGGCGGTCAGAAGGTTGAAGACAGCTTCCGTGCTTAGATTTTGCTTGATCGTCTGCCAAAGCGACGCCAGAAAATCGGCGTTTTGAGCAGGTGTGGCTGCATCGCCTTCCGCCAACATCAGCCAGCGGGGGCCAAAGTCCATGACGTGAGTCTTCATCCGTGAATTCCAATTCTGTATCGTCGGGAAACGATTCGGCTCAGCAGCTATGCCTTGCCAGCCAGAGGCAAAATCCAAGCCTCAAGGACGCAGAACTCTAAAAACTCCTTCGAAACAGGTAAACAGCACTGTTCGAAGTAACCATAACCAGAGAGTTTCTGTGTTTTGTAGACAAGCGGCAGCGAAGGCACACCGCATCAGAAACTTGGTGTGCCTTCCCCGTCCCGTCCCTTGTCATATCCTGCGAGTTGCCCATTTTGAAACAATGCCCAACGATGGTGAAGTCACTGGTTAGGTCGCTTCGGAGCGGGCGGTGAGATCTAACGTCTCAGTCTTCGCTCGACAGTTATATGCACCCAGGCTACTCGTTTGACTCAACTTGCTGCGGCTGAGTATGAGACCCTGTCAGCCACGTCTGCGCAAAATACCAGGTGGTCAAGGTGAGGCCGATGATGATGACCGCTCGACGAACGAGGCGTTTGTCCAGTTTTCTTGCCCATGAGGCACCAAGCCAGCCGCCGAGCATGGCGGATGCGATCATCGGAATGGCGAGCGACCAGTCCACTTTTCCCGTCCATACGAACACGATGACGGAGACTCCATTGATCAGCCCGGCCAGGACCGTTTTGAGTCCGTTGACGTGATGAATGTTTCCCAGATGCAGCAGGCTGAGTGAGCTGAGCATCAGGATTCCGATTCCTGCGCCGAAATAGCCTCCGTAGATACCAATGACCAACTGCAGGGCGAAAACAAGCCATTGAGAATGCTTGCTGCGACTGGCCAGAGATGTTTCAGTGGTGGCTTTTGGCGTAAGTTTGGGTTGCAGAATGAAGAGCAGTGTCGCAACTCCAATCAACCACGGCACCATGGCCTTGAATGTCGATTCCGGCGCGATGACGACGATCAGCGAACCGGCGATGCCGCCCAGCAGACTTGGAATGGCCAGCCATCGAGCCCAGTCCCAAAGTTCTTTCAGCTCTCGCCGATATCCCCAGGATCCGGAAAAGGCACCCGGACACAGTGCGACGGTATTCGTCGCGTTGGCAATAATGGCGGCTCCCGGCAAACCACCCAACGCCCACATCAGGGCCGGAAAAGTGACGAGCGTGCCGCCGCCCGCCACCGAATTGATCGCGCCACCGATCAAGGCAGCGGGGCACAGTACGAGATAGATTTGCCAGAGTTCCATCGAGAAACTCTAGTGGAGGCGATCCAGCATCGCAATTCAGGAAGTTCTGTCGATGAGTACTCGCTCCGCTTAACGTTCGTTACCAAATGTCATTGAGAGAAATTTTCACGCCCTCCAGAATCGTCAACTGTCGCACGTCGCTTTCGGGTTGCGAATGGTAGATTCCGTCTCGCAGAACAAGCTGATCAACTGTGTGCTCCAGCGGGTCGATGATCCAGTATTCTTCGACACCTGCGGACTGGTAGATCTCTCGCTTTTGGACGCAGTCGGTTTCTTCAGATGATGGCGACAGAATTTCGACAACAAGATTTGGCGGCCCCTTGATCTTGGTCGGTGTGATGATCGACTTGCGATGGTTCAACACGACAACGATGTCGGGCTGCTCGATGCGATCACCTGAAAGCTGGACATCGCAGGGAGCATGGAGGACGAAGCCAAGCGATGGTAACTGCATCTGCGTTAGCAGTTGCTGCAACAGGCGACAGGAAACGATTTAAAGATAAGTGCTCGGTGCTGGATTCCAGAGAGATTCTTCCCCGACAAGATCATGCCGTTGTCCGTTGATGAAGTGCACGCCGTCAATGATCTCATGGCGGCGACCATCGTCGGGGATCTTGACGTAGTCAGCGTACGTCAGCTTACGACTCGGAGTTGTGACAGTCATGTCCAATAGCCTTCAGGCAACGATGACTCAAAGAATCTCGCAACAGAATACCATCGCGCGCAGGCCACAACAAGAGGTTCGCCGATCAGCAAAAACAAAGAAAAAGAACCCCCAGTGACCTGAGCCTGAGGCGCTAGCCGATCTCTTATTGCTGTCGAATCGGCTTGCGCCTCATGCTCATTCTGTCGCTGGCCGGACGTGCAAGTGCCTCAGCCCCAGAGCTTTGAAATCTTCTTCCGGATCTCTGTGGTGTCGCCCTGAATCAAGCCGCTCTGCCCTGCCCCGCCGAAACCGGAACCGTAGGTCATGCCCTGAGATTGACACTCGAACAATGCTTGTATCTGCGTCGGCAAAAAGCGAGTCATCTTGCTGAGCGAATGCTGGTCGCTCTTGCGGCGGTTATGGAAATAATAGCGTTCAGGCCGCACGACGCTTAAGTGGTTCTTCGCGCGAGTCATCGCGACGTAAAACAAACGACGTTCCTCTTCGATCTCCTCGGGACTGCCAGTTGCCATGTCCGAAGGAATGTTCCCGTCGGCCGCGTGGATCACGTACACAGAATCCCATTCCAGCCCCTTGGCGGAATGGATCGTGCTGAGAGTTAAATAGTCTTCATCCAAAAACGGATCAGCCGGAAGTTCCTGAGTAGAGCTTGGTGGATCAAGCGTCATCTCAGACAGAAATTCAGCTCGGCTCTTATATCGAGCGGCGATGGCTTCCAGCTGAATCAGATCATTCAGTCGAGCTTTCACATTGTCGTACTTTGATTCGAGCAACGGCGCGTAAAACAGTCGTGTCGCGTGGATGTCAGTGGCGACTCCGGCGTCGGATTCGGCTCGCTGTTCCATTTCCTGAAGCAGTCGAATGAGCTTCGGCCAAACGTCCTTGAGAGCCGACGGCGGCGACCACGACGACCAGGTCTCGAAATGGCCGCCGCTGTCTCGCAGGTTGTCGAGGAGCGAAGCCGCTTTGACGTGACCGATGCCGGGCATCAGTACGAGCACTCGAAAACCGGCGACGGAATCGAGCGGGTTCTCCGCGAGTCGTAGAAACGACATCAGATCGCGAACATGAGCCGTCTCAAGGAAACGTAGACCGCCGTATTTTACGAACGGCACATTGCGACGGCCAAGTTCAGCTTCCATGCTCATGCTGTGATGCGACGCACGAAACAGCACCGCCTGCTGCTTCAGCGGGACACCCTTTTCTCGCCGATCCAGAATCTGATCGATGACGTACGTTGTCTGAGCGTCTTCATCGCTGCACGTCACAAGCACCGGTAGACTGCCATCGCCGCGAGACGACCACAGCTCTTTCGAATGCCGCTCTTCTGCTTCCGCGATGACACGATTTGTCGCGTCCAGAATCTTCTGAGTCGTGCGGTAGTTCTGCTCCAGCGGGATCAGCACTGTTCCTGGATAGTCGTTCGGGAAGTCCAGAATGTTCCTCACGGTCGCCGCGCGGAACGAGTAGATCGACTGAGCGTCATCGCCGACCGCTGTCAGTCCTTTGCCGTCCGGGCAAATGTTCTTCAGAATCTGAGCCTGCAGGATGTTCGTGTCCTGATACTCGTCGACCATGATCTTTTGAAACTGCTGCCGCAGCATCTGACCGCCATCCGGATTTTCGGCCAGTGCGTTCCAGAAGAGGAGCAGGTCGTCAAAATCGAGGACTCGCTGTTGTTCTTTGGTGGTCGTGTAACCATTAAACAGTTCACCGAGTCGTTCCTGATGTTCCAGGCACCACGGGAAGTACTTCTTGAGAATGATGTCGAGCGGCTTTTGAGTATTGACACAACGACTATAGATATCGAGGCAAGTTCCCTTCAGAGGAAACCGTTTGTCCGACTTCGGAAGATTCAGCTTTGACCGTTCAACGTTCATTAGATCTTCGGAGTCGCTGCGGTCCAGAATCGTGAAGTCCGGATACAGTCCGATCAGATTGCCGTAGCGTCGAAGCACGTTGGTCGCGACCGAGTGAAACGTGCCGCCCGCGATTCGTCGAATGGAGGATCTTGAGCACACCGCCGGATTCTTCACCGTCGATGGATCCAGTTGGATCAGAATGTGCTCCACTCGCCGCAGCATTTCCGCAGCCGCTCGACGAGTGAACGTCAGCAACAGCAATCGCGACGGATCCGTGCCCGACACGATCTGCCATGCGACTCGATTTGCCAGCGTGGTCGTCTTCCCTGTGCCCGCACCCGCGATGATCAACAGAGGTTCGTCACCATGCATCACCGCCGCGAGTTGCTGCGGATTCAGGGATTGCAGGAACTCAGGAATGTCGGTGATTTCAGGGTTTGTCATGATAGAAAACAAGAGTTCGCTGGCAGGTGGAACACTCCGCAGGATACGCTGGAGGGGCCTAAGTCACAAATCAGGTGGAGTCTGATTACTGTCGCGATACGGACATCTCATTTCAGAAGCTTGCTTTTGACGGACGACGGAATTCAGGGCTGATGTTTGGGTCTTGACAGAGGCTCGCCGTCCAACTGTTGGTTCTGGATAATCTGCTTTCGAAGGATGCTCCTGTGGTTCGTCTCGTTTCGACAATCGTGATGTTTGTTGTTTTGCTAAACTGCGCATTGGTGAAGGGGCAATTGAATGTGCAGAATAAGCCTTCGCATTCACTGGACGAACTGAGTTGGCTCGCAGGTGCGTGGACCGGAGACGTGGACGGCGATGTGACCGAGGAGCAGTGGCTGGCTCCAAAGGCAGGCATTATGGTCGGCGTCAATCGCAGCGTGTACCGGAGCGGGAAGGTGTCGTTTGAGTTCATGCGAATTGCCGAAACGCCAAAGGGGATCACCTATTTCGCAAGTCCAGGTGGTCGACCAGCGACGGGATTTGTCGCGAAAGAGATCTCAGAGTCGTCAGCGATCTTCGAAAACCTCGATAACGATTTTCCACAGCGGGTCATTTATCGTCGGAAGGAGTATGGCATTTCAGCGCGGATTGAGGGAATGATCGATGAAAAGCAACGAGCGATGGAATGGGAGTGGAAGAGACCTGTTGGCGAGCCGACCAAGGTTG
>JANMEV010000151.1:0-4243 GCA_031377305.1 Planctomycetota bacterium | reverse complement strand
TCTTCGCTGGCATCGATATCATGTACGATGAGCAAAACAAACCGCTGCTCATCGAAGTCAACGCCGTCCCCGGCTGGCGAGGCCTCCAATCCGCCTGCAACATTGATGTCCCGGCCGCGCTGTTCGACTGGATTGCATGAGCGTTACTTCTTCAGCGGATGCTCTGACAAAAACTTCCAGATCTTCTCATTGATATCCGACTCCGTTGCCCATTTGTGGCCGAGCCCGGGGATCTCAATGTATTCAACATCGTGACCTTCCGCTTTGTACTTATCGCGGCTTTCCTGAGCCTGTCGGACGTTCAGAAGTTGGTCGCTATCGCCATGGATGATCATCACCGGAAACTTGCGATCCGCCCGAATCCCTCGACGAGCTCCCAGGCCAATCGCTCCCGAATGAGCGACGACTGCCGCCACGCTCGCTGATCCTTCCTTGCCGATCAAGTGCGCAAAGTAGGCTCCGTTCGACATGCCAACCACATAGATCTGATTGCTGTCAATGGCGTACTTGTCCTGAATTGCTTTCACAAGTGCATCGAAGAAAGCCAAATCCTTCTTCACTTTCTCAGGCCGCAATCCCCACGACTGATCGATGCCGTTTGGATACGTGATGATGAAATTGTGCTTCTCAGCCGTCTCATTCAGCATTGAGTACTTCGGCATCAGATCTTTGTTATCAATCCGGATCCCATGAAAAGCGATGACCAGCGGCACAGGCTCGTCCAGATCCACAGACTTCGGAACAACCAACCGATAGACACGATCCGTTCCATCAACGCCGATCTTCTCGTCAGCGAACTCGCCATGTTTCCGCTCAGCAGCTACGGCGACTGATCGGGTCAGGAGCATGAGAATGACAGCGAACAACCACCGTCGCGGTAAGGTTGGCATCGAAATGGCCCCGCACGTTAAGGAATTGTGAAAAATGGCAGACAAGATGCTCTGCCGACAGACTCATTCTTTAAGATCGTGTGAGAAAACCTGTCACTCCGGCCCTGACCCCACTCGCGTGACGAGCACTCCGATGTCTTTTCCCGTCGCTCTTTCCCATCGCCCGCCTTCCATCCAATGGGAGCCGCTGCCGATTGTTCGGCTGCCAGGGCTGATTCTTTGGGCTTGGTATCGTCCAACGGCCATTCCCTCGGGCATTATGGTAGCGATTCCACCAGATTTGGTGTCTGTCTATCCAGCTGGGTTCCCGAT
Source organism: Planctomycetota bacterium (assembly GCA_031377305.1). Classification (GTDB taxonomy): domain Bacteria; phylum Planctomycetota; class Planctomycetia; order Planctomycetales; family Planctomycetaceae; genus SXXK01. Next base: position 3,041 of record JANMEV010000151.1, on the reverse strand, counting down.
GACTCTGGCGGACATTCTTAACGCGGCCGGAGTTCCACCTCATCAGTTTCAAGCCGTTTCACTCTTCGGTGGAATCTGGCAACTCGCATCAAACTTTGCGGCATACATCAATCATCCGCTTCCTCCAGTGCCTGCCGGAGGCCGCGCGGAAGTTCTAATTTCCGTCTTCGAACAAGCCATGATGCCTTCGATGCCGATGGCAGCGATGCCTCAAACGGGAATTGCGATGTATGGCGCGCAGGGCGCCCCGCAAATGGAGAACTCGGTCGTCGACCAGAACGACGACAGTTCCGAACTGGCGCACGGAAGCTGGAGCGATGAACTGGCGGATGACTCAGACTTCGAGGACAACGGAGAACCGCTCACCGATGACATGATGTTCATTCGAATCGAAGCAGCGTGGAAGTCGGCGACCCAGATGGAACGACAGATGCAGGGGCTGCGCCAGAAGCTTTCTTCCATACAGACAGCGCTCGGGAAAATGGACCGTGAACTCACTCCTGACGAACGTCTTGCCTCTGATCGTGAAGACCGCGACGAATGGAACGACGCTCGTCGCTGGCTTCGTGATCTGCAGTCGAAATGTCACAAGGAAGTGAAGGCCTTCGACATCGGCATGACCAGCGGTGCTGGAGGCCGTCATCATCTTGACGAAGTCTTCACGACAGTCATCGAACCGCGTGTGGCGAACAGCAAACTGGCTCAATATCGCAACGAGTTCGAGAAGTACCGCAAGGACATGGTCTCGCTTCAGCGAGCCATGGTGACAGCTCTGGCAGCAGCGTCGCAGAACGGAACCCAGCGCGCTCAGCGAGTGCTCGGCAAAATCGCCGGCAAGATTCGCGAAATGCGAGTACGAAATCGAGAACCCATCGGCGGCACGAACATGGACCGGTCCGTTCGTCGTAAACGCTAGTGCGGCGCTGTCATGAACCATGTTTTCCTGAACCGCGAAGCGGCGACAGTACTTTCGTCGCCTCGCGACTGAGGATGTTCAGAGCTCACGAAGCCCAAACCGCCGTGTACATCGAATAAACTCTCGCATGCCCCATTTATAATCGTCAAAAAGAATTGCTCACGGTTTTTTCATAAACGTAGAGTAGGTTTCAGTCAAAACAGCGAAACACAACGCGGAAAATGCTCCGAAAGGATCTTGCCGTATGCTTCACTGCTCGTTGTACAGGTGTCAAAGACTCGTAAACCAACCAGCTTCGGTCAAACCCCTCGACCGTCGTTGACCAACCTAACCCCGACGGCTAGCATCCCTTCGTCGCGCTGGATCGCGATGTAAGCTCGATGAGATGCCTGTCAGGGAGGACCAAAATGGCGGAAAGTTCTGCTTCTGTGGGTTCAAAACTGTTCGTGCTCGATACGAACGTCATCCTCCACGACGCTGGTTGCCTTAAGAACTTCGAAGACAACGATGTTGCCGTCCCGATTACGGTCCTTGAAGAACTCGATAAGTTCAAAAAAGGCAACGAAGACATCAACTTTCAGGCCCGCGCGTTTCTGCGACGACTGGACGAACTGACCGGCGACGTTCTATCCGCCGACGGAACTTCGCTGGGTGATAGGCTTGGTTCCATACGAGTCGTCATCAAAGCGTCTCACCAGCAGAAGCTGAAAGAAGCATTTCTTGAAGACTGTCCGGATCATCGAATTCTGGATGTCGCTCTCACGCTACAAGCAGACGAATCGCCGCGCCCGGTCGTGCTTGTCACCAAAGACACAAACCTTCGAATGAAGGCCAAGTCGCTCGGTCTGACCGCACAGGATTACAGCACCGACAAAGTGGAGAGCATGGACAAGCTTTACACCGGCAAGCGGCTGGTCGAAGGATTGCCAAGCTCTGCGCTTGACAAGTTCTTCGTCGGGAACGGACATGTCCCCGCCGATCAACTGGATTTTATTCCTCAGCCATTGGCCAACGAAAACTTCGTCCTGCGAAATGGCTCCAAGTCGGTCATCGCCACTTATAACCCGACCGAAAACTCGTTCAATCGAATCGACCGAATTGCAGCGTCGTGGGTGACACCTCGCAACGCCGAACAGTCCTTCGCGCTGCGAGCCCTTCTGAATGACAATATTAAACTTGTCACGCTGACAGGAAAAGCAGGGTCCGGAAAAACGCTGCTTGCTTTGGCCGCCGCGATGGAATGCCGCGACAACTACCGACAGATTCTGCTGGCTCGCCCGGCCGTTCCGCTCAGCAATCGAGATCTCGGCTTTCTGCCCGGTGATATTCAGGCCAAGCTCGATCCCTACATGCAGCCTTTGTACGACAACATGGCCGTAATGCAGCAGCCGCTGTCGGGTCTAACAGGAAGTCACGGTGCACCCAAAGTTCAGGATCTGCTGGCCGCCAATCATCTGGAAGTGACGCCGCTGGCTTACATTCGCGGACGAAGCCTGCAACGAGTCTTCTTCATCGTCGACGAAGCACAGAACTTGACGCCTCACGAAATCAAAACGATCATCACCCGCGCCGGCGAAGGAACCAAGATCGTCTTCACCGGCGACATCCAGCAGATCGACCATCCGTATCTGGACTCGCTCTCAAACGGCCTAAGCTTCCTGATCGATCGCATGGTCGGCCAACCGCTGTTCGCTCACGTCACGCTCGAAAAAGGCGAACGCAGCGAACTGGCAGAGCTCGCCAGCAACCTCCTGTAGGATGGGCATTCCTGCCCGTCGCTTTGACCCGGTCGCTTTGACCCGGTCACTTTGAAGTCGGTCACTTTGAAGTCGGACAGGAATGTCCAACCTACGAAATTACTCGACTACTTCACCACAAAGTTGACCATTCGCCCGGGCACTGCGATCACCTTAACGACCGTCTTGCCTTCCAGATGCTTTTGCACCTGCTCGTCCGCTCGAGCCGCCGCTTCCATTGAGATCGCGTCGCTGTTCGCGGGCACAACGATCTTGGATCGCAGCTTGCCGTTGAACTGCACTGGCACTTCGACGGTGTCTTCCACCAGCAGAGCTGGGTCATAAGTCGGCCATGGTTCGTAAGCCAACGTCTGAGGATGACCGAGCAC
>JANMEV010000087.1:0-8774 GCA_031377305.1 Planctomycetota bacterium | reverse complement strand
TGTCGATTGACGGCATGAAAGAACTGGTGCGGCAATTGCTCGAGGAAGAGGGCATGGACCGCGTGATTATTGATTCGCCCGCCGGTATCGAGACGGGTTTTAAAGTTGCGGCTGCTCCAGCCACGGCGGCGCTTGTCGTGGTCAACCCCGAAGTCTCGAGCGTCCGCGATGCAGACCGTATCATTGGGCTGCTTGAAGCCAACGAACAAACATTTGTTCTCGAGTCACAAACACACCAGCTGTATCAATGATTCGATGCTGTTCGTCCTCCAGATTGCATTCGACCCACAAATCTTCATGAGGCGGGTTGACATTGCACTGAGCGATAATCGTGGCACCGTACTCGTAGGTCTGCGATCGATTTGCAAGTTGTCCGCCAATGAGCATGCTTCCAATGTCGAAGGACAGAAACTTGTCTTTCTCTCGCAGCGGCTGCTGGCTCTTGAGCATGGTCAGCGCGACTTTGGAATCCATTGGACTCAGTGCCAGGCCGTCCTTGTTTGCTCGCATGCCGTAGAGATCAATGCGATAGTCAGCTTCCGCCGAAGCGACAGCCACAAGCACGGCAACACCAAGCCACAGCATCGACATTGGAACGTAGCCCGGGCGTGCTTCCACCACTCGGGCGATAGCAAATCGGGGAAACCCTAGAATCGCAGTTGGGAATCTCAGTCGATGCATGAAGCGTCGAATGGCGACGATATCCTTCTCCATTAGAAACGACAAATACGCACTGATGCAAATCAATGGAAAAATGTAGAGGCCAAGTGTCAACCACGTCATGATGTGGAACATGACTCCAATGCCCAGAGCGAAGAATCGACCGACGGGGCGCCAGGCGAGGAACGCGAATGTGATTTCCCACACCACTGTGATGTAGCCGCTGGCAAGCAACAGTGGAGTCCATGTTGCGAGAACTTCTCCCGCCGGATTCGAATAATTCCAGTTGCTGAGCATCCAATACTTCATTTGCTCGCCGCTGAAAAATGACTGAGTCTGAATCTTTGTAACGGCGGCCCCAAAGTAAACGAACGCGAACAGCAACTGCATCAGTCTTGCTGGCCAAACAGGAAATCGAGGTGGAATCGCGGTAGCGGCAACTCCCTCCTTCCAGCGACGAAGGACCGCATCAACTGACCAAACGGCTCCGCACTGGGATAGTGTCAACAGGACCATAATGTGAGCTGCAATCACCGAGTACTTCGTCATCGTGCTAACGGAGTCGAGAAGATTGAAGTAAATGTACAACGGAGTGCCGACCAGCAACGCAAGTCGAGTGCGAAAACCGAAGACAGCGCACATCAGAGAAAAGATCATGATGCCGTATAGCGCGGCGGCAAAGGACGCTGGCAGCTCCGGCAGTACTCTGCCCTGGCCGAATAGTTCAATCAATTGCTGCGGTGCACCGTCTGATGAGAAGAGTTCCCGGACTCGACCAAATCGCCGAACCATCGGAATGAGGGCCATCGAGATCAGGAGCATCCGCACGAGAGCCAGTCCGTACGGCGCTTCTTCGGCGAAGAAGAATGCTGCCAAACCGCCCCGTCGGGATGTCGTGGAAGATGGATTGTGATTCATGCAGCAACTCCATTTACAATTGAAATTGAAAAGCAGGCAGTTCGAGCCCGCCGAAACCGAATTCCTGAATCAACAGATATCCGGTGCTCTGCAAAACCCTCAACTGCTGGATGGACACTTTTGTTCGACGGTGTCTCGACACGCAAAAATGTCCATCCTTCGCCCAACATTTGAGCCTGACGCACCACTAATTGGTGCTTAGACCACTCGATGTGAAGGTGCGAAACATTCCTTCCGCAGACTTCTGATTGCCGGGATTGAAGAAAGTGCTGTAGTAAGGCGTCGCCTGCTGAGCCTGCTGACGAAGTCGGGGATTGTCAGAGATGGCCTGAAGCGTTTGAGTATTGAACCAATCCGGATAGGATTCGATCGCACGTCCGTCTGCGTTTGAGATCGCTCGCAGATTAAAGTAAGAGACCTTTTCCTTCGGTTCATGAAAGAAGCGGGACCAGAGGTGATCGGGCGCGTTAAACTGCTTGGGCCAGACCTCCTGAACCACATAGACGCGATCCAGTGGCGGATGATCAGAATGGTCCAGGACATGCTTAATGTGGCGTGAGATCAGGTGGTTACTGACGTCGTAGTTGATCCGATCGACGTTGCCAAACGGCGTGAACGCGCCCCAGGGTTCACGAACGTTGTAGTAGTTGCCGTCAGCATCCTCTGCGATGACGTGTGTGCGGCTATCGTAGGCCTGCCATCCGCAGAACATGTCCCAGACAAAGAAGTAGCTGAAGGAGTTACCCAACAGTCCTACTTTCAAAGCGTGAGCACCAATGCCCCAACACAATGCCAACAGGTAGCACGTGATGAAAGCTCCAGAGATCCATCGTCGAGATCGCATGTTTCACCGTCCTTCCGTGGCGGGTGAACAAAGTTGGTTTCGCTCTCTGCAAAGGCCAACAGAAGTGGCGGTTCCAGCAGGTATTGCCTTCGCAGAGGTTCTAGACTCTGTTCATTTTTCGAAATTCGGTCAAGATCGATCATATCAGAGCGTGCCAACTCACATGCAACGGCAGTCAATTTCCCTCGATTTCCGTCGGCAGACATTGGGAAAGTAGTGATAATTGGGATTCCGAACTCACGCAGCGGCTGAGACGGTCGTGTTCTGTCTAATGAGATTGGGCCTTTCGATCTCGCAGCGAATCGTGTGTTCGCATGCCGACGGAGCGGCGAATTTACGTAGGCTAGCCGCTCCGTCGGCTCGCGATAGCCCAACGCTTGGTCGTGCGGAAGACGAGTGCCGAGCTGCTGAGCTCCTGGATCCCAATCACAAGCGTTTTACACAGCACCAGTCAAGCCGCTGGCACACCAACAATGTCCCGTGCGTCTGTGCCACTCGGCGTCTGTTGGGCCACCGACATTTGACATTCAGCTGATCAATTCATTCCCGTTTCAATCACGGAACAGATCCTCGCCAACCGTTCCGAGGAACCAATCCTAACCGCTGGAACCGAACAGTGAGTCAATGGCGTTGTCGTTCAGAACCGTGGAAGTGTTCAGGAATGTGCTGCCGGTGAGACGAGTACCTGAGCCGGTGCCTTTCCGGTTGGCGACGGATTCGGAGGGCATTTGGGTCGAGTTGGTAGCAAAGCCAGTCGCATCCGGACAGTTCGGCTGTGTTCGTCATCAGCCGAAGGTTGTAATTCGTACCGTGAATTTTGAGAGTTGCTCGTGGACATCCGTTGGCGTCAAAGAAATTGACCGCGGGGTCAGGGTCTCGCGGCATGCTGTGACAAATCATCCATTCTGGTGGGACAGTCCATTCACCGAACTCCATGTACTCCAGAGGCGGATGTTTTGCGCATCTGGCAACGAAGTACTCAATCAATAGTCGATTGCGAAATGGATGATCGCTGGAAATGCGAATCGCTCCGGGCGACTCGTTCGCGATCATCGCCATGGTCTGCTGGTACTGGCCTCGTCCATTCTCCGCGAGTACTTTCAGATGAAGAAGATTTCCCGCGACGAAAAGAACGGCCAGCGTTACCAGGCAGATGCGATGGTAGATGTGCCCCTGCAGCAATTGAGCTGCGCTCACTGAGACTGGTATCACTGCAAAAGCAAGCAGAATCAGAAAGTACCTTTCGTACATCAGTCCAGCCGGCAGCAGGACGACTCGAAAGATGGGGAACAGCAGAAACAGACAGGCGAAGAACTTCCATTCGTCGTGACCGCTTCGAATAAGTTGCCGCAGTCCAGCAATGATGCCAAACGCCACGACGAGGAAGTGGCCAAGTCGGTGCGGCTCATCGAGAGCGCCGCCGGCAAAAATAGAGACAGCGTTGATGAATACAGAGATGGCGTTCATTCGCGGTCCTCCCCCCAGTGTCAGGTACCGCACATCAACGACGTAGAAAACACCAAGGCACACAATCGCCAGCGCATGGCATCGGATCATTCTCACGCACCATTCCGGCAACGAAGTTCGATCATCTGACAGAGCTCCTGAGGTCCAATATGTCGCGGCGAAGTAATACTGGAGGAACGAAAGATGTGACATCACGCCCAGCGTACACAGACATCCAAATCCCATTGCAGAACGCAGGCTGCGGCTTGTCAGATGTCGCCTCAGGCACCAATGGGCGGCGAGTGCGAAGCATACAGCAAGTGAGTACCCTCGTGCCTCGGTCGCATATTGCACAAACACAATCGAGATCGAAGCCATGAGCATTGCAACTGCGGCGGCGACACGTCCCCAGCGAAGTGTCAGCACACCAGTCAATAGAATGGCAAGTATACCTGCGACGAATGACAGAGATCGCTGCAGCACAGGCCCCGCATCGGTACCGCATAGCCAAAGCCACAAAGTGTTCAGGTGATGATTGTTATCGTGATGCAGGTTGAGAAAGATGTTCGATGGAGATGCAATCGTAGTCGCTTGCTGCACTGACCACACTTCATCCAGCCAAAGATCGTTGTTGATCACAAGGGCCCGCAGACTGCCGGCCAGGACAGTAGCGGCAATGAAAAGTGACAGCGTTAATCGGCGACTGGATGGTTCAAGAGAGTGCATACCCGTCTGGGTCCCGCAACAACGCTGCAATCCGAATCTTCGGCAGAACTACACGATGCCAATACGAATCATGGCATTGGGCAGTCTTCAATACGTTCATCGTGTCGGTTCGCAAAATGTTGTCAGCACTTTGCTGGCATCTCGGTTTTAGTTCGCTGGCAACTGAATGTGCCGAAAACGACAGTTGCGCAGCCGTTCGTCGAATGATTAGTTCGCAGGAGAATCCTCGTCCTCAACGGTGCCCGCGATGGTTCAGATGTCGCCTGCTCTGAACAGAAATGAAGAAGCCAACGCAAAGTCGCCCATTAACAGCGGGGGCGCGGAAAATCCAAATAGCCGCGAGGCTCGAAGCGTTGTCGCGGAATAGCGAGTTCCCATGGACTTCGGTTTCGAAAACAATCAGGAGTGGTCGGTGGGCCACGCCTTCCAACCGTGGGGTTGTATCAGAAAATGACGAGTTCCGGCCAGAAACTGCCGAAGCTCAGATACAAAAGTGTTCGCCATTGGAACTCTTTCAATCAAGAATTCACGAATTCAAGCCGATGACACAGCGATATTTTGGCCAAAATTGGGCAGCTTGACTCCCAAAGAGCTGAATTTGCATGGCAGTGGGCCCGACGCTCGTGAAAGATCTCCGATTCGCAGTGAACGACTGGGAATCGCGGTTTGACGACCGGTCGTTGCATCGGTATCCTTCGCCGCTTCGAAATTCTCGGAACCCGTGGCGGGTTTCGCCGGGCTTTGGTCACCCTCGGATTGTTAATGGTGACGTGTTGTGTGTCGAATTGCGGATTTCTGCAGTTTGGCATTCACACAATTGTTCTGTGCGGGCGTCAAAGCGGACTGCTCGCTGAGGCTTGCCGCCGCAGATCACAGGAGATCGGCAATGGCTGAGATTGTGGTGAAAGATATTCTGGACGCTGGTGTTCACTACGGACATCGATCCAGTCGCTGGAACCCTAAGATGCGACCGTATATTTACGGTCGCCGTAACCAGATTCACATCATCGACATCAAGGAAACCATTCGTGGTCTGATCCGAGCGAAGAAGTATCTTCTCAAGGTTGCAGCTCAGGGCGGTTTGGTTTTGTTTGTCGGTACCAAACGTCAGGCTTCAGTTTCCATTGAGGAACTGGCTCTTGAATGCAAGATGCCGTTCTGCACCGAGCGATGGCTGGGTGGTACGCTCACGAACTTTCGAACGATTCGTACTCGCCTTAAGCGATTGGAAGAGCTCGAAAACCTGCGTGAAACTGGCGAGATCAAGAACTACTCAAAGAAGATGCAGTCCACGCTGACTCGCGAGTACAACAAGATCTATCGCAACCTGAACGGTATGCGAGAGATGAATCGTCTTCCCGAATGTCTGGTCATTGTTGATCCGACCAAGGAAAAGAATGCGGTTCATGAAGCTCGGTTGCTGGGCATCAAGATTGTTGCTTTGATCGATACGGATTCTGACCCAGACATGGTCGATCTGCCGATTCCGGGCAACGATGACAGTCTGCGATCAATTCGATTGGTGATTCAGCACCTGTCCGATGCCGTTAAGCAGGGACGCAGCCTGCGACCTGAAGATATTAAGAAGAAGGATGATTCGGTCGTCAACAGCAACGAGCCAAAAGCCGTTCCGTCGATTCGCTGATTTCGTTCAGTCTATCTTGCTCGCAGCCCGCAATGCTGCGGCAGTGTCAATCAACGGACGACGGCCTTTTTGGGCCGTCGTCCTGTTTTATTCGCGGTTTCAGCATCCGCATTGCGTTTCGAACCGCTGACAGTTTTGTAGTTTCATTTTCAGTTCGTCGCTGTCAACAATGTGACGGCGGCTTGACTGAAGCATGTGCTGAAGCCTTCCGGCATTCATTGATTCTCAACATTCTTTTGTTAACAAGCACGATCGTTTTATTTTGCGGTTGCTGACAGTGACCGATCGGTCGTTGATAAGGAGTTTCTCATGGCGGAAATCACAGCCGCGGCCGTAAAGGCTCTTCGTGAAAAAACTGACCTCCCGATGATGGAGTGCAAGAAGGCTCTGACTGAGGCTGGTGGCGACGAAGCAAAAGCCATTCAGATCCTGAAAGAGATGTTCAAGAAGGTTCAGGACAAGCGAGCAGACAACGTCACCGCTGAAGGCCGCATCTTCATTGCCAGCAAGCCAGACGGCTCCGAAGCGGCCATGGTTGAGATTCAGTGCGAATCTGCGCCTGTGGCAACTGGTGAGATCATGCAGAAATTCGGCCAGAGCATGGTTGATCAGCTCCTCGCTGGTCCCGGCGCCGCGGACACTGCTGCTTTGATGAGCCAGAAAGCGGCTGGTGCGAGCCAGACTTTCCAGGAGCAGTATGAAGAGATCGTCAACAAGATTCGTGAAAAGATCGTGATCAACCGCGTGGCTCGAGTGAACGGGCCCGTTGCAGGTTACGTTCATCACGACTTCAAGACGGCAGTACTGTTCGTTGCCTCCGGAACACCAAAGAACTTTGATGTTCTAAAGGATGTGGCGATGCACATTGCAGCTCTTGCCCCAAGCGTGACAAAGCCGGAAGAACTGCCAGCCGAAGGCGTGAAGACTGAACGAGATCGCCTTGTTGCCGAAGCGCGAGCCTCAAAGAAGCCAGAGAACATCATCGACAAGATGGTTGATGGCCGAATGAAGGTTTACTACGCTGAGCAGGGGGTGCTGACAATGCAGCCGTTTGCCAAAGACGACAGCAAGACGGTAAGTCAGGCTCTCGCGGAAGCTGGCACAGAAGCTGTGGCTTTCCATCGCTGGAAGGTCGGCGCTGCCGGTTAGTCTCACAATTATCTGCGCAACGGTGTGCTCGGCTTGAATGCCGACGCATCCAACAAAACTTGAAGCCCGGTATCGTTGAGATGCCGGGCTTTTCTGACTTCAATGGAATCCTGAGGGAGGTGTTCAGTGTCCGTTTCCAGTCTGCGCCCAGCGTACAAACGAGTGCTTCTGAAAATCAGCGGTGAGAGCTTTTGCCGGGAAGGTGAATCGGGAATCAGCATGACCGAACTCGCGTCGGTCGCCGATCAGATCCGGGATGTTGTGAAGGGCGGAGTGCAGTTGGCAATCGTCTGCGGCGGTGGCAACATCCTTCGAGGTAAACAGTTCGCCGATATTAGCCAGCAAATCGTTCCATCAACTGCTCATTACATGGGAATGCTGGCCACCGTCATCAACGGACTGGCACTTCAGGACGCCCTGGAAAGTGCAGGAGTTGCGACTCGGTTACAGAGTGCGATTCGTATGGAAGGCGTGGCGGAACCTTTTATTCGTCGTCGCTGTTTGCGACATCTTGAGAAAGGTCGAGTTGTCATTCTTGCCGCAGGAACCGGAAGCCCGTTCGTGACGACTGACACTGCGGCCGCATTGCGAGCACGTGAGATTGACGCGGATGTTGTTCTCAAGGGAACTAAGGTTGACGGAGTCTACTCCGAAGATCCAATGAAGAATCCTCACGCGATTCGTTACACAGACATTTCCTTCAAGGACGTTCTCGCCCAGAATCTTCAGGTCATGGACGCCCAGGCCATGCATCATTGCATGGAACACGATATCGATATTATCGTGTTCAATTACAAGAAAATCGGCAACATTGCGCGTGCTGTGGCGGGCGAGCGAATTGGGACTCGCGTTTCTACCGAAGGTCGGCCGGCATAGTCCAAAGCCGTTTTTCGTGCGGAGCAAATTTCGTGCGGAGCGAATTTCGTGCGGACCGCTGAGGGTTACTGGGGTGGCCAGCATAAGCGACCGCCCGGCTTATTCTTCGCGCTGGCGAAATGGAAGTCTGGCTTCGGCAATCAAGGCAGATTGATCGACTGGTTACAGGCCGTCCGGAGAATCAGGGGACCAATGTCTGCCATTCGCCTGAATTCAGCCCGCGCGAAGCTTAAAGCCACGACTAGGGCGGGCCTGTTCGGTGCAACTTTGAGCCGTTCAGGTTTCCGGGACACGGTTGAAAGGCCGGAATTTGACGCGGGTCTCAGAAAATACTCAGCGGAAACCGCTCAATGCCTTGCCAGAGTTGCATGATGGCATTGGAATTCGGCTTTAATATCCTGTTCCCTGCTGAATCGATCCACGATGGCTCAGTCTGGAACGCCGCAACACGGCTGTTTTGTGTTCGAGTGTTGGAGAATTTGGTCGATGGCGTCGGAACCGATCTGTGAT
>JANMEV010000062.1:0-3552 GCA_031377305.1 Planctomycetota bacterium | reverse complement strand
ACGCAGGAACTCAGCGTCATCGGCGGCCGGGGAAGGCAGGATCTTCATGCGCTGCAGTTTGGAATTCACCAGACCGTCGATGTAATTCTGTTCTGGCTGAGGAGTCCATTCGTAGCCGTCTCGATTGCCAAGAATCGACAGTGGCGCGGCGGCGTAGTTGCCTTCGAAACGAACAAGTGCGGCCGCTTCGCCTCGCTGAACAGCGGTCACAAGACCCTGCTTGGATACGGTCGCCACCTCAAAGTTGCTGGTATCGAAGACGGCTTCGCGAGTCACATCACGCGTTGTGCCGTCAGAATATTTTGCAAAGACGATCAACTGCTGCTGGTCGTGTCGAAGCTGAAGCAACGGAGTTGGTGGATAGATCTCGACGCCTGTGACTCGAGCGGCGTCCGGGTTGTACTTGCAGCCTTCCGCGATCCACTGTTCGAGAACTTTGTAGTAGCGAGACTCTTCGTCGAACAGGAAGCCGCCTTCGTGTGGCACGCCCTGAGTCGGCTTCAGCAACATCAGACTTTGAGAAGGCTCGGACCGATTAAAACGGCGACCGGAAATGTCATCGACGAGCACTCGATAGTCGTAAACCGAATCGTAGCCTCGCAGTGAAAGTTTAAAGCCGTTCTTTCCGGCCTGTGATCCATGGCAAGTGCCCTGATTACATCCCACTTTGCTGAGGATCGGATTGACTTCGCGAATAAAATCGACGGCGGCCGGATCGGCGGCGGAAACATGAATCGGGATCTCGGCTCGCTGCCCTTCGGCTTCGACCAGAACCGTGCCTTCGCCAGCACTCACCGGAACAACGTAGCCGGTGGAATCGACCTGACAAACGGGCGATTGAGTCGACAGTTTTGCCTTTGCACTGAGATCAATTCTCGCCCCGTCGCTTGTCACTCCGGTCACGAGCACTCGTCGTGAGTCGCGGATTGAGGTCAGCGTGAGTTCTTTCGGATAGACCTCGATGCTCGTAAACGCACGAGCGGCCGGAGCGGGTTCGGCGGTCTTCTGTTCATCACCGTAAACGGTCGAAGCGATCAGTAGGACGGCTGCGATCATCGAGGTTAGTCGAGCCGATGAGGTGTTCTGGCTGATCATAGAGTTTCTCTTTGAAAACGGCTTGGGTGCCGGAATGCACTGTGGGAACCGACGGGTCGGAAACACAAATTCAGCGGGAAGGCGATTCAGTGGCCAAACGAAAAACCAGCATGCTTAGAAATAAACTCGATCCACGATGTAGGTTGGACATTCTTGTCCGACCTTTATCTTCGACACAACCAACAGCCTCCTGGCGGGCTGTTGATTTAGTGAGCCGCACAGGGCTAGCTGCGGGTGAATGTCAGAAAAACAAAAGTAAAACACCCGCGGCTAGCGCCTCGCGGCTCAGTTTTGCAACTAAATCAACAACCCGCTAACCACCACCGGCAGCCGGAACGGCGGGCGTTGATGGCGTTACTGGAGCGGCGGGAAACGTGTTTTCGGCCGCACCCGTTTCGACGTTGCAAAGCCGAATGATGCCATCAAAACCGGAAACCGCAACCTGAAGTTCGTCCGGGCGAAAACTGACGGCGAACACGGGAGCGGTCAAACCCGGAATATCGACAATCTTTCCGGGGTCGTCCGTAACACAGATTCTTGCCGCGCCGGAAGTGGCAGTGCTTGAACCAACGACGAACTTCGCTCCGGACGTTGAAAAATCCAGATCGCAAAGGCGGCCGGGAAGTTTTTGGTAGGTTCGGACCAAGTTGAAGTCGTCGCCAATTTGACGAGCCTGCTCGCGAAAAATCTTATACAAGCGCGGCTCGCCATCGGAACCTGCTGCAAGAACCTGCTCCAGAGCCGGGTGACGTTGCACATCTACAAGTCCGCCCTTCAATGCCCCAGGAGTGATGCTTGTGATGTTATCGACAAACTGACCGTTCGCAACGATCATCAGCTTCATCGAACGATCTCGACTGACGCTAATCAAGTGATCGTTCTTAAGAGAAAAAGTCGTCCCGAAAACCCAGTCCGAATGCGCGTCCATTCTCATGACGATTTCGCCGGTCTCAACCTTGGCGACTCGCACTCGATTATCGGCTCCTCCGAAGGCGACCAGTGTTCCGTCCGCGTTGAATGAAACACCGAACATCGTGTCATAGGACAGTGTGATCGATTGCAGAAGCTTGCCGTCCGCAACGTTCCAGAGTTGCACTTCGCCAAACAGCGAAGGAGTACCTCCCGCGACGGCGAGAATTTGACCATTCGGCGAAAAGGCCACCGACTCAATTCTCTGTGATCGACCCACGAATCGCTTTGGCGCGGCGCTGCCGTCGAGAGTATGAATCAGCACTTCGTGATATCCAGACACCGCCAGCATCTTTCCGTCGGGCGAGTAGTCCATTGATGTCACGACCGGCGGCGTGGAGTAAACCGGTGGATGATCGGAAGTGATCGCCTGACTGACATCGGCGGGAGTATCGTCTTCCGCACCTTGAGCAATCCACGTTCGCAGCGTGTGGATATTTTCCGCGGTCAACGGTTCGCTATTCAACGGCATGTCCGGCTTTTCACCGGAGACTCGCTTTATCAGGTTGCTTTCGTCGGGATTGCCAGCGGTCAACGAGGTCCCTGCCTCACCACCTTTGAGCAGTTCACTGACGGCGACGACTGAAAGGCCGCCTTCTCGCTTGCCGTCGAAGTGACATCCCGAACATCGCCGCTGCAGGATTGGCCGTACCGATCGATAGTAGCTGATTTTTTTCTCAGCAGGAGCCGCCTGAGGTGCCGCATCGCACTTTTGCAGGGATGTAAAACTGCAAATAAAGCTCAGGCAAAGAAGAGGAAACAGCGTGTTTCGCATGCTGGTCACCCTGCGGGATGAAGTGGTCGGGACGGTCAGGAGGGAACGTTTCGCGGCAAGTGTTCAGCGGAAACGCGATGAGGATCTGTTCAGCGTAACCTCAGCCAACGCAAAACGCAAAGATTAGCGATCCAAATGTGCCGGGTGACGCTGTCATCGCTACGAATCGCCAGAGCAAACGGTGCATTCAAAAAAAGATCCGGGTGTGACTCGCAACGACGTCGGCGACCGATTTGCGATATCAATTGGGCGAGTTGGCTATCTCGAGGATTCGTGCCGCGAGCTGCTGGATATCACCGCGGGGCCAAACAGGACATTCGACGCCCGGAGTCGCATCATCGGAAATGACCGCCAGGATCGCCCGGTCATCGGCCGCATAGGGTTTTTCGCTGACGACACTTCGCCAGACTTCGATTCGCGGGGCAGTTGCCTGAAGATCGCCTTCGACGAGGATCACCCTGCAATCCCTGAATTGCGATTCGAATTGCTCGTAGCGATGGTCGCCTCGCTCTTCACGGACTGACGGGACGAAGATGGCCGTCATGCGAGGCGACAGGATTCCCACGGCGGCAGCTCCGGCTTCTCGATGCAAGTGAGAATCCTTGCCCGGCGTGTCCAGTTCGTGATGATGGTGCGTATGCTTAACTGTCGCGACTTTGACTCCCCGCCGCGTGAGTTCTCGCACCAGGTCGCAAACAAGCGTGGTTTTCCCT
>JANMEV010000057.1:0-5070 GCA_031377305.1 Planctomycetota bacterium | reverse complement strand
GTACTACAAAGCCGTCGCCGAATGGATCGCAGCAGGAGCCATCGCGCCGGTGGAAACGGCTTCATTCGAAGAAGTAAACTTCGCCAGTTGCGTGACGTCTTCAACTCGACCGTCCGAATAATGAGCACGCACGAGCAGCGGCTGAACGACGCCGGCTTTCAGAGTCGCTCGTGCCGGAAGAATCTCGAGAGTCTGAATACGAGCATCTGTTTCTGCCGGCGCGACGGCTCCTGCGGCGATC
Source organism: Planctomycetota bacterium (assembly GCA_031377305.1). Taxonomy (GTDB): domain Bacteria; phylum Planctomycetota; class Planctomycetia; order Planctomycetales; family Planctomycetaceae; genus SXXK01. Next base: position 4,829 of record JANMEV010000057.1, on the reverse strand, counting down.
CATTCGGCGACAGCTTTGTAGTGCCACGAATCCGTCTTCAGTTTCAAACCACCTTTGTGAGGAACTGCCATCGACGGCTTTGTCAGCAACAGGCTCGCCGACGGGTCTGAAAACTCGACGCGTCGCCCCAACTGCTGTTCAACGATCGTAAAGTAGTCGCGTTCAGGGTCGTAGCCTCGCAGCGACAGTTTGAAGCCGCCCTTGCCCGCGAGAGCTCCGTGACAAGCCCCGGAGTTGCAGCCCTGTCGAGCCAGCACGGGTTCCACATGATTGCGAAACGACCAATCAAACGGCTGAGTCATGCCTCGAACCTTAACGTTTTGTGCAGACTTGTCTGAAGTCGTGCCAGCGGCGCGGACGACTGTCGAACCATCGCTGACCGGGATCAAAGTCCGTCCGTCAACTCGCACAATCTTTGGATCGTCACTGACCAAAGTGACATCTTCTGCTGCCGGCCCGATCGCTTCGTCTCCATTGAATTGCTCGACCAGTACCTGGTGTGTCGACTCAGTACCAGTCAAAGTCACCTCGCGAGGCAACAGCCGAACTTCGCTCTGCTCGCATCGAGCGGATGCCACAAACATCGCGTTCGAAAACAAAAACACGGCGATGATGGAATAGTGTTTCATGAGATCGCTCAGCTCGGTCAGGCAGCTTGACGGGATTGGCATTCAGGTGACAGCCGTATTGTTGCCCGCGAACGACGCTCATACAAGTGGCGAGAAGTAGTCAGACTTTCAGGAAGTCGCGAATTTCAGCAGCCCCGTTGCCAAAGTGAACTGCAAGGCATGTTGCGCCAGGAGTTTGGGCCTCGGGGCAACTCATGTCGGCATCCGAAACAACACACATCCTGCGATGGCCTTGCGGAAACAGTCAATTCCAACACAACGAACCTGATCTCTGGTTCATCAGGAGATGTAGTCAGCGTGACTGACTCGACATCTCATTTGTTGCCGCCACAATGTCGTCCAACTAACATCGCGTGTTTTCAGATTGAGTCGCTTCGTGCCAGCCCATTTGCTCTTCCCGCTGTTCTCCAGCGTCGTGTTTGTGATCGGAATGATGTTCGCGAAGAACGCCATTGCACGCGGCTCCAGCCCATGGACCGGGACGTTTCTTGCTAACCTCTGGCTGGCCGTTTCGTGGGGTTTGTTCGCCGTCGTTCAAGGCGAATTCCTGCCGATCAGCGGATGGTGGCAGGCCGCACTGGTGGGACTCAGCTTTGTGCTCGGACAGATGTCGACGTACCTTGCATTTCAGTTCGGTGATGTCTCGGTCGCAACACCGATTTTTGGTGTCAAGGTGATCATTGTTGCTGTCATGATGGCATTGATGGCAAACGAAGAGATTGCCGGCCAAGTCTGGATTGGAGCCATCCTTGCCACTGCTGGAGTCGGCTTTGTTCAGGCCGGAACTCGTGCGAAGTCGTCTGCTTCAGGTCTTACGGCTCGTAAGGCCGTGATGACCATTCTGATGGCACTTTCTGCAGCGACCTGCCTTTCATTGTTTGACGTGGGCCTTCAAACATGGGGCCGTCACTGGGGAGCGGCAACGTTTCTGCCCGCAATGTTCGTCTCAACCGGCATCCTTTCGTGTTCATTTCTTCCGTGGGTCGATCGACCGTCGCGGTTAAAGGAACTGAAGGCATCGAAGCCGATGCTCATTGGCACTTTGCTGATGGCGTTGCAGGCAATGAGCATGTCGTACTCATTGTCTGCATTCGGAGATGCCACTCGCATCAACATTGTCTATGCACTGCGAGGTCTGTGGGCGGTCGTGTTGTCGTGGGCTCTGGCTCGAATCTTTGGCGGCCATGAAGCGCATCATTCGCGCACGGTGATGCTGCTGCGTTTGATCGGCGCGGGGCTGCTGACGGCTTCGGTGGTTGTGGCTTTGTGGAAATCCTGATTGGCCTGAACTTGCCTGCTGTCAGCAGTGTGTGCTGGGAAGTGCTTACAACAAGCCGCTGTCCTTGAGCCACTCTGTCAGTCGAATCGGCCAATCGCCCGCGCCATCTTTTGTACCCGGACGAAATCCAAAGCCGTGTCCTGCGTTCGAGTAAATGTGAAGTTCGGCGGGCACCTTGGCAATTTTATACTTCAGATAAAGTTCTGCCATACCCAGCGAGATATCGTCGCGATCGTTGGCTCCCAACGCGATGAACGCGGGCGGCATTCCAGCCTTGACGGTAAATCGATGGGAACTGCCAGGATAGATCAACGCCTGAAAGTCGGGGCGACAACTGGCTCGATCGATCACGTCAGCAGTCGTTGGACTTCCGTCATCAGATTCCATCGCTGACAACGCGGCCAGTTCACCACCCGCTGAGAAACCAAGGATGCCAATTCGATTCGGCTTGATCTTCCATTCATCCGCCCGACTTCGCACCATTCTAATCGCGCGGCGAGTATCGGCCATGGCATGTTCATCAACGGTGTACGTGGATCCTTCTTCCCTCGCGAGTCGGTAACGCAGCACAAACGCGGCAATGCCATGTTGGGCGAACCACTCAGCGAGACTATCGCCTTCGTGGCCGAGACAGAGAACTCGATGCCCACCACCCGGCGCAATGATAATCGCTGTGCCGGTTGCTTTCTCCGGCGCTGGAAGAAACGGAGTGATCGATGGGTTGTGCACGTTGGAGACGTTCCACTTCCCCGGACCTTCGTCGACCTTTTCCGGCTCCTTCGATCGTGCCTCAGAGCCGGCGGCTCCTTTGGACCACAACGGGATCGTTTCGGGCTGTGCAAAGGCGGTCGACGGTGCCCACGAAGCCATCACAACGGTAACGAAAGCCAACACAAAAAGTACAGAACGGTAAAGAGTTCGGCGGGTGTGCATGGTTCGCTCAGTTCCAGTCGAGGTGGGACTCCGATTGGGACGGAGCCGGGAAAACGCGACGCAAAGGTGATGATTCTACGACGTATCAGTCGTCGCTACGTGAATTGCAACGTTCTGCTCGCTGATCTGCAATCGAGTGCGAGCCCCAGCGACAGCTCATGCCAGAACCCGCTGCGAATCGCTTGTAAGGTTTGTGCCGGAACTATGAGTTTGTGGACGGCGGAAAATCGCATGGAATCGTTTCCGCGACCTCCGTTTTCTTCAGGCCGGGGCAATTCAGGGTTGAAGATGGACGGGAGACCGCGTCTTGCTTTAGAATACAAGGGTTCAATGAACAATTTTGTTGGACTCCCACCCCAATATGTGCGACGGCCGCCAATCGTCGCAACCTTCCTTCTGGCCTAGAGCGGTAACGAGATGACTTTCTCTACCTGCAATAGTGTTTCGCGGACCGTGCTCCGTCGACTGCTGATCATTGCGATGATCGCCGTTATGCCAACTTGTGCGACGGCCGAAGAATTGCAGGCTCCAGTCAGTTTCGTCAATGACGTCATGCCAGTTCTTACGAAGGCCGGCTGCAATGCGGGCGTTTGTCATGCAAAGGCGGGCGGTGGGCAGAAGGGGTTTCAGCTTTCGCTGCTTGGTTTTGAGTTCTCGGAAGACTACGAACATATCGTCAAGGAAAATCGAGGACGTCGATTGTTCCTGGCGGCTCCTGAAAATAGTCTGCTGTTGACAAAGGCGTCCGGCCAGACGCCTCACGGCGGTGGCGTGAGATTGCCGTCCGATTCCCAAGGCTATGCGATTCTTCTCAACTGGATTCGCCAGGGAGCCGCTTACGATGGCGATACGGCGGCGAAACTTGACAACATCGAAGTTCAGCCAGGCCGCGGCACTGTGCAACGAGGTGCTCAGCAACAGTTGACGGCTCTTGCAAGGTATTCGGATGGGACCAAGCGTGATATTACCGGACGGGCCTTGTTTGAATCCAATGACAAGAGCATGGCCGACGTTTCCGATCGCGGGCTGGTGACGGTTTCGGATATCCCCGGCAAAGTCGCCGTGATGGTCCGCTATCAGGGAAAGGTCGCGGTCTTCAACGCGTCGGTTCCGCTGGGAGCGCCGGTTGGGAACGTACCGGCGTCTAAGAATTTTGTCGATGATCTGGTCTTCGCCAATTTGAAAGAGATCGGTGTACCGCCATCTCCACTGTGCGACGATGCGACATTCATTCGCCGAGTTTCCCTGGACATCGCTGGCCGTTTGCCGACCGAAGACGAAGCTAAGACCTTCTTCGCCAGCCAGGCTCCTGACAAACGCGATCAGTTGATTGAGACTCTGCTGAGCAGTCCCGAGTATGCAGATTTTTTCGCCAACAAATGGACGGCGATGCTGAAAAATCGCCGCGATGATGCCAGCGACATCACCTCCAACTTTGCATTCTTCGCATGGGTTCGTGACAGTCTGCTCGCGAACAAACCGTACGATCAGATGGTGCGTGAGCTGCTCGCGGCGACGGGGACTGTGATCGCAAATCCGCCGGTGGCGTGGTACAAACGTGTCAAAGAACCGAAGCAGCAACTCGAAGATGTGGCTCAGTTGTTTCTCGGCGTGCGAATGCAGTGTGCTCAGTGTCATCATCATCCGTTCGAACGGTGGAGCCAGGACGACTATTATAGTCTGTCGGCATTCTTCACTCAGGTCGGACGAAAACCCTCGGCGACTCGTGGTGAAGACCTGATCTTCCACAAACGCGGCATGGCCGTCGCCGCGAACATCAAGACCGGAGCTCAACTCAAGCCCGCCGCGCTGGGGGATGCGATTCCGACAATTGCCCCGGACGAAGATCCTCGATTGAAACTGGCGGACTGGATGAGCACGCCGTCCAATCCATTCTTTGCAAAGGCGCTGGCGAATCGGTATTGGAAACACTTCTTCCGTCGAGGTTTGATCGAGCCGGAAGACGACATTCGTGACACGAACCCGCC
>JANMEV010000039.1:0-2974 GCA_031377305.1 Planctomycetota bacterium | reverse complement strand
GAGCGACGAGCCGACGGTGCCCGCGTGCGAACGACGGTTGATGATGCAAACGAATCACCTCAGCAAATTCGCTCGGCAGATGATTGGTTTCGGCAAACCAGGCCCCGGCCTCACAGTGATTCGTTCCCATGAGTTCTTTCTCATTTTGAAGTACTTCCACAGATTCATCGAAGTTAAGCGGGTCTGACCGCAGAAATCTCTCCGGCAGGCAAACAGCCAGCAGCGTTCGGCCGAAGTCGTGTACCAATCCAGCGGCGAACTCTTCGCCCTGAAAACCGGTACCGATAACTTTGTTGATGTTCATCGCCAGAATTCCAGTTAGAAGTCCGTGTCGCCAGAGCATGTCACGAACCCATTCGTCTTCCAGCGATAGTTTCTTCATCATCGAAGCCATAGCGCTGCTTAGTATAAGATTGCGACACTGGCGAAAACCAAGTCGAACGACAGACTGCGACAATGTGACAATCTTTTGGCCGCCAGAAGAGAACATTGCTGAATTCGCTATGCTCAGCATGTCCGTTGCCAGTTTTGCATCTCGTTCAACACACGCTATGAATTCCTGAATTGAACAATCGGGATCTCTCGCAATTTCGAGCGCCATGACAGCCACGGTTGGCAGCATCTGCAACTGTTGTGCTCGACTGCGAAACTTTGTCTGCAGTTCGACACTCAGACCGATCACACGAGCAGAATGTATCGCCGTATCCGACATGTTGTGGCACCTGGGTGTTCTCTGACTTGAAACATCTGCATCAGTTTAGATGTCGGTTGGCTAGTCAACGGACTGAGGCATCATGACGCCAATCAGTCTTAGTTTTTCCAAAAGTATTTCCGATGTGAATGGCTTCATTACGAATTCGTCGACGCCCGCCATGAGTGCTCGCGCCATCTGCGCGGGTTCCGTCTCAGTGGTCACCATCATGAGCTTGATAGCACGATAGCAATCCTGTCGACGGACCGACTTGACATAGTCGAGACCGTTCATCACGGGCATGTTCCAGTCGACGAGGCAGACTTCGATCTGTTCACCGTAAGCCACAAGCTGATCGAGGCCTTCCTGTCCGTTGCCCGCTTCCAGGATTTCGAAGCCAAGTGGCTCTACGATCTGCCGGAGGATTCTTCGCATAGATCGGGAGTCGTCAATAATAAGTGCAAACACGGTAACTCCTTAGGCCCTGAAACCATCAACACAACGGCGATGGTGTCAGGGAAAGTACAACAGGTGTGAATGTCAATTGTTTTGGTTTACGACTGAACTATCAGTCGACGGGGTGTTCTTTATGCGACGGCAAGGAGCTTCTCATCTGCCCCTGGCGAATGTGAGTTTGTGACAGCATCATAGTTTGATGATGCTGTGTCTGAGCCCGATGGTCTTCCCTCGACCAGTTCCCTGATGGTCTGTCTCATGATCCGACTGGCAGCGGCCATGTCATCCATGTTTCCGGTTAGTTGCATCGTCATGGCGGATTGCGCGCTCACAGCCGAGACGATACTGGACTGGCTTTGGTGAATCGCTTCGACGACTTCGTTCACCATCTCGATTGACGACAATGCTGAAAACGTTTCAGTTCGAATGGCTTCGATGTGTTGAATAATCGATCCTGCGGCTTCGTTGGTCTGCGAGGCGAGTTCCTTCACTTCTCGCGCAACGACGGCAAACCCCAGTCCAGCATCGCCCGCTCTGGCCGCTTCGATTGTTGCATTCAAAGCAAGCAGATTAGTCTGGTGCGTGATCTTCTTGATTGACTGAATGACTTCGCCGATCTGAGTGCTGCTGTTACTGAGGCCGTGGAGTACCTGGCTGGTCCGGCGAACCGATTCTCGTGCGGTCACACAAATGTCTTCCGCCTGTTGAGTGTTCTGCTGAATTTCTCGTATGCTTCCATCGAGTTGGCGGACAGCGGCTTCTATATCGGATGCAATTCCGCCAACATCGCCTGCCTGCCTTGACAGCCGTTCAGTTTGCCGATGCAGCGGATTGATCGAGCTCCGGATAATGTGAAAACCAACACCAGCGAGGACGAGTGTCGTGCAGATGACGATTCCCATGCACCATGCCACACTGGCCGAAATAATCGAGGCAACGTCCGCCTCTTCGCGGCTATTGGCAGCCGCTGCTACTTGTGTCAGCTTGTCGACTGCGTTTCGATGCGTCACGTAAATCCTCGACAGCGGTCCTTGCAGGATCTGCATCGCCGCCTCCTGATTCCGCTGTTCGCAGGCTGGAACGAGTTCCTTTTCCACAATCTGGAAGTATTCAACTCCCGGTGCATAAAGGTCTTCAAGCATTAGTTTGCGCTGATCAGGATCCCGCAACTCTGCATCCCAGTACCGATGTCGCGTCTCGAACTCTTCGTTTAGCACCCCAAGTCGGTTCATGCACTGACTAACCTCGGATGCTTGATTATTTTGTATGGCAATGACCATTTGGTGAACGACAAGATTGGACTCCACGATGTATTCGGGGGGTGGAAGAATATCGGCAATGACATCCTTTCCTTTAACAATCCGCCCGTAGGCCGGGCTGTGAATCGCGGAGTGCAACAGGGTTTGGTAGAACAATCCACTGCTGAGCACAATCCCGCAGATACCCAACCCAAGAACGATTCTCAGGCGATTCGCAAGTGATAGTTTGTTGAACATGGATTGAGCTCGTCCGGCTTTATATTTAACACTTGAAACACGTTTTCGGTCCCGATTCTCACCATTCCGCCACGGTTAGCTTCCAGAGCTGACGTCGCACTCAGGGCGTGCTGCGGGGCCAGTTCTACTGAGAATGTAAAGCTTCATGGGGACTGAAATGGTTCGAAACGACATGAAAGAAATCTCCAGAGTTCCGTGGCAAAGATGTTGAACGTGATGTGGCTAGGAAAGGCAGGTGCCGTGGCCAGCTGTGGACTTGTCTGTTTGCCTAAACACCTGACGTGAGACGATTCGTGAGCTTTCGACTGGACGCGAGCACGGTGTGAATTGT
>JANMEV010000027.1:0-14374 GCA_031377305.1 Planctomycetota bacterium | reverse complement strand
CGCTCTGTCAGCTCGCATCAATTCCAAAGCTTCGTCGTGACAGAGCACTAATACGCTCGCTGGATTCCGCCGGTGAATCGTACTCGTTTTCCGGAGTCTGGCTGAGTCTGATTCGACGATGTCTGCGTGGTGTTGGGGATGCTGAAATTTCCGTCCAGCGAATTGCTCGGCGTCCCGGCATCCTCTGGATAGACAGCCATAGCCGATGACGAAGGAGAACTGTTTCCGAACGCTGGAAATGCTTCGTTTGGCCCCGGCGGAATTGCCAGTTGAAAGTCGGCTGATGCCTGCTCCTGAGGTTCCGCCGGCTCGCGAGTCGGTCCGTCGCCGACAGAATCGAAGGCACTGGCCATTGAGTCGATATCAGAAAAGTCGATGTCGGTATCGCCGGTCCAGTTGTTCGCGGGCGCCGTTGAACTGTCATCAAACCAAAGATACCCCATGCAAAGCAAAACGATCACCGCTGCCGTCTGTCGACGATTCGACAAAACAGCCGACGCGGCTCGTTGCCATGCCGATGGCTCCGGAGCAGCGACAAACGCGTTTGACGTAGAAACAGGAGCTGGACTGACGATTGACGCGACATCTGGTGTCTCTGCAGGCTCTGAGATACTCGCCGACACCTTCAGCACAGGTTCAGGTGGCCTTGAAGTCTCAACTTCCGCCGTTTCAACCACTGGCTTTGGATCGACCTTTGCAACCAGGGGTAGAGTGATCTCACCAACGGCTTCTTGTGCTCCCGTCTCTACGACTGTCGCCTGCACGATCAAAGATTCAACCGGATCGGGCTCCACTTGCAATGGAGCAGTTGTGTCGACGGCAGCCAGCTTCTGCAGCGCGTTAGTAAATACGTCTTTCATGATTTGCCCCCGTCCATGAGCGCCACTCATCGTCACACACTCGATCCGTCCGGCAGATTCTGCCGAACCGTTAGTTCAGGTTCGTTCCCGAACGCTATCTCGAATGCTTCGTATCGAGTCATCGACGTCCGTCTGTGGCGAACTTTACGCTTCTTCCGGCCGTGCGGGCCGCGGAGCCAAAATCAGACTACGATGCACGGAAAAGTCGCAATCAGGTTTATGCGGCTGCAACTCAGCACTGATTTCTAAGTTTCATGTACAAACGCTGAACTTCCTTCATGCAGCATTGTCCGTCGAGCGCCAATGACTGACACCGTGCCTCGAGCGATTGTGACTGAGCCAGTAACTGACGAATCCGAGTCGGCTGACCGTCTTGCAGATCGGCTTCGACATCATCGTAGCGAAATCCAAAGCACGCGCAGATGGACGCATCGATGTCATAAGGATACACGGGAGCCATGAGTTCGGCGACAGAAACGGTGGCTTCAAACATGTTGAAGTAGGCCACGTCGCATTCCACATGACCGCAGCACCATGCAGAATCCTTAAGTCTTGCCCTCGCATCTGGACGCACATGCGCGGTCAGCGGACCGTTTCCAACCGGCGTTCCCGGTGAACCGCAGCATGGGCACAACACGCGGGCGTCAGCATCGGGTTCTCGCACGAAGGCCTTGTTCACTGCTTCTTCACTCCGCCATGATCACGACGACAGCCACGATCAGAACTTGTGGCCTTCCCTGGGCCCGTTTTCCGTGAAGGTCAGGATTTCCGGGCCTTTTTCGGTCATCAGAATGGTGTGCTCAAACAGAGCCGACAAGGCGCCGTCCATTGTGCGAACGGTCCACTTGTCCTTCTTGTCGACTCGAGTTTTCCACGAGCCAATATTCAGCATCGGTTCAATCGTGAAGCAGGTTCCAGGTCGAAGAAGGTCTCGGTTGGAATTCAGCGACGGAAAATGAGGAATGCCGGGTTCCTGATGAAAGTCGCGACCAATTCCATGGCCCTGATACTCTCGAACAACCGAGTACCCGGCGTTTGTTGCAAACGACTGAATCGCGCGACCGATCTCTGTCACGGTGGAGCCGGGGCGACACGCCTGAATTCCCACAAACAACGCATCGTAGGTGGTCTGAATGAGGCGTTTCGCGCTGCTACTGACATTGCCGATCATAAAGGTTTCAGATTGATCGCCGTACCAACCATTCACAATTGTCGTGATGTCGACGTTGACAATGTCCCCATCTTTCAGGGGGCGAGTGTTGGGAATTCCATGGCAGACGACTTCATTGACGCTGGTGCAAATGGTCTTCGGATACCCAAGATAACCAAGACAGGCGGGCGTGTGTCCATGATCCAGTGTGTAAGTGTGAGCAAGCTTGTCGAGCTGATCAGTTGAGGTTCCTTCTTTGACGTGAGGTCTCAGAAAGTCCATCAACTGCGCGTTGAATTTACCGGCAGCGCGAAGCCCCGTGCGGTCGTCTTCGCTGACGTAGAGTGGGATAGATTTTTTCAAAGCAGGCAAGAGCCGAATCCGGATTTCGATGGTGAGAACTGGTCTGAATCCACCACAGTTCTACGCGTGGACGTGTTCAGATCCGTCAGAAGTCGGCGATTATTGTGGCCGTGGTTCCTGTGTCAATCGGACGGGTGCAATACTTGTGGATTCGACACCAACATTCAGAATGTGAGTTTTCCCAATGCCTGCCCGACTTTCGAAAGCTGTACAGAATCTGCTAAATCGAGGGTTTTGCGCGAGACGACGGAGCGGCTCGCCTGCGTAGATTTGCCGCTCTGTCGGCGAAAAGTCTGCTGTCGATGGAGCCGTCGGCATTTCAGGCCGGCCTCAGCTCAGCTCAATGCGATCGGTGCAGGATCATTGACGGGCGGAGTTTCAAACAGGAATAACAAATTGGCAGCGTCCCCAACTGAGTCGAAGCGAGGTAGCTGACTCCGGATTCCAGCAACGGCAACATGGATCTGGCACCGACGAATGATCTCCGGAGATCTCGAATGAGTCGGACGAGCAACGCTGTTTCCCTGCGAAATTGGGGAGACTCGGCCCTAAATGAAGTTCTCGCGAATGCCGCAGCTGCTGAATTCATTGACTGTGTGTCATACGCCCACCTTTTCCGGAGCGAAAGCGTCATTTCTGCAAAGTCCAGGCAGGACTTCACCGGTTGCGAGCCAATGCTTGCTGCAGGCTGACCTGGCATTACTTGCAATAAAGTCCGTACCGATTCGGTAGTTTCTGGTTTTTCCCATTGAGGCAGGCCAATAAGTCGCACCAGCCGAATGAACCGCGAAATCTGACAACTGTGGAAAATGCGGCGATTCGTCCACCGCACTTCGCGCAGTCAGCAGGATCGGCAAGTTTTGCGACCTTTTTCCTTGAGGCACCGTCGATACTTCTTTCCAGAGTTTGCTGTTCCGCGCAATTAGGAAAGTCCTTCGATGAACGCTCGAGTCTTTCTCCTCGTTTTAGTGTGCTCAGTCTTCATGAGCGTCTGGAATTCAGACCAGCAGGCGATGAACGCTGCTCTGGCGAAAAAGTACCGCACCCAGAAACCATTAGCCGTCGCGACTGCGCCCCAGCACCATGCGCGGGACGAAGCTATCCAGACTCCGTTGATGCATTTTGACTCTGCTGGATCAATAAATGTCTCAACGGAATCAGACATAACTGCAATCGTGGCCGCCGAGACAACGACGGTTGTGCTGTTCTTCGGTCAGACTGTTCCCACGATCATGCTGCCAGTGCCGTTCTCGGTTGAAGTTGGCAACCAGACACTGATGAGCCATTCGATTCCTTCGCAGGAGATCGCCGAATCGGCCATGAGTATCAGCAATGTCGCAGATGAAGTAGTCGTGACTGAACTTGTAGACGACCAGACTGAATCAAGCGTTGCCTGGGAATCGCCAGAAGCACTTGACCTATTAAGTGATGAAGTCACCGCGGAAACTCTCTCATCGACTAACGCCGCAGATGCCGCCGACGCCAGCGTGGATTCTTTCGCTCCGTCGGCCGAAGAACTAGCGATCGTCGTTGAGTCGCCACAGCTAATTCCGACACCGGCAATCGAGACGCCTGTTTCAAACGACCAAGCGTCTTCCCTGACTCCCCAAACTTCCTTCGCAGCTGCACTGCCGCTTGAGTCGACAGGACCAATCATCCCGCTGCCAAAGAATCTGGCCAGTGGAACATGGACGGTGATGAATCAGTCGGGAGATGCGTTCAAAGTCACGATCGAACGCACATCGTCTGCTATTGCCGCATCACAGGAGACGTTTGAGCCAAACTTCTGCCTGCGAACAACTCCGGACGGCGATCGCTGGTGCTTTATTCGTTCCTTTGCAGATCACTCCAGCCCGAATCCGACGACAGCACCTCGCCAGGCCACCACGGAATTCTTTTCCCCAATCCGACGCTAACTGCTTATTGATCTGTCGCTGTGTGACAGCCAGACGCTTTGGTTCCGTGCGGTCAACCGAAACGCAACTGCGTCGTGTTCTCAACTGCGGGAAAGCGTTATGTGGCGAATGTCACAGACCTTCTCTGCGTGATCCGACAAAGTTCCAGCCGTTGTATTGGAGGCGTCGGCGAATGCTGCCTCCTGCAAAGCGATCTACGGTTGGCCGACAGGCTTTGGGAAATGTATCACAGCGCCAGGGTTCTTCAGGCGTTTGGCGATCTGAACGAGATCCATCTGTTCGCCGTCGCGAAGTCGCTCACCTGGTACCACTGGAAGCACTCCGAGGCTCACTTGCGACCTTCGACTGAATCCTTCGGTCACAGACTTGGGAGCTCCCTTTTTAGCGTCCTTGAACGGCAGCACCTTGTACGTTTCCTTGTCCGTCCACATTGCCAGCGTGAATCGCTGCTCAGGCGGGATCGGGTGGCTAGCGGTTTGTTCCAAAAGAATTCCGCCAGGTCCAGGCACCAGAAACACTTCCTCAAGAGTGCCTCCGGATTCGCGGGCCAGCGAAATATCAACCTGACTTCCTGCCGGTATCTTTTCTTCAGGCGGCTGACGAGGATCGAACAGATCCACAATCTGCACGATCAACGGATCCGCTCCAGAATTAATGAGCGTCACAGTTGCTGGCGGAAGCTGAGGATTCGGGATGAAGTTACGGCTGACCAGCTTTGGCGAATAGCTCAGCGTCGGCACAGCGTAACCTGTCGACCATGCGCTCCCACTCCAGTTGGCGCAGACAAGTCGTCCCAGCGGATCGATCGTAAAGAAGGTTCCGACCCCGGGAGCAAACGCTATCGGAGCTCCCATGAAGAATCCCGGGCCCATCAGATGATTCACCCAGCCGCCAAATGGGTCGTAGATCCACACGTTCCAATTGCCCCCGGCGCTGATCGTTGACACCATTGGGCCGAACGACGAGTTTCCAATTTCCAGCGGAGTGCCCGGTGATTGCCCCGATGCGATGACGACCGGCGGCAGCCACGGTGCTGCGGCTGGTTTGCTCCAATGCACCAGATTGCCCGCCGGATCGATGGCCGCCACGTTGAGCTTCGGTCCGGGCGGCAAGCCGATTGGAAACACATCCGCCGCTACCGGAGATCCTGGCATCAGGCTGCCAGCGATCGCCACGGAGGACCAAACTCCGCCAGCGCCGAAGTAGTAGTGCAGAGTGCCAAACTGATCCACGGCAAACGCATGGTATTGACCGCTCGCTGCGACCGCGCTGATACAGGAACCAAACGGAAACGATTCAAGCGGACTATTCATCATGTGTCCGACACTGGTTACCGGATCGACACACCAAAGGTCCCCGGTTCCGGTCACTCCCATCACAAGCTGCTGAGCGCCGTTCTGCACATGCTCAAGATGCGCGCCGACGGGAAAGCTTTGAGCTGGCAAAAGAACCTGCGGAACTCCGCCATTGACGATGCGTAGAAGCTTATTTGAGGGAGATACCGTGATGACAGCCGGCCAACTGTCTCCCGCCCCTTGAGGAAGCAGGACAATCGGGCCGCCCGGTACCAGCAAATGCGGAAATGACAAAGGACGAACTGTCCAGCCGCCTGCTCCACCATCAAACAGGATTAGCTTTCCGTCCGGAGCAATGTAGCCAGCCGTTGTCGCCGCTCCAAAACTCGTCCATCCAATCCCCACCGGCCCCGCTTGAACCACAGCGCTGCTCAGAATCAGACTGGCAACGACAACCAGGCGGAGCTGGCTGATGAACCGACAGATTGGAAGGAGCGTTTGCATCGGGATTCTCCATGTCTGCGTTAAACTGGTGGCAACAGAACGGATCTCACTTACGACTGTCGATCATGGTGACCACATCCAGTCTACACTCGCCTGCACGCGACGACCATTGTTCGATGGGCGGAATTTTCCACAACCGCGACGCGGTTAGCCGTTAAAAAAGCCCACTCAGATTTCTCAGAGTCGGCTAATGACAAGTGGTGAATCAGTTTTCGCGGCTCAACTAAGCCTGACGATCGCTTCTGCGGTGATCAAGCATGTTGAATGATCATAGTTCCTGAATGCGAATGTTCTTCCATGCCACATTGAACGGCCCCTGCCCTGCACCAATTCCGTGCACCTGGAGTCCGATGTGCCCCTTTGGATGAGTTTTGTAAATACCGTCATGTGTCAGGTCGGCGACCTCGTGGCCATTGATCCATGTTTGAATACGAGCTCCCCTGGCAACGATTCGGTACTGGTTCCATTCACCATTCTTGAAATGGTCATGTGTGTGCTTCTCATCTTTTGGCTCCGGCGAAAGCCATCCGTACGGCGTCGACTCGCCGTAGATGTAGCCTGCCTGACCTGGCCCCGCTTCGATTTCGACCTGAGGACCGTGGAAGACGCCGAGGCCGTTGCCATCTTTTGCATCGTCTTTCGTCTTGCCACGAGAACGAATCTGGACGCCCGAGTTCAACTGATCGTGAACTTTCACTTCGAATTCCAACTTGAAGTCGCCGTACTCCTTCTCGGAGGCAAGGAATGAATTCGGACTTCCCTCGGTGGTTTCTCCGAAAATGGTGCCATCTTGCACGGAATATTTTGCCTTGCCGTGCTCGGCCATTTTCCATCCGTCCAACGTCTTTCCGTCGAACAGCGTGACCCACTTTTCGTCAGTCGTGGTCTTATCATCGGCATTGGCTGATGGACACGTAATCACAGCGATGGACGCAAGGACGATTGTAAAACTTCGTAGCATTGTCAAACGCTCCTTTGAACCTGATCAGGAAACTCAGTCGCGAATCGAACACACCGCTGGAGGGTCGGACGTGAAACGCGAAACAAACGGTATGGTGCTCGCGGAAGCTCGAAATAGAAAGCGAGCACGCCTGCAAGTGGGGAAGTTTTCAGCGCAGCATCGGATCGCATGCGTTTCCTGATCAACCGATCGGACCAGACAATTCCACCACGAGGGGGATTCCCGGCTTCATTCAACTCGCTACAGTTCCGGTAGCCCATCTATGTCCACAGACAAGATTGCGGCGATTCTTCGTTGCGACGACCGAATGTCGCAGTCGCCATCAGTGTTTTTTCTCATTCCGGCGCGGCAGCACAATTCTCATGGAACTCGATCGACTCCGGAGAGAGATTTGTTTCGAAGCAGCTCGATTGCTCAGCAATCGACGCGAAACCAACTATACGCACGCAAAATGGCGAGCCGCTCGCGCGTTGACTCGCAGCCACATCCCGCCCGAAGCGTTGCCAACCGATTTTGAGATTCGTCAGGCCTTGCAGGGTCTCGTTTCTGCCGACAATGAAGCGAAGGCAGACAACGATCCAAAGCCCGAGAATCGACGCTATCACTTCTTCCTTTCGCTACTGATTCCGCTTGATCGAGTTCGCCTGGATCGGGAACGGCACCCGGAAGGCGATGTGCTCTATCACAGCCTTCAGGTATTTGAACTGGCTCGCGAGCAGCGGCCATGGGACGAAGACTTTTTGCTGGCGGCGCTGCTCCATGATGTCGGCAAGGGAATTGATCCGATGGACCACGTGACTGCCGGATTGATGGTGCTCGACGGCTACATCTCAGATCGAACAAAGTGGCTGATCGAGAATCATGGACTGGCTCAACGAGTCAAAGCCGGAACCGCCGGAGCTCGTGCGAAACGACGCCTCACAAACGCCGAAGATGGCGATGCGCTCGACCTGCTGGCGAACTGTGATCGAGACGGCCGCTTGCCCGGCCGCATCGTCTGTTCGGCCGAAGAGGCGATCGAATACATCCGGCAGCTTGAGGAAGAAAACGAACAGTATGACGACGATGCGGATTAGAGTTTTCGATCAGTCAGTCGCCTTGCAAAAGCTGCAGGAACTCGCCCACAACAACGCCGTCGATTGAAACCGACCCGGCAGTAGTGTCTTTCTTCGCAGTCTGCAAAAACCCGATTTGATGAACCTCACCAGTGTCGGCAGGCCCCGTTCGCACCTGAGCAATCGCGCCACCGGAATGCCGCAGATCGTACGCCAACACGATCTTATCGTTGAGGTACTTCACCGTTTCCGTTGTCGGCTTTTCCTGACGACGACCAGCCATCGACTGAAGCACTCCAACTTCCGATGTATGAAACGGTCCTATGTCAAACTAATATGCGTAGCCCGGCGCAGATTTAGTCATGACCCGCCACGGACCGGTAGCGACCTCTTCCAGAGGCTGACCAACACCCGGCCCCTGACAACCGATGGCGAACAGACCTGCGGCGACAAAGCACAGTCGGCACCACAATCGAGCATGCACGAAAATTCTAACCGGGCATCGATCGACGCTCACTGAAAATCTACTTTCACGATCCCGAGTTCGTCTGGGTGGCGGCATCAAGCCAAAGCCCTGATACCGAATCCTACGGACTCGGATAACCGCAACTTAGTGGCGACTGGATTTCTCCGCGAGAGGACTTTCACTTCCGGACTCTGTTTTCAAGTCTGCACTTCCTGAGTCTCGCATAACTCAGTGCACCAGTTTCGTCAGGGCCTGAAACAGGTGCTGGATTTTTCGAGCAGCGCCTTGGTGTCGAGACAGTTGGGAAAATGTTTCGCGAAGCCTGTGTTTCTTCAGGGTTTCAGGCGGTCCGCGTGACTTGGTCGGCGAGATACGTCATCCCATGGACGGTCAGCTCGCTGCTTCAGGGTGTTCCCCGACCGGTTCCATGCCCACAATTCCACGATTGTGTGCAGCCACAGACACAAGTTCCAGCACGCCACATTACACCACACGTTGCGCGAACCTGCAGTTCGCCGACGCCGTGCATACGGCATGCGGTGCCGTGGCCACTCGCTTCGCTCTTCGCCCGAGCGACTGCAAGAAGTAATAGTGATCCTGCCAGTCATGATTTACTCCGGCCGCCCGCAGCCAGCAGGAGACAGTCTGAGACCACTGCCCAGCAGCATGCCGAGTATGGTGGTGACCAGATACTTTCGATTTCTTTAATCCAAAGCCGTAGTGAGTATTTCACACCAGTCTGCGACAATCTTCGGCAGCGTCCATGCAGCCATCGGAATGCTCCTTCAGGGAGAGAACTGTCTTGCTAAACAATTCTTACCCAGGACCCCCGTGGCTGCGTAGACCACTTCCGGACAGCTGCGAATTAGCCCGTTGCGTTACCGAGAGGTCGGAAAGTGCAGGACACTGGAACCATCTGGAAATCGACGCCCATCCATGAGCCTATTCTCTGGCGACACGTTTCGTGGGACCAGCACGCTACAGATGGACGTCAGAAGGAATCATGCCGATGGGGCGGGATTTACTTTCGTCGCGTTAAGGCCGGCAAGTCTTTCTATCGCCCGATGAACCGAGTCGTCCACGAACACATTCGCAACATTATGCCGTAATCTTCAGAGCCTAATGATCCAGTGTTTCGCGGAGGCGGTTGTCGGCCCAATGCAAAATTCGTTTCACTCTGTCAACTTCCCGGTATTCGACCCAAGCTGGATATCCAGACTGCTCAGCAGGTCCCGTGGCATTTGAAAGATCTACGCAAGACGTGTGCGACCTATCATGACGAGCACATTCCCGAGTCTTCCATCGAAATCCTTGGCCATGCAGTCGCCGGAATCACTTACCGGGACTACGCCCACCGTGATCCACTCGCCTTTCGAGCAATCATGACCATCCCGCAACTCTCGGCGTTTCGCGCCCTTGTTAAGGGCCACGACGATGCATGTCCATGCTGCAAGCGACCATTCGTGACCGCAGATTGAAGTCGCCGGCGGTGACTAACTCCCGGCGTCTCTGCAACACGAACTACACGAGAATTTGACAACGTCGGTTGTCGGACCGGAGCGCCCAGTCGAAACCCAGATGGCCGCTTCGACTGTGACCACCGTCGCGTGCGGTTGACGATTCATACTCGGTGTCGGGCGATGTGATCGGAGCCGTATGCGGCGAGGCACTACGTCGCTCCCTTTCATTCATTATTGTCTGCTCGAAGAGAACCTCCGGGACGTCGAAATACAACTGATGCCTCATAGAAGTCAAAGTATGAAGCCGAGGTAATCGTCGGCTTTGGGATAGCCATAGTCTATTCTAATCTCCTCGTTCATTTTGATGTCTCTGAGGGCACGAAATACAATTTCTCCCGTCGACAGTCGTTTGCGGAACTCAGCATTAGGACAGGTAGCGTGATTGTAGAGTCCGCCAAAGCCAAGGGCGAGAGCCGCCAATGAATCGATCTTTCCCCAACAGAAGACATAACTTGCCAATACCGTCTTCGCAATATCTTTGTAGTCTTTCTTACTGATGACGATCACGGGGCATTCTTCAATCACCGCCCCCTTCTTAATAGACGTTCGAGCAAAGACGCCTCGTCCGCACCTACCGACTTTTCTGCAGTAAATGAGAGGTGAAGGGTGGGATTTCATAGTTCGTTGCGCTGGGGTTAAAAGAAGGCGTGTTGCGGATCGCGAAATCAATCACAGGATCGAAGATTTAATCAGCCGCATCAACAGTGACCATAGAAGACCATTGGCCTGAATGTTTCACACCCTCCCGGATTTCCGCCGAGAGGGCGCGATGTCGGTCTTACTCACTTCGACTTGGGTTGAGCCTGTTTCCCCTTCGTCTTCTGTTCCTGTTTGTCCGCGTTCTGCTTCTTGCTCTTTTCCTTATCCTTCTTGCCGCCTTTGTCGCCCATTTTGTCATCCTTTGTTATTGCGAGTTGTTGTACAGGAAAATTCGTAACACGCGGATAATGTCGCCAACCTGGTCTGTTTTGTCCAATCGAATTCAACGGCTTTCCTGGACATCCTGCGAAAGGTTTCTTTTCTTAGACAGTGCAGGTACCTTCAACGATATTCCGGCGAATACGCTCTCCCTCATCCCCGCAATGCGTTATCCTTTCGCCACTGAGACAACTGAGGCGTCGTCGTCGACTGTGTCCAGAACGAACGCCACGCCGCTTGATACTCTTCACTCCACGGAAGACACATTTCCAATCCGTTGGTTTTCGTGACATCGCATGGAACAAAACCGTGACCGTAGTTGTTGTCGCCGAGAAGCCGTCGGTTGCGCGTGATATTGCGCAGGTGGTCGGCGCGAAGACGCGGGCATCCGGTTGGCTGCACGGCAATGGATACGCGGTGACGTGGGCGATAGGTCACCTCGTGGGATTGGCGCAGCCGCACGAGATCAATCCCGACTGGAAAACGTGGCGTGCAGAGTCGCTGCCCATGCTGCCCGATCAGTGGCCGCTGGCGGTGCTCGAGTCCACGAAAGACCAATTCAAAACTGTCAAAAAACTCATTCAGGGCCGCGATGTCAAATACGTGGTTTGCGCAACGGATGCGGGACGTGAGGGCGAGTTGATTTTCCGTTTCCTTTACGAGGCCGCGGGATGCCGCAAGCCGGTCCGCCGGTTGTGGATTTCATCGCTTACACCCAGCGCGATCAAGTCAGGGCTTCTGGCGATGAAGGACGGGAGCGCGTACGACTCGCTGGCAGCAGCAGCCCGGGGTCGTGCTCAGGCCGATTGGCTGGTTGGAATGAATCTGTCGCGGGCGTATACGATCGCGCAGGGCGAGACCCTTTCCGTCGGAAGAGTGCAGACTCCGACGTTGGCGATGATCGTCGAACGCGAACTGGAGATCCGCGAGTTCGTGGCCGAGGCCTACATCGAAGTCGTCGGCACGTTCGGCGCGACGTCTCGCCAGAGCACTTGCTACACGGGCACGTGGTTCAAGCCCCGCGAATCCCCTTCTACCGAATCCAAGCGGCTTGCACCCGACGGGCTGGACGCACGAGCCATCGTCGACCGAGTGAAGCTCGCGGGCACGGGGATGATCGAGTCCATGGCGCAGGAGAAGCGTCGGATGCCGCCTCCGCTGCTGTACGATCTCACCGAGTTACAGCGGCATGCGAACCGTCTGTGGGGCTTCAGTGCCAAGCGGACACTCGAACTCGCGCAGGAGTTGTATGAGTCCAAAAAGCTCCTCAGCTATCCCCGCACGGACAGCCGTCATTTGTCGTCGGACGTGGCTACTACGTTGCCGCAGGTGGTCAAGGCAATCCGTGGTCACTATGAGACGCACATAGCCGATGGGACAGGCGCTCGGGCGCTGAGTCGGCGGTTTGTGGACGATGCGAATGTCACTGATCACCACGCGATCATCCCGACGACAACGGACCCGACGCAGGTTTCGCTCAGCAGCGATGAACGCCGCATCTACGACCTTGTCTGCCGTCGGCTGCTGATGGCGTGGCACGAAGAACATATCTGGGCGGTGACCACGATCATTACCGCGACCACAGTCAATACAGCCGTGGCGTCACCTGTCACCGCAAGTCCTGCCAGGTCCTCTGCAGTTGCCGCCTCAACTCCCATCATCGACCGCTTCCACACTGTCGGTACTGCCGTGGTCCAGCCTGGATGGAAAGTGCTCGACATCCCGGCACGAAAAAAGGACAACGACGCCGAAGAGCAATCCCTTCCCACGGACCTCGTTCAAAACGCACTACTTCCCGTACGCGATGTTGTCAAGCAGGAGAAGCAAACTCGGCCACCCAAACGGTTCAATGATGCGAGTCTGTTGACTGCGATGGAAACGGCCGGCAAGGCGCTCGATGACAGGGAACTCTCGCGAGCAATGAAGGATTGTGGGCTTGGCACGCCGGCGACTCGCGCGGCAATCATTGAGACACTGATTTCGCGTGAATACATTCTGCGCGACGGGAAGTCCCTGGAGGCCACCGACAAAGGCATCCGGCTGATCGCCGCAGTTCACTCCGACGTCAAGAGCCCCGCGATGACCGGACAATGGGAGGCACGTCTGCACGCGATTCATAGAGGCGAGTCGCAGTTGCCGCCGTTCATGAAAGGGATCGAGTCGTATGTCCGCGACGTCGTGAAACTCGTGCTCGATGGGCCGCGTGCGACGTCAGGGACGAAGACGTCAGGGACGAAGGCGGTCGAGCAGATGCAGACGTTCGAGCACTCGCCGACAGTGAACCCCGGGCAGCCTGACAGCCCAACTGACAACCCAACTGACAACGCTGTTCAGTCGCGTCCACCGCTTTCGCGAGACATTACAGAGCTGCTCAGAGACACGTTTGGCCATACCGGTTTTCGGCCGCACCAGGAGGCTGTCTGCAAAGCGGCCCGTGACGGCGAGGACGTGCTGCTGGTGATGCCGACCGGGGCGGGCAAGTCGCTTTGTTATCAGCTCCCGGGCTTGGCGCGAGGTGGCACGACACTCGTGGTCAGTCCACTTATTGCTTTGATGGAAGATCAAGTTGCAAAGCTCCAGTCGCTGGGACTGCGAGCCGAACGGATCCACTCCGGTCGCTCTCGTCCGGATTCGCGTGCCGTGTGCCTAAAGTATCTCGCCGGGGAACTGGACTTTCTCTTTATCGCGCCAGAGCGACTGGGCGTGCCGGGCTTCCCGGAGTTCCTCGCCCGCACGAGGCCCACATTAATCGCCATCGACGAGGCTCACTGCATTTCGCAATGGGGGCATGACTTTCGTCCCGACTATCGGATGCTGGGCCAGCGGCTGCCCTCGCTTCGTCCCGCTCCGGTGATCGCGTTGACCGCGACCGCGACACCCATTGTCCAACGCGACATCATTGCACAGTTAAATCTTAAATCCGACAACCGCTTCATCCACGGCTTCCGCCGGAGCAACCTCGCCATCGAAGTCGTCGAAATTCCTCGCCCTGACCGCATGGACGTGATCCTGAGATTACTGGGGAATTCCGCGAACAGGCCCGCGATCGTTTATGCGCCGTCCCGCAAAGACGCCGTCGAACTCGCAGGTCAGCTCGCCGCGGTCATGCCTGCTGCCGCCTACCACGCCGGGATGTCCGCGGCAGATCGTGACCGTGTGCAGACTCGTTTTCTCGGTGGCGACATTGACGTGATCGTCGCCACCGTCGCCTTCGGCATGGGAATCGACAAGGCTGATGTACGGACCGTCGTGCACCTCGCGCTGCCTCAGACTCTTGAAGGCTACTACCAGGAGATCGGCCGCGCAGGCCGCGACGGAAAGCCCTCCCGTGCCATCCTGCTGCATTCTTTCATCGACCGCAAAACC
>JANMEV010000019.1:0-11859 GCA_031377305.1 Planctomycetota bacterium | reverse complement strand
GTGCTGACTGTCGCTCCTGCATCGGAGCTGCTCGCCGATCGCGATGGAGTCGTGACAACGATCGATACGGAAGCGCTTGGCCTTGCGATTATTGCGTTGGGAGGCGGCCGCCAGAAGATGGGCGACCCGATCGATCATTCCGTCGGACTGGAGATGCTGGTCCGACTCGGCGACGTCATAAACAAGGGCACGCCATTGGTTCGCATCTTTTCGAAGAATGCCGAACAAGTGAACTCCGTCATTCGCAACGCCATTACTCTCGGCGATCAAGGCCAATCGCCGCCGCTGATCGTTGAGCGAATCTCCAGCCCCAATTGACCTGAGCCTGAGGCGCTAGCCGACTTCTTTGCAACGAATCGGCTAGCGCCTCAGGCTCATTGGGTAATGAAACACGGAGCTGCGAGACGCAGATCTCCGTGTTTTCCTGCGGGCAAGTGCTACTCAGAAATCGGACTAATCGTGGTGGTTGGCGGAAGCTCTGGCGTAGTTGCCGGAAGTCGTGGACTGCCGGCCGGTACGGGATAGCCTCGTGGAACTGTGTAAACAGTCCCGTTTGGTTGATAGACGCGGACTTCATTGGCGCTGCCCGCCACATCCACTCTCGTATTGACTGAAGGAAAGTCATAGGCCGCTTCGCTCGCTCCAACACCACCCGGAAATCCAAGGCCTGCGGCGTCGTTTGTGATGGTCTTCAGACGAAGACTGATGATATCCACACGAGCGGCTTTACGCTTGTCGAGCTTTTCACGCAGGCTCTTCACTTTGGCTTCGACTTCGGCCAGTTCCTTTTCTCGTTGCTTCAGATCAAGATCGAACTGTTCCGACAATTGCTGCTGAATAGTGTCGGACGCTTTCTTCTGTGCTTCTGGCTCGGAGCTGTCCTTTAAAGACTTTATTGCGTCCTGGAGATTTTTTGCTGCAGCCTGTTCTTCGGCAGAAGCTACCTCGGCGACGTACCTCACTACTGTTTCCCGCACTGGTCGCATTACAAGAGCGCGTCGTGATGGTGTGTTTCCAGGCGGCACTGACTCATCTATAAACAATGGGCTCGGGTTGAACCCCGAAGGCGCTGTACCGAAAGGGTCTGAAGTTTCTTTCCTGAGCAAAGGATCATTCTGACCCGGAGAAGAAAACGGGGCTTTGGAACTGAAGGGATGCACAGATCGAGCAGGTTCAGGAAGAGACGGGTTCTCGTCGGCCAAAGAAAATCTCGTCATCGCCAAGCTTGTCACGGCGCCGCCAGCGAGGCAGATGCCGCTTAGAACATAGGTCAACATTCGCATTACAGGATCCTTTCGAATTGGGAACTGGGAAGAAAAGTCTGAGCCGACCGTCGGTCTGGTATCGTGAGCCGCAGGGCGCTAGCCGCGGGTGAATGTCCGAAAGACACTGGGTAAACACACATGGCTAGCGCCTTGAGGCTCAGGTTTTAGACGATAATAGTATTCGATATGTCGGCTGAATCGTATTGCGTTATTTGTCCGTAGGCTTTGCGTAGGAACCGCCCTCCTCCAGAAGTGATTTCACCGAACTCAGCTCGTCAAACCACTCGTCCGCAAACGGGTTTGAGCTCGATGGCGAACCCGTCGCATCGGTTGAGGGTTGCTCAATCGCATTGATGCGAGTCTGAATTTCTGACAGATCGTCGTTGAACGTGTCCTCCGGAATAGGACGCGACGATGGCGTCGCGGGGCGAGATGTCTGAGACTGCGTTCTTTCAGGCTGAGTCGATTGACGCGGCGGCGTCTGAGGCGGCGTGCGAGTCACCTCGACATCCTGAGTCGCGATCTCTGTTCGCGGCACTCCACCACGCTGCCACGTCGCAAGCGTTGCTCCAAGTATTCCGCACACAACGATCATTGCGGTAACCGCCAGCGATTTCCAAACGATGCTTCGCCAGCGGAGCCATGTGCGACGCCATCGAAGGCGACTGGAACGCTGTCCATTCTGTAGTTGCAACAGCATTGCCTCAAGATGCTGCTCCACTTCGTTAGCATTTCGAAACCGATCCGCGGGGTTCTTGGCCAATAGTCGATCGACCACATCTGCGATGTCCGCCGGCACGTCGCTGTTGACTTCGTCGACCGGGCGATGCGCGTCATTGCAAATCCGATTCAGAATCGCGAGAGCATGTTCGGCTCGAAACGGAGGTCGGCCAGTACACATGAAGTAGATCACACTGCCAAGACTGAACAAATCCGAACGCTGATCCATCGGCTGACCGCTCGCCTGTTCGGGCGACATGTAGTGCGGCGTTCCCGCAACGACTCCCGTGCGAGTCAACGTTGCATCATCGACCGTGCGAGCCAGCCCGAAGTCGGAAATTAGTACACGATCGACGGACTCTTCCATCAGGATATTCGCAGGCTTCACGTCGCGATGAACAACTCCCTGAGCATGTGCCGCGGCAAGACCAGCGGCGGCCTGGCGAGCGATCCTCAGCACTTCTTTGGCATCCAGAGGGCCACGTTCGTCGACTCGCGCCTGCAGCGACTGACCCGGCACGTACTGCATCACCAGATAAGGCATATCGCCATCGGAAAGCACGTCGTGAATCGGAATGACGTGCTCATGAACGACCGCCGCCGCCGATTGTGCCTCGCGCGCAAATCGACGTCGTGCTGCTCCGTTGTTTGCCAGATGTGGCTTTAGAACTTTGAGGGCGACGACGCGATGCAGTTCCGTGTCGAAGCCCTTCAATACAATACCCATGCCTCCCGAGCCGATCACGCGTTCGACTTCATAGCGGCCGATCCGTCCGAGCATCTCCGGATGACTGGCCGGGGCAAGAAAGTCGAGCGACAGCGGTTCAAACTCAGCGCCGATATCGTCATCGGAATTTCCTTCGACGGAAATCACGACGGAAGTGGAGACACGCGATGAGTACGCATCGAGGCTGTCACTGGCAATCAGAGTTTCACGGATCTCGCGACGAAGGTTGTAATCGCCCGACAATTCCGTCAGACGCTTCTGACAAGGCCGACACGATTCCAAATGAGCGGCCGCAGATCGAAATTCTGAGCTGTCTTCGTCCTGTTTGAGTAGCGTCATCAGGCGAGCATCATTGCATCGCATCGTCGTCCTCCCATTTCTTCACTTCGTCACGCAGTCGAGAGATGACTCGGCTGCGAGCAATGTACACCGCGCCGATGGTCATTTTCAGTTGAATCGCCACGGACTCCGGTTCCTGATCTTCGACGGCCGTCATCCAGAATGCCTGCCATGTCTGAGGCTTGACGCAAGAGTTGACTCGCTCAGAGGCCCAGCGAAACAGTTCACGCCGCTGAGCCGAATGCAGTTCATCATGACCATTGCCAGATGATGAACAGAGTTGGTCAAAAATCCCCGAGTGATTCGCTGCACCGCTGGTCGCCTCATCGCGCGATCGCTTTGCCAGAATGTCCAGCAGTTGGTTTCGCGCAATTCGAAAAAGCCACGTGCGAAATCGTCCCCGAGCCGAGTCTGGTTTCCATCGACCAACGGCTCGAGCGACAGCCAGCATCACATTTTGAACCAGCTCTCTTGCATCGGCATCCTGCAGCCCGCCTCGCCGCGCAAAACGGAAGACGAACGGCTCATAGATCGACACGAATTCCCGCCAAGCTTCTGCATCGTCCACAGACGGCAGTCGCAGAATCAGGCTGGCTCGAGTTTCCGGAACACGCGGCATCAAAAATTCTCCTCGTGGTTACACACGCTTGCCACAGCGGAATCTTTCACGGAATCGACCAGAATTTCACTCCTGAGGAAGCAACACAATAAAAAACGGGGAGAAACCGCAGGCGAAGACTTTCATCTGAGTGCCTTTGGAAGTCAGTCCTCCAGTCGTCCAATAAAAGCCAACTCTCGCCTCGTGAGGCAGAACACTTGTTGTGGGACACTACGCAAGTCGCAGCGAGACCGATAGACTCACGATCCCACTGAACTCTCTTCCCCCGTTTGGATTTTCAGGTATGCAGCCGCTCGCCCTTCGTGCCATCAGCCTTGCCATGTTCTTTAGCATGACAGTGTCATTCGCTTTTGCGACATCACCAATCCTTGACGATGTTCCTGAGGTCACGTTGCCGGCCACTGACGACGGCCTTCCGGGAGCTGGGCCGATTCGACGGTACGATTGGTTCAAGAGCCTCTGGACCGAACGTCGGTCAGCATGGGCGAAACAGATTGAGCGGGATCAGAAGTCTGTCGTCTTCCTCGGCGATTCGATCACTCAGGGCTTTGGCGACAACATGCAAGGCGCTTTCCCGGGCATGAAAGTCGCCAACCGCGGCATCAGCGGCGATACGACTCGCGGCATGCTGATTCGACTTGAAAAAGACGTTTTGGCGTTGAACCCATCATGCGTCGTGATGTTGATGGGGACTAACGACTTGGAAGAAAAAGCTGACCCACAGACCATTGCTGACAACGTCAAACTGATCATTACGGAACTCAAAAAGCACAATGAGAAGATGCCGATTGTGCTTTGTCAGGTGTTTCCAAGTTCAGAAACCAAGTCTCGCCCGGCAGACAAGATCAAGCAGATCAACCAACTTATCGCATCGGTGGTGAAGGGCAATCCTCAGATCACCGTAGTCGACACGTGGACCTTGTTTGCCAACGAAAAGGGTGACGCAAAAGTCGAAGAAATGCCCGACCTGCTTCACCCAAACGACATCGGATACAAGAAGTGGGCCGGCGCACTTCGCCCCATTTTTGCAACGCTGGGATTCCTTGAAACGGCTCCTGATGATTTCAAACCGGAACCCGGTTTCGAAAGCCTCTTTAACGGCAAAGACCTCACAGGCTGGGGACTGGACGGGAAGGAAATGTCACCCGATGGTCGCTACGTCGCGAAGAATGGACGACTGATCGTCACCACTCCTGCAGAAGGCAGCCGGATTCAGCAGTTATACACAGCAAAGAGTTTCAGCGGCAATTTCACGCTCAAGCTGGAATTCCGGGCGACTCCAAATGCCGACAGCGGCGTGTTCATCCGCAAGCCACAGTTACAGTGCCGAGACTATCCTCTGGCCGGTCCATACAAAACTCTCAAGAACTACAAAACCGGCGCCTGGAACGAAATGGTTGTCGTCGTAAAAGACGGAGTCGCCCATTGCACCTGCAATGGTGAAGTCATCGAGGAGGCATTGAAGGTGCCAGAAACCGGACCAATCGGACTCGAAGGTGACCGAGGCCAAATGGAATACCGCCGCATTCGGCTTCAGCAGAACTAGCTCGATAACAAGTTCAGACGCCGCACGACAGAAAAATGGGCAGTCATGAAAATGGACTAGATCCTCGTCCCGCTGGCCGGATCGGGAGTGTGAACTTTGTGGTGGTGAATTCACCATCCTCGATTATCAGTGACAAACTGAGCGGAAACGTGGCGGGTTTGCTGGTCAAGTTTCCGGAGGTGTTGGCGTTGGTTGAGGCGTGGTCGGGGATGTCCGAACGGGAACGCAACGCCGTGTTGAAGGCTGTCCATGGCCAAAGCTGAAGCCGATGGGAACGCAATTCGAACCGCTTGAATAGCCAGGCTGTCTCATTCAGGTTTGCTGTCAGTGGGCTGAACTTGGAGTTTCAGCAGAGAAAGCAAATCCAACAGTTCCGTCAGTGGTTGGGATTCTTCCCGTTCGGCCGTGGTAAGTTCTCGGGTTCTGTTCTGGCAGTCCAACAACGAACCCAATGATCTTCTAGACGCAACCGGCACTGAAGTTTCAGGAGCATTGCTTGAGTCATTCTACACGCAATCAACCCAAGGGAGTGACTCACCAGCATGATTCGCACGAATTGACGACGAGAGGTTAGCCAGATAACCTGTTCGTCGTACGGTTTTTCTATAACTTGTTGAGGCAAATTTATGGCGGCAAAGAAGTCGACGAAGTCAAAAGACCCAATGACAAACAAAAGCTCGGCAATACGCCGGGTGATCAAGAAGAATCCGACCGCAAAAGTTGGCGAAGTGGCGAATGCAGTGAAGGATGAATTTGGTCACAAGGTCAGCGCGGACCGAATTCTGGCGGAGAAGACCAAGAAGAACATGATTACCAACCGGAGTAAGACCAAAACTCAATGGAAGACCGGGCACCCAGTTGGCGCTGCCCAGTGGATCGAGGCAATCAAGATCGCGCGGCAACTCCTCAGCCTGACTGGAAGTGTCGACAATGCAATGGCCATCTTGAACGCGTTGGACAACGCCGCAGATTGACTAGCCGCGTTTGCTCTACCATTGTTTTCCGTAGCACATCGGGGCAGCACATTGTTGTTGCTACTTACTTTGCTGCGGTTCTGTTAAAGTCCTCCTTCCATGTAGCCAACCACATGGAGGAAGTGAAGGTCCACACGTTTGTGACTGCGGGCCAAAGGTTGAACAAGTCGGTTATTCCAAGTTTCGTGGGTCAGAGGAAAAGTTTATGACGGAAGAGAAGATGTCCACTACCAAGCGTCAAATGCGAGAAACAGGGCCTGAAGCCCTCGAAAATGCCCAGGCCAAAGAGGCTGGATCGGATTTCGTTTGGCACTATGGACGCATTACCCGAATCGGGTATTTCGAAATTGCTTGTGGCCGTAGCGTCTGTATTCTTTGGGAAGAGGGCGGGGCAACATCCCAGCAGGGAGAGATCAGTGACGAGCAATGGGAAATTTTCAAACTAGCATTCTTGACGACTGGACGCATCGTTGTGCTCAGTGATCTGCCTGAGGGGCAGTGGATGTACGACTATCGATTTCTTGAGGTCGCTCGTTAGAGCTCGCCGAAGTCGGACAGTTGGAATTCATGGCACAGTACCCCATGCCCTGACATGCTCATGCTGAAAGGCGTGAAAATGCAGGAGATTTGAGCCCCGGTCGATGGACCCCAACGGATTCAATTCCGGCTTCGCTTTGGGTCGCTTCTACGCTCCAGCGCCGGAACTTTCGATGCCGCTCGCTTCAAATCGCAACAGCCTCGGAAGATCGGGGCAAAAACGCCAGACTGCATCTTTGGCTGTACTATTGTCACGTGGAGCGAGTCGGCCGTGTTGCCGTCTCGCTCCATTGAGACGAGTTGCCAACGATTAACGCGTTAGCCCTCAGCCTGTGAAAACCGATTGCACCTCGGTCACCTTGCATTCGCCCCACGTTGGCCCGGCCGCTGACAGTTCGTTAGACTCGGGAGACTTGGCGAAATCCTTCAGGAAGGCATTCCAGATGCCTGCCCAGAGGATCTGTGCCACCGATGCCACGACTGACAAGAACTAAAGGCTGTCCCTGAATGCCCGTTGAAGCCAAACCGCTGTTTCGCCCCGATGTTCTGCGTCCCCATTTGCAGGCGTTCAAGTTGCCTGAGAATCTGGACGCTATCCGGGAAACGTT
Organism: Planctomycetota bacterium; assembly: GCA_031377305.1. GTDB lineage: Bacteria > Planctomycetota > Planctomycetia > Planctomycetales > Planctomycetaceae > SXXK01. The sequence goes on along the minus strand of JANMEV010000019.1, from coordinate 4,524 downwards.
CGGCCGTTGGGCCAAATTGCTCGCCTCACGCAAGGCAGACAAGCTGAAGGAAAAGGAACTCCTGCCCGTATTTCTGACGGAGATCTTGGGCGATGCCCTCGGATATACCGGCCCCGCTGACGATGCAGAACGTTACACGATGTCGCTCGAATAACACGTTCAAGTGGCGGAAGAATTCCCAGTTGGTGGCAGCAAAGCATTATCTGCAACTGAGAGACGAGCAATTCGACCGAGCATCGGTTGAAGTCACCCACCCTACAACAAAAACGCTTGGGGAGGGGCACAACGCATGCGCAACGGAACAAACCGAGAAACCCACCAAAGCAAAGAACCCCGAAAAACTCAATGTTTTTCGGGGTTCTGCGGCTGGCTTCGTCCCCTTACGGGAACGTAAAATGGGCGCTGAGGGACTTGAACCCCCGACCCCCTCGGTGTAAACGAGGTGCTCTAACCAACTGAGCTAAGCGCCCGGTGTCTTTCTTAAGACAGGCGGGAGTATCGGCGGTTCGCTCGCGGGTTTCAAGTGAGTCTGAAACTCAATATCGAGGATCGGAAAATACGGAACGTTGGACGGAAAATTCGGCATGAGCGGACCGGCTGGGATGTATTTGGAGCGATTGTTGATGCGTTTTGTTTGAATTGTCGCCTGATTGCGAGGTTTGTCGCTAGAGGCAACGAGAGTTTCCTGCCGTTCAATGGGACTCGCGACAATTGGGGTGAGCAAGGGATTGTGTCTGGTGATCGACAATCTCGAGCGGCGTTATGTTCGCAGGCAAAGCCACATGGTTCCGGCATCCACTATTCTGCTGCGTTAACGAACTGCGGAGCTTACGGCTAAGACTGGGTTCGCTACGCCATCCGGTTTGACGTCGCTGCTGACAAACCGCTATGTGGCGGACTTGAAGTTGGGTAAGCTGGCGGCGGTTCGAATTCGCAGGATTGGTTCACGGCCGTCAATCGATAGAGTCGCAAAAACTGCCGATTCTTCCGGGTGAGTAGCCTTTCCCCAGATTCGCAGGTTCATTAGACTTCGCAGTCGATGGCAGCTTACCGAAGCCCCGTGGCGTGCCATTCGGATGTTTGTACGGAGATACATGGCTGTCGGAAGGGACTCTGATCGATGGCATTTGAGCCGCAACGATTCTTACATGCTGCCAATATTCGTCTGGACGTTCCCGTTAGTGTGCAAACAACGGAAACGATGACGGATGAACTTCGCTTCGCATTTGAAGATGCGACGCTCCACGCTTTTGAGGTAGTCATCGAAGCGTGTGTGAAGCAAGATGTCGATTTTCTCTTGCTGTCTGGCAATGTCTTCATTGAAGCTGACCGCAGCCTCCGCGCTCGACTTGCGCTGCTGAAGGGTGTGAAGCGGCTGGATGATCACAATATTCATGTGTTTGTCCTGCCGGGCGATGCTGATCCGCCCGAAGCGTGGCGATCAATTCCAGAGTTGCCGGAAAACGTCACGGTTTGTTACAGCTCAAGTCCAGAGCCGATGGAGCTGTACATAAAGGATCATTTGGCAACAACGGTTTCCGCATCCATGTGGCTGGGTGCTGAGGACGACTTTGGAATTCGAGTCATCGCCAAGGGTGGCGAAGGCGTGCAGCCGTTTCGAATTGGTGTCGTGAGTAAAGCCAAGTTCGAAGAATCCCGACGCATGGCATCGATGGCGGCCTCCGCGTCTGATGAGACACTCGCAGCAACGATGCAGAACGTGGCATCCGGCGAACAGGTCGACAAGCCTGGTTCAAAAATTGAAACCGGTAACGATGAGTCAACTCGTGTCTGGCGATCAATCGATTCTGAAGACGGCATGCGGCCGAAGAAGATTCCGGACACGGCTCGTCGCTCGATTCAGCGCTCTCTGGAAACGCTTGAATCTGGACCGTCGGAAACCCACCCGTCACTTGATCCCGCATTCATCAGCTACACTGACGAAATGCTGCGAGAAGGTCAGTTGAACTATCTGGCACTTACCGGAGAGTTGGCTCGAACGACACTATGGCGAGATGACGGTGTTGTGCATTGTCCCGGAACGACACAGGCTCGCAGCCAGATGGAGGCATCGGGCGGTGCTTGTTCGTTGGTAGAAGTTGCAGTGACAGGTGAGGTTCGTATTACCTCAGTCGACACAAGCTGTGTCGACTGGAAGCACATTGAGATCGACGTCGATCCACACACGACGCTTTCGTCAATGTTGCAGCAGATGAAGACGCGGCTAATTGCATTGAAGCCGGGCGTTGCAGATCGTATCTGGTCCGTTCAGTGGATTCTGCGAGGAGCCTTGCCGGTTCTGCAGGAACTGGCTCGCAATGACCTGGACGTTGCGGCTGCGGTGGAGCTTGATGAGCTGAAGCACGCCGGTCGAACTCTGCGACTTCTGCATGATATTCGTTCGATTCCGACGGCCTGGCCAACGGGGGATCCGCCAACCGCTCTGTCTGATCATTATCAGTTGTTTGTGGGACGGTCTCGCCTTCTGGCAGATGAGTCTCTTGAGTCACTGATCAACAGTGACAAGGACCTGACTTCCGGCTGGAAGCAGCGACTGATGGCCTTGTTGCCATCAGTGGATCCTGAGCAAATCCTCGGGCGAATGCGGACGGATGGCGCGAAGTGGTTCCAGCCCGACTATGGAGTGGGCGACTTCCGCGAAGAATTTCTGGACCCGGAAGAAGCGGAAGGAAAATCCAGTGTTCGAGATTTGCTGGGCGACATCGGGGATGATGAAGGTCCGGAGTCAGAGATTGAGGAGGACTCCGATGATTAGTGTCAGGTCAGAGCGGTTTCATCGTGTTCTGTACCGAGGGATTTCAGTCACGAAAAGGACTTCGTCATGAGACTGACGGAAATAGATATCGATCGCTTCCGTATCTGGCGCAACTTATTGTTGCGGCTGGATCCGAAGGGGCTCAACGTCATCTATGGGCCTAACGAAGCCGGCAAGACGACGCTGATGCGATTCATTCGCTCAACGTTGTATGGTTACGAACCCTTGTCGACTGAGCCAGCATGGCATCGTCCCGACGCCGAGCAACCCTGGCGTGGAGCAGTGCGATGCGAGCATGGCGGTCGCACTTGGCGAATTCATCGACGAGCCGAATTTTTGGGCCGCGGCAAGCTGCGATTGTCTGGCGGACCGGATGGGCTTGATAAGGACCAGGCCGTCAGCCAGATTCTGTCAGGCACCAGTGAAGATGTTTACACCGACATCTTTGCCGTCGGCGTGCGCGAGCTGCAGCAGTTGGCAACTCTCGGTACGAACCAGGTGGCCGAGTACATCTACGGTTTGTCGCTCGGTCCTCAGGGGCGGCAGATTCTGGATTCGTTGGCAGACGTGAAGGAACGCCGGTCGACGATGTTTGGGGCCGATCAACGATCCGGCAAAATTCCGCAACTGTTTGATAAGTATGCGAAGCTGTCCGGAGGTCGTCGGAACTCGGGCGTTGCTCGCGACAAGCACGCTCGGTTGACGCGTCGCCGTCGCGAGCTCACGACAGAGATTGAATCGCTTCAGGAACGCGAAGGCACTATTCGCAACGAACTCCGAGGTCTGCGATTCCTTCAGAATTGTCACAAGCCGTGGAAGCGAACGAAAGAACTTCAGGAAGAGCGCACTCGCATCCCTGTTGTTCCAACCAGTCCCACAGAAGCGTTGAAGCAACTCGCCACTGCGGAGAAAGACCTTCAGGAAGCGACGAATCGCCGTGAGAAGCTGAACGATCAGGCCACTCAGTTTCGAGCACAGGCCGATCGAATTCAGATGGATGGGCAGTTCGACAAGGAACGCTATGCGATCCAAAGCCTGGTCGATCAGTCGGACTGGCTACGACAAATCGAAGAGCAGATTCGCAGCGCGGAAGATCGGTCTTCAGAATTACGACGCGAACTTAATCATCAACTTGGTCAACTGGGCGAAGGCTGGACGGTCGAGCGACTGAATTCCGTCGATACGACTCCTGCTGCTCACAACAAGTTGCTGGAGGCGGCTCGAAAGTATCAGGACGCACTGCAACGGCGAGGCAAGCTGCGTCGCTGGAATCGCAGCATGACGAAACGCAGCCAGAAGGAACTGGTCGAACTGAACGAGCAACTGGACGCGATTGGCGTTCCTGTCGATCAGGCCATTGACGCCGAGCAAATGCGGCTGCGGGAGCTTGAAAATCTCGGTCGGCTGCGACTGCAGGAAGAACAACTGGCGCTGAAGATTCAGACGGTTCGTCGTGTGATCGATCGAGTCGACACGAATGAAGCGATTCCGGAATGGGTCGACAAGACCATCACAATGATGGGCTGGATCGGTGCAGCGCTGTGCCTGTTTGGGATTGCCACGTTTTCGCTGGGCGGAGAACCGCAGCGATCGCTTGGCGGTGCACTGGCTGCGGCTGCGTTTGGATTTGCCGGCATCATGTGGTGGGGCGTTCGAAACGGTCTTCGAAATCACTTTGATGCCACGGTTGGAATCAAGCTGGATGATATCGCCGACGAGGCTCGTCAGGCGGATCGCCAGTTGCGACT
>JANMEV010000687.1:0-15444 GCA_031377305.1 Planctomycetota bacterium | reverse complement strand
GGTTTTGGCGACCGACAAAAACTCGCTTCGGGCTCCGCGCATCTTTCGCCGCAGCATCGCTCCCGCCATGGCTCGCAGTTGATAAGCAATGGGGATCTGTGGCATGATCAGCTTTGATCGAAAGGGCGGAGTCGCCTGATTTCTGACGTTGAAGAGTCGCTGTAGAGCCTTCGCGATGACACCTGTTTTCAATGCGGCTCGGATTGGTGGTTCATAGACCCCGAGTGCTACAAATCAAACCGATCTCAAACAACGCATCGAGAGATAACGGAAGGTGGCAAAGCGTTCTGGCGACATATATCGTCTCGAAAAACGTTGGTTTCCTCAAGGCACACTTCAGACCCGCATAATCGTCGTGTTGCCGCATCAGGCAGGTGAGTTGTGAAGTGAGATCAAAAGCCACGGCAGCGGCAGCCAGGTGGCGATGGTGTGCAATAGGGTCGGGAAAAAGAAAAACCGGATCGAAGAGAGAAAAGCGGCATCCCTGCCGCAAAGCCATCCCTGGATGAGCTCTTTCGGCGAGTCGCGTGTCGTGTTGAGTGAGCAAGCGACCTGAAAGGGAAAGGGTTGAGTGAGCTGTGCTCTTCTCGTCTTCGATCCGTTCTGCTTCCGGACGTTGAAAGTGGGTTCAGGAACGTCACGCAGACGTTCATCGCCTTGTACTGACCGGTTCGCTCAAAATACATCGGCGAAACTACTGAGTCAGCTGCTTAAACAGTTCGCCAAAATCAGGCATCTCATCTTTCAGGACGCTGTTCCATGCATCCTGCTGCCAGATTTCGACACAAATGACAGCTCCGACGACGACCACTTCTTTGCCAGCATCAACGCCCAGAAAAGGACGGAAGCTTTCCGGAATCAAAAGTCGAGAACGATTCGCAAGCCGGGCAGTTTGGTGTCGAGTCGACAATAAGCGGCCAAGTCGCTGGACGTCACCCCATCGCTGTTCCATTCGACCCGAGTCGATTTTCTGACGAAGGAGAGTGATTCCACTGTCGAGTCGCTGCTGCCAATCAGCCGGCTTCCAGAGACTCAAACACCCTGCACGCTCCTTCGCAACAATGATGTCACCGTTGTCGTCCGAGACCACTGACGCCAGTTCCGGGGGCAGCATCAGGCGAAATCGATCATCGATCGTTCGCCGAAATTCTCCCGTCACAAACATGGTTGGGCCTACAGAAAACCACTGACACGCAATGTTGCAGAAATCCAGACTACACAGAGTCGTCCGGATTTCCACAGCTTAGCGGGCATAAAACCCACTTTCAATAAGTTTTCAAAGATCATTATGGGCATGAAACCCACAACTGGTCCGCACAGCTTACGCAGCGATGGTAGCCGTGGACAAGGTACCGAGGGATCGAATTTTCTGGATTTTCCGAAAAGCCAATCTGCAGAGGCTCGCGACATTTGGAGAAGGGGGAAGCGAAGCGTGTATTGGCGATGCTGACGGAAGGACGCCGCGTGATTCACACGCGAAGACATCGCTGCCACAAATTCACGGTGGAACGATGTTGGAGCAGCGGAGTTTTTTTGCTGACTCGAGGGCGCCATGGTCTCCACCATGCAGAACCGCGTTGCGCAAATCCATGCATCTATTCCGGGCGACTCATGCTCCGATGTGGCGAGCGTTCATTGCTTCCCGTGGTCTGATTGGCATGCGACGGTCTGAACAGAAGTGAACAAAGAAAACGAAGGAGTTGGGGGGCTCGGACTTTATTTCCTTCGTTGGCTTCTGTTCCAAAACCCGGATTTTTTCCGGATTGTTTTTTTGCACCGGTAGCACGGCACAAAAAATCCCCTCGAAAGAATGCCTTTCGAGGGGATCAGATTGTCGATTGAGTACCGGATGCTGGCCGATTGGCTGCGTCCAGTGTGACTATCGTCGACGCGGTGGGCGACCGCAGCCGTCGCGACTACCTCGACCGCGATTTTCTGTGCGGCGAGCGTGATCTTCCGTGGGAGTGCGAATGGCTAAGCAGCCAATCGCTTCTTCCCAAGTTGGAATGTCCTGAAATTCTGACGCCACACGCGGAGGTCGTGGACCGCGACGATCATTGTCGGCAACATCCGGCTCACGTGAAGTTTCTCGTTCTGCAGCGGCAGGACGTCGTGCTGGGCGAGCTGACGCGGACTCTTCACGAGGCTCACGACTTTCTCGTGGGCCACGAGCTTCGCGAGGTTCGCGCGATCGACCTGGGCGACCTTCTTCGGGTGCTCGGTCCCGTGCTGGGCCTCGAGCCTCAGGCTGGCGGCCTCGAGATGGACGCGGTGCTTCTTCGATGTCATCTCCAAAGTCACTGGCTTCGCTGTCAACGTCCAGAACTTCATCATCATCGTCGTGATCACTTTGCGGTTGACGAGCAGCAGGTGCGGCTGACCGCGAAGTCTCGCGAGGAGCAGCATCACCTGGACCACCTTCGCCGCGCCCACGGCCACGTCGGCCTCGCCGACCCCTTCGACCACGACCAGCTGGGCGGTCGTCGTCTTCCGTAACTTCGCCCGTAACTTCGTCTGAATCCAAATCGTCTTCGTTGATGACCCTGGGTTCAGGCTTGCGAGCTGGCGGCGCGGGAGGTTCATTTCGAATTCTGCGCTGAGCCTGAATACTGCCTGCGGACACGCTGACGATGTCTTCCTGATCTTCGTCAAACAGGATCTCAGTCAGGTCGTCATCGAGATTCGTTGAGGACGAAGCGTTTTCAGATTCTTCTGACTCGCTGGTTTCATTTCCGTCTTCAGGGCGACGACGACCGCGGCCTCGTCCACCACGGCGACGACCGCGTCGACGCTTTTTGGGATCACCAGATGAGTCATCTTCAGTATCAGAATTGCCGCCAACTTCCGGACCCGCAGAAACGACCTCTTCTTCGTCGTCAAATGAGTCTTCCGCATCAGCCGCGGAGGTCGCAAGTGGCTGCTTTTTGTTGGATTCCTTGTCATCCCAAACCCAGTCATCCAGCTCCTGCCAGTAAGTATCATCATCATTTCGTGAAGCACCGGCAGTCGCGGAAGCAGGAGCATCGTTACGGTCGGCTCGCTGCGGGCGTTCCGGGCGGCCACCGCTTCGATTTTCACGACGTTCGTCCGCTCGTGCAGGCCCACGACCTTCCTGAGGTCGAGATCGATTTTCGTCACGACTGGGACGAGCTTCCTGACGACCTGCTGGGCGAGGTTCATGGCGAGGTGCTTCGGCCCGTGTTTCCGGAGGGCGGCTGGGGGAAGGTCGCTCCTGACGGCCCGCATCGCGGCCGCGAGTTGTCGGTTCAGGGCGGACTTCCCGGGCTGTCACTGGACTTCGGCGTTTCGGCGGCCCGTCGATCTCAGCTCCAAAGTCGTCTTCTTCCTCTTCGTCGTCGTCTTCTTCCTCGTCATCATCTTCGAGATCGTCGTCGTCGTCCTCCTCCTCTTCGTCTTCGAAGTCATCGTCTTCATCATCTTCTTCATCATCTTCGTCGCCGAAGTCGAAGTTTTCATCGTCTTCTTCTTCATCTGTCTCATCAACGATTGGGGCGTCGTCGTCATCATCGTCTGACCCGAAGACAATCAAATCGTCGAGATCTTCATCCAAAGGCGATGACGTTGCCCGATGGTGCTGCTGAGAAGATGGTCGACTTTGCCCTGCAGAGCTGGATTCTTCTGGAGCCAGACTGCCCAACAGAGAACTCGGAGTCGATTTGATATCGTCGTAGTCATCGAAAAGCACTTCTCCACCAACATCGGCCGGGCTCATGTTGAGTCCAAAAAATGATTCGGCGAGATACTTTGCGGCTTCATCAGCCTTCTTCTTTTGGATGTCGTCACTTGGACCGGTCATTTGATCTGTCTTTCAGGTGTTGATCAGATCTCGCATTTGTGCGAGGAGTCGAGAATGTCGCACAACGGAGAGAATTGCATCGTCAGGTGTGGTCAGGCACATTGCCCGCTGGAACAGTCAAATTCGCGATCGCTTGGCAAAATTCGCGACTGTGACGTCAGCAATTCTTTGCGAAGGCTAACCCCACAGCCTCGGTATTGCAATTCGGTCTTTCGTCGGAGTAAAAACGATTTTCCAGCTTTTTTGCAATCATCCACATCGGAACGCGGCATCCTGCTCTGGAATTCAAGTTGGCTCGAATCCACCCAACAAACGAAGGCTGCTGCTTTCTCGTCGTTTGGTGTCAGTTATCTCAAATCTGTGAGGCTCAATGTCGTGTCTTTCCAAACCAGATGGGCCACACATCCAGTGTGAGATAACCTCGGTTCTCGTTCTTCAAGGGCTGAGTGCACAAATTTTTGGGAAAATCGCCCGGACCCGGTGAGTTTGTCAGGCTCTTCAATGTATCACGGGGGGTTTCGTAGCGTACGACGGTTTACCTGTCTCGTCCAATTCGGACATCAGCCGTTTTAACAAATGGAGCAAGTCTCATGGTTTCAATTGGTATTTTGCGACGGGCTGCTACGTTCAGCCTTGTGATATTGCTGATGTCGGCTAGCGTTGTGGCACAAGAGGGCGGTGGCGGCGGACGGGGTGGTTTTGGTGGTCGTGGAGGATTTGGTGGACGGCCGGGAGGCGGATTTGGTCGTGTCGACAATGCGACACTTCTGGGCGTGGAGAAAGTTCGAGCCGAACTGAAGATCGAAGACGCTCAGGCGGCGACAATTGATGCGGCCCTGGAAGCGTATCGTGAAGAACGTGGCAACTCTCCTCGTCCGGACTTCCAGGCGATTCAGGCGATGTCGGAAGAAGATCGAACAAAATTTATGGAAGAAGCGACTAAGAAGCGAGAAGCTCTCAGCGCTAAAACGGACGAGATTTTAAATGCTTTGCTGGAGCCTGAGCAGACTAAGCGACTCAACGAAATCTCCATGCAGTTGCGCATGAGCTCGGCGGCCGCTGCAACTTTGAAGTCCGAAGATATGAAGAAGAAACTGAATGTCACTGACGAGCAAGTTGAGAAGTTAACAGCCGCTGAAGCAGCAGCCGCTGAAGCGATGATGAAGATGTTCAGCGAGATGCGACCTCAGGGCGGTGGAGGTCCTGGTGGCGGTGGTTTCTCTGAAGAAGCTCGTGCCAAGATGGCGGAAACCATGAAAAAAGCCTCCGAAACAGCGATAAGCGAAGCCGTTGCCGTGTTGACTCCTGAACAAGTCACCAAACTTGACGAACTTAAAGGTGCAAAGTTCGAAATTGATATGCGATCGCTGATGGGCGGCCGCGGTGGTTTCGGTGGCGGCGGTGCTGGTGGCGGCGGTGGTCGTGGCCGAGGGAATCGCCCACCTGCTGAATAATCCAGCCTGCAACTTTTGGTAGCGTGAGAATTGTTAAAGGGGGTAACGGCGAAAAGCGGTTACCCCCCTTTTCGTGCCCTGTGTCATCGTAACTCTATGTGCATCCCGCGGATTTCAGAGAATCCAGTGCGGCAGTTAGCTCCAACTTCAGCTGCTCGACAGGTTCAAGGCCGATCGAAAGGCGAACCATTTCGTCCTGAATACCGATCGCCTGGCGTTGTGATCGGTTCATGAATCTGTGCGAAGTCGTGGCAGGATGTGACATGGTCGTCCGAGCATCCGCCAGTGTTGGTGAAAATGGAATCGTTGCCGCCGCATGCATAAAGCGGTTAACGATCTCAAATCCGTTTCCATCAAGTTCGATTGCCAGAATTCCGCCAGTGCCATTGGGGTAAAGTCGAGTGGCCAGTTCGCAGGAACCATGATCAGCAAGTAGCGGGTAGTGAACCTTGCGAATCGCTGGATGATTGACAAGATGTTCCGCAAGCACCTTTGTCGAGCGGCAGATCTGTGACATGCGCAAAGACAGTGTTCGAAGTCCTCGCTGGCAGAGCCACGATTCAAAAGGATTCGCGTTCTGTCCAAAGAGGCTGGAGGTTTCCTGCAGGCGTTTCATCATCGCTTTGCTTCCTGCTGCAACTCCCAGCATGACATCGCCGTGGCCATTGAGGTATTTGGAAGCACTGTGAAAGACAATGGCCGCTCCCTGGGTACACGGTCGAAGCAGTTCAGGCGTCGTAAACGTGCCGTCAACGACCAGAGGAATCTCGGGCCCCAGGACAGTGGCAATTCCACGAATGTCGGCAACCTCAAGGAGCGGATTGGAAATCGTTTCCACCAAAACGAATCGAGTCCGATCAGTCAGTAACGACTTCAGTTGTTCTGGCTGATCAACGTCGAATGTCGAAAGCGTCAGACCAAATTGCTGCTGCATCCGGGACGCAAGCTGGATCGTCTTTCCGTAAAGGGCTCGCGCCAGGATGACATGATCGCCAGCGGCGGCGAGGGAGAGAAAAATGCTACCGATGGCACCCATTCCCGATGCAAACACAGCTCCAGCTTCGGTGTGCTCAAGGATGGCGATGGATTCCGCTAGAGCCGAATGATTTGGGTTGCTGTCTCGCGTATAGATATCGCCGTGAGCCTCTCCAGAGTAAAGTGAATGCAGTACGTCAAGGTCCGGCACATCAAAAGCTGTCGATTGATAGATCGCGGGAGCACTTGGAGTCGTGACGGACGGTCGAGGATGTCCCATTCGAGACGGATGCTGGCCAACCACGGTATTTTTCCCTTTGGATATTCACGGACCTGAGAATCAGATGATAGCTAAACGGTAACTCCGCCGGGAGTGTCATACTATGCACCATAAGCCTGCATTTCTGCCAGACTCCGTTCTACAAGCCACCGGCCAGCCGACAAGCCTGAAACAATGACCTCTCCTTCGCATCAGAAGCCTCAGAAAAGTGGATTGATCTTCGGAATCGACGGTGGCGGGGCCAGGACGGTGGCGTGGCTGGCGACGGCAAGTGCTCCGGCGGAAGTTCTCGGCCGCGGATTTTCCGGACCTTCGAACCAGCGAGCAGTCGGGCCGAAGGTAGCGATGGCTCACCTGAATGAAGCTGTGCAGGCCGCATTCGACGATGCAGGAATTGATCGACAGACCGTCGATGCTGCATGCCTTGGGCTCGCTGGTGCAGAACGGCCGTCTGATCAGGATGTTATCAAGCAATGGGCTGAGGAAGCTCGCCTGACTTTGAAACTTCGGGTTGTCACCGATGTGTTGCCACTGCTTTATGTCGGTGGGTCTGATGGATCTGGCGTCGTTCTGATTGCTGGCACAAGTTCCATGGCCTGGGGGCGAAACGATCATAATGAAACAGCTCGCAGCGGCGGTTGGGGATATCTGTTTGGCGATGAAGGCAGTGAGTTTGCAATAGGCCGAGCTATCCTGCAGGCGGTTGCATGGTCCATCGACGGTCGCGGACCAACAACCGGGCTTATCGACGACGTGTGCCAAAAACTGGGCATTTCGTCTGCCACTGAAATTGTGGGGGCCGTGTACTCAAACGAGATTCCTCGCGCAGTCATTGCAGGGCTCGCGCCGCTGGCCTTTGATGCTGCCGAACGTTTGGATGTGATCTCGTGCGACATCATCACAACGGCTGCGCGGGAACTTGCTGCCCTTGTCATTTCTGTGGCGAGGCGGCTTCGACTGCAGGACCAACTGGCGTTGTTTTTTGCCGGAACGCTACCGCGCGAGCGTGAAAAGTTTTGCCATATGATTGTTGACGCGATTTCTTCGCACAGCGTTCGTGTGGTCGCGACCCATGTCGTTGCTGAGCCGGCAGAAGGTGCGCTGGCCCTTGCGCGACAGATTGCAGTCAGCTAACTGAAGAGCTCCGTGTTTCCATCGGCTGGACGGCGATGGCACCCGGCTTTTTGTTGCACCCGGCTTTTTGCCGTTTTACTCTCGGTCGTAACTCCTTGCGCGTCCGTTCGTTGAAGGCATCAACCGGACGATTGGCACTCCGGCTGATGCCTGTGTCGAACTGTCGAACTACGCAACGTTCTCCATGTTGGTGTCTGGTATTTTGTCTGGACAACTCTGGTCGACTCCGGCAGAGGCAATGTTTCCCGCCGTCATCAGTCGATCAAATTCCTGCTCATCGAATCCGGACGAAGCAGTCACCATCAATCCGAAGCCGCCTCCCAGCAGAGTCACACCGCAAAGGACACCGACGGCGACCAGAATCATCGCAAAGTCGCCGCCCATTTGTCGAACGTCCAGCACGCGGGTTCCAATAAGCAGTATCAAGCCCATGCCCGAGGTTGTCAGAAGCAAACCGATTCCGAATCTCAGCGGTCGCATCCGACGTGAGGTTTCGGTTGACGTTTTCTTCATTTCATTGTTTGACATTAAAGTTAGCCCTTGCGCTGAGACCAACAAACTCCATGTTTGTGAATCTGAAAACGTTCCCCTCCCGCAAGTCGCCTCAGGAAAATGAAGCTGGCTTCAGGGATTTTTGGAAACCTAGCCCGCAGGCAAGTAATCTCAGCGGAACAATGACCAAAACGTCCCTGGACGAGAATTGGATCAAAATCGTCATGGGAAATGATGCAAGCTGTTGACGCGTAACAACTTGTGGAGATGATCGCGAAGTCCGCGGTTGTCCGCGCATCGTTTTTCCTCTATTCATGATTTACCTTGAAGCTTGAAAACGAAACGCGCGCACCCTCGCAAGCTGGCCCTTCGTTGTCCTGAGTATAAGCGCCCACCTTGAAGTAGAATGTCTGCTTTGCCCAGTTACGATCGTTCATAAAAACATCGACTGCCTGAGTCTCGCCGTTCACGGTGACACTGAGCATGCCATCGTGCAGCTTGATTTCGTAGTCGAGATCTTTGTCCAGTCCGATCTCAGCGAAAATCAGCTTCAGATCTTTCCCTTCCGAAGCTTTCTCCTTCACGAACGCCTCGATTCGACCTTTGGAAAACAGAAGCTTTATCAGCGGCCGCGCTTGCCCCGAGTGACTATGAATTTGACCAACGATGACCTTTTCCGAGCTGGGAACTTCCAGAACTCTGCATCGGGCCCGCAAAGTATGAGTCCCCGGACCGCGCCAACAGACGTTGTCATCGCCGGGTTCGATTAACTCTCGCAATTCGCTTCGCGGATACTTCGTGTTCTGCGTCGTTGCGCCCGTTACGGGGCTCCAGAAGATGAGCTGACCTTCGGTTCCTCTGTAGTAGTACGGATCGTGAGAGTATCCGGAATTCAAATCGGCAACTAAAACTTCCATCGCCCGGCCCTTCGTCTTCCCATTTGAGTCGACGGGCAAGGCTAGCTTCCAATGGCTCAGATCAAAGTCGTGTTTCTTCAAAAGCTCATCAGCTCGAAGCGGATTAACGAAGACAAGAAAATGGCCAACCATCAAAAAAGCAACGACACTTTTGCTCATTGGCGAGGAAATCATTAAAGGCCTGTTGAGTGAAATTGAGATACCGCAACGTCTTTCTGCCAAATGTCGCGGATGCCTTGCGTGAGAATGCGCCGTTCCACATCATCGCGAAGCCGCTCTGTTTAACTCTGCAACCATTTCTCGCTGACGCTGCTCGACGAAGTTACGGCCTTTCGCCGCCATTGCTTTTGCGGCGGCAGGGTCTTTTGCCATTGCTAATACTGCGGCCGGCATGGCATTGAGTTCGTGATCATTATCGAAGTCAAATAGCCACGCACCAAGCCCGATGTCTCGCCACATGATGCCTTTGCTCGTTTGCTCGCTCCAGCGACAGACGATTGCCGGGATGCCGTTGCCGATGCACATGATGGGCGAATGCATCTCGTGGCCGAAAAGCCCAGCGCTGCGGCGATAGGTACTCAATGCTTCAGCAGTGAGCCAATAATTCTGGCGCCAAATACAACGGTCGCGCACATCTTCCGGCAGTTTGTCGAACAGCATTTCTCTGTTCACGGCCATTTGAGTTTCGTCTTCGGGGCATAGCAGGATTCTGAGATCCGTGTTTTTGACGACAGCGATGATCGCATCCCGAAGTGGCTTGCAGTCATGCTCCTTCATCGCTTCATTGCGAGCATGCTTTCGTTCATCAAACACAGCCTTCTTCGCGGGGATTGTCCAATAAGGAGTGTATCGTAAACGAGCGATGCAACACAGGAACTTTCCAGCTTCGAGCCCATTAGCTTTCAGAAAGGCGTCGGACTTTTCGTCGTCGCTCAGGTCGGTCGCGAAGGCTCCGTCGGGACCAAACTTTATGACTGGGCACGTGCAGCCCTTTGACCTGGCCAGCTCCAAAGACACCGAGTCGCGAAAGAAGACAAACTTCGCTCCACTGAACACATCGATCGTTCTGGCCACGGCAGCATCCGATGACGGCCTTGTCGCCGTGGAGCCGGTTGTGGAGAATGTGATGCCAAAGATGCCGTAGGGTTTGCTGGTTTCCCTGCTCCACCGCACGACGTCGTTCTCGGCAACCAGCGAAGGCCCAGAACCGTGCAAAAGAAAATCGCACTCGGCAAAGGCCATGCTGACGTCCTCAGCACTCTTTACGATTTGCACCTCGGGAAAACGCACGTGCAGCATCTCCTCAACGCCGTTGCCCACGTTACTCGGCCACAGTCGCACCTCGGCTTCCGGAAAGTGCTCTTCCAGCATTGCGAGCACTCCAGGCGTATGCGCAATGTCTCCTATATTCACCGTTTGCCAGGATGAACGCAGCAGAATTTTCGGCGCACGCTTCTCATCGCCGGGAAAAGCTCTCGCAGCGGATGCAGCGATGGATGTGCAGATCGTAGTTTTAAAAAACGTGCGGCGTTGCATTGGTTCGCGGCCTGGTGGTTCATTTCGATTTGAACGTTGAGTGCAGAGAGTTTACCGCGGCAAAGGTCCGTTTAAAGCCTCGCACCGCTGTTTGACCGGAAGAGGTGCGAAGGACGTGGAAGATCAGCGGCCAAGGGATCTTCGAGGCATCAACCTGTGCCTTCAAAATCGATTCATCCGATCGGGTTTTCGACACGCAGCCGCCGAACTGGCTAAGCTGTTTGAAGCAACCGGCGTGGTGGTACGCGAGCTTTGAAGTTCACTAAATCAACAGGCTGCCAGCGCACGACGGCTGATTGAGAAAAGGCGATGTCGAGCTGAATAGCGACGTCCGACAAGGAGGTAGCGAGCGTTAGTGAATCGTGCGGCGATTTTGGATTCGGAGTTCGCCAGCGGCAAGTTGTCGAATGGCCTCCGGATACGCAATCTTCTCCTGCTCAAACACCAACGCGGCCAGAGTTTCCGCGGAGCAACCGTCGGGCACGGGAACCGTTTGCTGAACGATGATGGGGCCGTGGTCATACTCGTTGTCGGCGAAGTGAACTGTGCAGCCACTGACCTTAACACCCCGTTCAATCGCGGCTTCGTGAACGTGATGACCGTAGAAGCCGTGGCCGCAAAACGCTGGAATCAGCGACGGATGGATGTTGATGACTCGCCAGCGAAAATCGTCCGGGACATGCAACAGGCTTAGAAAGCCGGCCATCACCACCAGATCCACGTTGGCTGCTCGGAGTTCGGAAAAGATGGCTCGGCTGAACTCACCCACACCGGAAAAATCTCGGGGCCGAATGACCTCGCAATTCAACCCGGCTGCCAAAGATCTTTCGACACCTTTGCAGGTCTTCAGGCTTGCGATTACCATCGCGATTTCAGCATCCAATTGTCCCTGACGAATCTGATCTACGAAATTCAGCAGTGTGGTGCCGCCGCCACTGATCAGAACTCCAAGGCGAATCGGACGATCCTTTACAGGTGGAAACGGGAGGACAGGCGATTCAGTGCGTTCAGCCGAAGAGGTCATCCGCGAGTGGGCTCGATTCTGGGATCAACAAATGGTCCGGAAAACAGATCCTGCGAAGTCTGACGAAAATCGGGTCGTTCGTCCACCAGCAGCATCAATCGTTGGCGTTCTCGGCGATCGCGTTGCACTCGACCCCAAACAGTCATTGCTCCAATCAAAGCGAGAAATCCAAGCAGCAGCATCAACGTATCGCTTGTGGATCGTCCCTGCGACCTGGCCGCGGCTAACAGAAGCGAATTCGAAGGAATGTGGCCTTCCGTCGCGAGAGCCACGACCTGATCGGCTGTCGGCGTCCATGAAACATGGCCAGCAAGCAACAATGGGGCCAGGCGATTTTCCTGCTGCGATCGATAAACATACATTTTGAACAGGCAACCGGTAACCGTGACGGAGTCGATGATATCGCTGGAGGCGGGAAAATCTTTCGGCAAAGTCGGAGTGATAATGACGGCCGGATTTTGTTGCGAATCTTCCGTGAATAGCCAAAGTTCATGCAGTGGCTGACCGTCAAAAAGTGTGGAATCGCCGGCATACGTTGTAACTCGGCGAACATGCCCGCGAAGTGTCACAAGTCGGCCCTGCCAGTGCTCAGGATGCTGAAACACTTCGACAAAAGTCGGAAACGTTTCCGGATGTTTCTGATACTGCTGGTAGCGATACTCTCGCTGGGCCACCTGTCGCTCAAGTCGCTTCCGCAAAGTCTCAAAGCCTTCACCTTTCTCTGAGTCGTTGCGAGTGATAAGTCCAGTTTGAATTTTTTTGTCCAGAGAAAGGCGATCGGCCGCTGCCTTTTGGCGAACATCCAGCAGAAGCTGTCTCGAATAGGCCTGTTGTTCGTTCAGGGCGATGCCAGCCTGCACTTCGCTGCTTGTTACCTGAAGCTGACGAAGAGTTTCGTGATACAGCCAACTGTCGTCGCTGCTCACCGGACGACGCGAACGCACTTCGCTACGGATATATTCGTCATAAGGCCGAGGTGTCATCATCCTTGCGACGTCAGTGAAAACAAGTGGCTGCTGTCCCCAGAGTTTAACGAACCAGCCCTTTATCATCACAGGAATGGCCAACCGCTTTTCCGAAGGCCACGCCTTCAGCGGGACGTTCTGCGACTGAGGATCCACGTAACTCATCGCATCGACAATGGCGATCGTTTCTGTATTCTGAAGATTCTTAAGCTCACCTCGCTGAACAGTGAAGAACTGCTCCTCCCCCTCCAGTGTCCTTTTGGCCCGCAGCTCAACCGATCCAAACGGCTTGAACAGGCCGTAAAGTACGACAGGTCGTCCGACAAACTCCTCCGGGTGAGCCTGCATGTCGAAGCGGAGCGAATAGGCCTTCAACTCCAGAGCCGGCTGAATTCTGTCGTTCGACGAAATCAGCTTGGGAGCACCGGTTACTGGATCCGGATGGTCCAGAGACTTCAGTTGAAGTTTGAGCTTGCCGTTTTCCCATGCCATGCGGCGAACTTCGGCAAAGCGATAGAAGGCTGATTCCCATGCACTTCTGACGCTCATATTCTCAGGAATTTGCGCAGGGACGACAGTTCCGCGATCCATCACCGCCTGGACAAGAGCCGCATAGCTGTCCGCCTCGTCGTCCGTCAGGTTTGGCTTGCCGTGCATGAATGGCCATTCGCGGCCAAGGTCGATATCAGCGATCGAAACGGGTTGCCGAGTCCAGTCGAACTCACCGTTGTCGGCTGTCTTTCGAGCGAGTGGATTTGACAACTCGTCCAGTCCGTCATCCGTCGGCCTGAGTGGCGGCTTGAGTGGCGGCTTTGGCTGCCGCGTTCGGGGAGTCGTCGGCGACAGGCGGCCGTTGCGGAATGGAGAATTGCGAAACGGACCAAGGTCTTCCTCTAAAGTGTCACGGTCCACCGGGTCCAGCGGGATTGAATTGTCAAGGACCGAACCACGTGGCGACCAGGTTCCAGGGCGAGGCGACCTGCGGGGACTTTCCTCTTCCGGTTCCGGAACCACAGAAGGCCTACGAGGACTTTCTTCACCTGAAGTGGTGAGCGGGGGCAATTCAAAGGCCGGAAACTCATCCGCGCTACCTGAGGAACGACCACCTCGTCCCAATTCATCTGCCCAGCTCACCGCCGACTGAAATGCCACGAGAAACATCAAGAGGGAATGCAGTAAACGACTTTGCCACCGCTCCAGGGAATTGCGTCGTTTCCATTCCGCAGTCGAGTTTCCATTCATAGTAAAAGTCACCATGGCTGAGGTCTTCCGTTCCGCAAAATGCCAGCAATGCAGAGTTTAGGAGCTTTGCGCAGTATTTTGCCAGTGCGGATTTGGGAGAATTCCAATTCGAAAATAGAACTGGCCACTTTAAATGTCCGAACGCCGTCCGAATCAGGACTGCTCGACGCTGAGACCGGCGGACGGTCAACAAGTCGTACGATGCCGGCATGCCGCCGGTTTCGTCGGATGTCACGGCAGAAACGCAGCGAAAATGAGTCGCACCAACCAGGGGCGCGTTTGCCGAACAGTCGCGAGAATACAACGGAAAAAATTCCTGAGGTCGTCAGTTGGGACTTCAAACGGGGTATTCTGGAATCGCCGGTCTTTGATAAGATCGATCTTTGAAAAATGTGAGTGCTTTTGGAACCAATCAGGATTGAAGACTCACGGGACAGCGATCGCAGAGTGGATTTGATGAGGGAGAAGGCGGCGATGAAGAACGCTGCGTTGTGTTTGATTTCAGTGGTACTTGGTGCGGGCGTGATTTT
This sequence comes from Planctomycetota bacterium, assembly GCA_031377305.1. GTDB lineage: Bacteria > Planctomycetota > Planctomycetia > Planctomycetales > Planctomycetaceae > SXXK01. The sequence continues at coordinate 1,078 of JANMEV010000687.1, read as the reverse complement.
GCGGTTCCAAAGCGGTGGGACAATGTCAGCCGCTATCGCTGATCAGGAGAGAACGGCTCCCACGGAATTCGTTGCGCCGCGAGTTTACAATCAGCAGGGGCTTGCTCCTGACGAAGCTGTGGCGACGTATGTCTACGAAACCAACAATCGCAGCGTGGCCAACATTGCGACTCGAATTGGTGCCGCTCGAGGATTCTTCGGTGAGAACCCCACGGAAGATTCTGGCTCTGGATTCATACTCGACCAGGATGGGCACATCCTGACAAACAACCACGTGATCGAAGGGGCGCAGCGAGTTCTCGTGACACTACAGGGCGGCGAAGAGTTTGACGCCGAGATTATCGGTTCGGATCCGATCAACGACATGGCGGTCGTTCGAATCAAGGTGGCGCCCGAGAAGCTGGTTCCCGTGCGATTTGCCGACTCATCCGAACTGAAAGTCGGGATGCGAGTATTCGCGATTGGAAATCCGTTCGGGCTGGAACGCACCATGACGACTGGGATCATTTCCAGCATCGATCGCACTCTGCCTGTCACAACCGCGCGGTCGATCAAGTCGGTGATCCAAATCGACGCGGCGATCAACCCTGGCAACTCAGGCGGCCCACTGTTAAATTCTCACGGTGAACTCATCGGCATGAACACGGCCATTGCCAGTAAGACCGGACAGAACTCCGGAATCGGGTTCGCTATTCCATCAAATCTGGTGGCGAGAATCGTTCCCGAATTGATCGAACACGGACGCTTCATTCGGCCAGAATTCGGTATCGACGAAGTCTCCAAGACTGCCGAAGGTCTTCGAATCATGACTCTCGTGCCGGATGGCCCCGCCGCAAAGGCCGGTCTGCGAGGCCCCGAAATTCGACGAAGCAAACGAGGATTCGTGACGTTTGAAAATCGCGATGTCAGTCGTGCTGATGTCATCGTCGGAGTGAACGGAAAGAAGACGTTGAAACCCGACGAGTTTCTGTCCGAAGTCGAAAGCCATCGCCCGGGCGACCGCATCACCATTGAAGTCATCCGCGAAGGCTCTGTCGTTTCCGTCCCGTTGCAATTGAAGTGACAAAATAGAGTAGGG
>JANMEV010000676.1:0-1742 GCA_031377305.1 Planctomycetota bacterium | reverse complement strand
CGTTTTGGCTTCCGCCAGTGGCGCATGGGACGGCGTGTCCAGAACACCAAATCTACCGTTCACGAACCCACTCCGGTGCGACACCCCGGTGTCGGCCGGAAGTTGAAATAATTCGCGTTCGCGAGGCGGACCTGAGCGAGGTTTCCGCGATTTACCTACCGGATTTGGAACTGGCTGCCGTCGGGAGTCTCTTATTGTATCACGGCGTCAAGGTCCGTTCGCCGTGGGCTCACTGCTGCTTTGCCTGCGGCAAAGGCTCCACCTTGACTTGCCGTGTAGATGATGCCCTGTGGGCCGACGGCGGGCCAGATGGCATGATCAATGCCACAACGAACAACAACTTCTGACCATGCTGAGGTCAGTGCAACAACACGGAGAAACATCATGATGAAACGAGAAGACGCAATGAAGGTGGCTGAACAGAAACTACAGGAACTGGCTCACGCTTTGGAACAGGGACGGTCGCAAGTGCTGGAAGACTACTTGACCGCAGTGGCGAGATTGCACAAGTACAGCTTTCGAAACCTGATGCTGATCACTTCGCAATGCCCAGAGGCAGTCCATGTGGCTGGCTTTCACACATGGAGGTCGATGGACCGAACAGTGAAGAAGGGAGAAAGTGGGATCGCGATTCTGGCTCCGCTGATTCGACGTGCAAGCAAAGAAGACCGCCCCGCAGCCAACATCGGAGCACGAGCCGATGCACTGGAGACAAAGACGGATGATACCAGTGATCCAATGGGCTACAGAGTGGTCTACGTCTTTGACATCTGTCAGACCGAGGGCAAAGACTTTTCTCCTGTGACGCCGATTGCAGACTCGGACGTTCACGCGTTGAAAGAACTCGAGGGTGTTTACGAGCATCTGGGAATTACGCTGGAAACCAAGACGCTCGCCTGGGGAACCGATGGGGTTTCTCAGATCGGACGAGTGCTCATTCAGGAGGGACTCAGCGAGGCGGCTCGGTTCTCAACTCTGGCTCATGAAGTCGCCCATGAGATCATGCATTCCGAGCAGGATCGACGTTCCGGGCAATTGTCGAAGCGACAAATGGAGGTCGAAGCGGAAGCCGTGGCGTTTGTTGTCTGTACGGCCAATGGTATCGATTGCCGAGATCAGTCTCGGGACTATATCCACTTGTACAATGGCGATGCGAAGTTACTGTTGCAGTCGATGAATCGGATCCAGCAGACAGCGGCAAAGATTCTCGACTTGATGCAAGAGCCACGTCGAGCGGAGAAGAAACCATCGCACACGATCGATGGGACCACGAAGGCGCTGGCGATTGCTGCGTAATGCCGGCAATGATTCAATTAAGGCCCGGTGGAAGCGATTGTGCTTTTCGCCGGGCACTCAAAAACTCCCGTCGGCGGAGCGCCGGGTTTACTGTACAGCCCATCCTCAATGGGGCAGTAGCGAATCCCGCGAGGTGTTGCTGTGACGCCGGGGAACTAGTGCATGGCGAGCGACTTACATGGGCGGTGAATGATCACCGCTGACGAGGCATTCTCCAACGCATGGATGATAGGTCGTTCTGGCCGCAATGCTGACGGGAAGATCGCATGGCGACGGCATGACGAATGACGCCATCATCGGCGGAACGCGAAAAGTGAAGCCAGACGGCGTCGGACTCGTTCCGGGGTTTCTGCCACCGATCCTGTTCCGGGTGGAAGTGGTTAGCTTGCCGTTTTCTCGCTCGCCATCGGTCGGCCTTTGGTCGCTTCGAGCAACTGCATGCCAGC
>JANMEV010000670.1:0-8805 GCA_031377305.1 Planctomycetota bacterium | reverse complement strand
TTTGCGCGAGCAATGCCGGTGATCTCCTTCTTCAGATCTTCAAGATAGACCAGTTCAGCATCCAGCTTCATTGGACGCTTTTCCATAAACGCACGGCTGGTGATGACCTGCTTGATTCCCGCTTCGCGAATACAATAATTGACAACGTCTTCTGTGAGCGTGTAGTTCAGATTGACGGTGACTTTGCCGGCCAGCGTGAGTGCCGTGTTCGCCAGAACCCCACCGACTGATGGAGGAATTAGAAGTCCGACATACTGACATTCCGGCTTCAACACGCTCGAAATGAGCAGTTTACGAAACGCCAACGAACCCGTCAGCAGGTGACCGCCGCTCAGCGATGTGCCTGCCGAATCGGCCACTTTTAGACGGCTCCAGGCCAGTCGACATTGTCGAATAAATCGTCGCGCGGGAATCATGCTGCGTTCCTTTCTGATCAGTACTGAATGCGCGCTCAACTCCAGAACGGCGTTGCGCACCACGTCAACATTGTCGACTTGAGGAAGTGGGTGGCCGAACGAGATCGAAACTGGATAGGGCCAGTGCTTTGGCCGTTTCCAAATAAACTTTCCGCCTTCGTAGCTGAAAATACTGCCCCAGAGTTCGTCAAGACAAACTGGAACGACAGGAGCATCAGCGTCCTTCAGGATCCTCAGCATTCCCCGTTCAAACTTCAGCAACTGGCCAGTGCGAGTAATCTTTCCCTCCGCAAAGATGCAGACAAGCTGCCCATCGCGAAGTGCCTGACTGGCGGTATTGAGCGACTTGATCAAGGCTCGAGGCCCATCGCCGCTTCGGATGGGGATGATGCCAAAGATCCCTGACAGCCATGTCATGAATCTCCCCTGCACATAGTCGGCATACGCGACCATGCGAATTGGTCGAGAACTCGCCAGCAGAATCAGAATACCATCAATCCATGAAACATGATTTGCGACCAGCAGTGCCGGCCCCTGTTCGGGGATGTTCTCGATTCCGTAAGTTCGGACTCGATAGACAAAGCGGCTGAGAATCCAGACAAAGAATCGAATCGTGGCCTGCGGCAACGCCCAAAGCACATATCCCACGATGGGGATGATCCCGAGTCCTGAGATCAGGAAGATCTGCGAAGCGGAGAATTCAAGTTTGGCCTGAAGCACATAGAACAGTCCCGAGGCGAACAGGATTCCTGCGGCCGTAAGTTGCTGACCCGCCGCCAGAATGGCCCCTAATTTATTGTGGGGACTTCGTTCCTGGATGTAGGCCACCAGAGGGACGCTGAAAAGTCCGCCACCAAGCCCAATCACCAAAAGCATCGCCCCGGCCATCATTGGGGAGTCGCTGGTGAAGTACAACAAAATGCAAGCCAGCCCCATCAGCGCCGTTCCAAATGGAACCATGCCCAGTTCCACTCGGCCGTTCGACCACCATCCGGCGAGAACGCTACCCGCTCCGACGCCAAGAACCAGCATCCCCATGAAAGGACCGGGATTCGCCTTTGTGATGTTGTCCGCCAGTTCCTTTGTGACGAATACGTCGATGTTCATTTGAGCGAGGGCGGCGAGGCACCAGAAGAAGACAATACCAAGTGTCACTCGCAGGATCGCTCGATCCTGCATCACGAGTTTGATGTCTCGCCAGGAATCCGTCACGAGGTTCCATTGAAATCGCACTGCCGGATTCGCCGCGGGGACATGTGTCATCATGATCGCCGCGACGGTTCCGAGCAATGCCGAGCCAATTAGTGCCAACGCCGAACACATCAAACCGACGGAATGATTTTCCTGAGTCAGATCGGCCAGCGCATAACCTCCCACCGTGCCCACGATCACTGCCACCAGAGTGGCCAGCCCTGAAAGGCCGTTAGCGGCCGAGATGTCCGACTTCTTGACAAGCTCGGGGATGATTCCCAGCTTGGAAGTTCCTATAAACGCCGCCTGCGCGCCGATGAGAAACAGGATGCCAAACATCGACGGTACGTGCGACACGTGGATCGCCCAGACCCCGACGGCCATCAAGAGAATTTCAACGATCTTCAGCCAAATGATGGATGTTCGCTTACTGAACCGGTCGGCCGCCCAACCGGCCCACGGAGCAAACACAACGAACGGCAGCATGAAGCAGCCAAGCCCAAGCGACAACACGATGGCTTCAGCATCTTCGCCGAATCGAGTATGAAACTGCTCCTTCCCAATCGGCACGATCAGCCAGCGGAACATGCTGTCGTTGACGGCGGTCAGAAATGTCATCACCAGGTATGCGATGAACGACACAGACCTCAGCGGCTGATGACCCGAGGAAGGGTGATTGTTAAGTGGCAGGCTGGAAATGATGTGTACTCCTCAAACGGCCCTGTCTTAAAGACCGCAGGCCGCAAAAAAACGTCTCAGCTTCCATTCTCACTGGATTTGTCGGCGTGTCGAAGTTCGCCGGGGAAAACTTGCAATTCTTCGTGCGACAAAGCTGGTTGGATCCGAGAATAAGAACCGCTGATAACCGGCGAATTGTAGGCAGCTGGTGACCACGTTGCATTCAATTCCCGTCAGTCCGCCAGTCACGGGAATCCTGTTCTTTGTCGGCACTTTGCGTCGCATTCGCTCAGAAGTCGGCGGATCTCGGCGACCGCGAACTTGCACTTCTGCTGGATACACTGTCCACGGCCGTCACGGGAGGGACCCATTCGGCGATTCCTGCCGAAGTTCAAGCGGCCGCATGGTGTTTTGGTTTCTCCGGTTATCTCACGGGCTACAATCCGGTTCACGTGTGATCCAGCCTTTGACATTCCCGGCGACTGAACCTGTGACGGAAAACACCACTACGAAACGTCCTCCCGTTGTCTTCTTCGATGGCGTATGCGGACTCTGCAACCACTCTGTCAACTGGCTTCTGGCCCGTGATCCGGAACACCGTCTTCGATTCGCTCCCTTGCAGGGTGTTACCGCCGCAGCGGAAGTTCCCGCGGAAATCCGAAACAGACTCGATACACTCGTGTTTGTCCGGGATGGAAATGTCTACATCCGCACCAGCGCGGTGAGTAGAATCCTGATGACTCTCAAAGGGCGCTGGCGCATCTTGGGAGTCATGCTCTGGATCATTCCCCTTCCCTTGCGAGACCTCGGCTACCGTATCGTTTCGCGACTTCGATACCGAATGTTCGGCAAACATGATGCCTGCCGCCTGCCAACCGCGGCCGAGAGAGCCGTCTTTTTCGACTAATGTTCTGTCATCTGTGTTTTGACAGATCGTGTTTCTCAGGCCGGACCGAGGGTCCGCGAGTGGCGGTAATTCGGCGTCATTGAGCCAGCCGGAACTTGTTGACACTCGGGACGCTCCCATGCAATGTGGCCGAGGAAAGCTCCGTGATGGGTCGTGCGGATTTCGCATTCAATGCCACTGAGACCATTTTACTCCTGCCTTTTGGAAACAATTGACGTACAACACGCGACCGTTTGTCTGTCTGTCCCGAGTACGAAAGCGCTCCGATGCTGGAGTTTTTAGTTGCCGGCTTTGTTTGCTCGGCCATCATCGCCTGTCTGGTGACTCCGTTGGTGCGATTTTTGGCTCCCTCTTTGGGACTGATTGATTTGCCCGGCCATCGAAAGGTGCATGTCCAACCCACGCCTCGTGGAGGCGGCATTGCGATCTTTGTTGGCGTTCTGATTCCAGCAGTCATGGTTGTTGCGGCTTGCCTGATGTGTCAGCCGGGGCAGATCTCTGTGATTGACGAGATCGTCGACTCGATCAAGCACGCATCGCACCGACTAACGCAATTCACCGCCATCGGAATTGGAGCCTGTGTTCTGTTTTTCACAGGACTGGCGGATGACCGATGGAATCTTTCATGGAAGTTTCGTCTCGGACTTCAGCTTTCTGTGGCTGTCGGCGTGGTGTTTGCGGGCGTTCGCGCCACCGTCTTTGTCAGTCAGCCGTGGTTTGGATTTGCGGCTTCGGTGCTGTGGATTCTCGTCCTGACAAATGCCATGAACTTCCTCGACAACATGGACGCGTTGTCGGCTGGCATCGGGCTCATCGCTTCGATGATTTTTGCAGCAATCCTGGTGCTGATGGTAAAGACGCCAACGCTGTCAGTCGCTCTGCCTCTGGTATTGCTCGCGGGAGCGTTGTTCGGATTTCTCGTCTGGAATCGGCCGCCAGCCAGCATCTTCATGGGGGACTGTGGCAGCAACCTGATTGGATTTCTGCTGGCGACGTTGACTGTGACCGGTACTTTTTATGAGAGCACCGGCAGTCGTCACGTAATGCTGGCTCCGATTTGCGTTATGGCCGTTCCCCTTTATGATTTCTGCTCGGTGATCATGATTCGATTGAGTCAGGGGCGCAGTCCGTTTCATGGTGACAAAAGTCATTTTTCACATCGACTGGTCGAAATGGGCCTTCGCCCAGCTCACGCAGTCCTCACCATTCATCTAACGACGGCGATGACAGGACTGGCTGGGCTGCTGCTTTACAAAGTTCAGGACTGGACCGGCGCTGCCCTGGTGCTGGCGCTGATCTTTTGCGTTCTGGCGGTGATCGCGATTCTGGAAACGATCGGTCGCCGATCCGTCAATGAGATGCAGGAGTCGCTGGCAGAAGTGCGGGCTGTGCAAAGTTCGGGGAGCTCCAACCCGCCCCAGGCAGGACCGTCAGTGCCAGGACGCCAGGTGACTGAGCATTAGCTTGATCAACCGGCATCCCTTCAATGACTACGGAAGCAACTGGCCCGCATTGCGGTCGATATGACGCTGCCAGCGGCGAATGGCATCACGTCGACGAGACGGCTCGGCTTCCGGATGAAACCCCATGCGATCCCTTGTGATCTGTTCCATACGATAGATCGCCAGCGTACGAGTTGCCAGTCGATCGTTTCCAAGCAGCGCGATCAGGTCCGTTGTCACTCGAGGATCGGCGGCCTGCGCATCGGAAACTCCAAGGATCAGCATCAGACTCGGCTCAATCTCGGCCATCGGCAAACGAGTCTCCAGATTCGCGCGAATCGCCTGCCGTGCAATGATTGAACTGTGTGCTATGGCCGATAACCCATCGATGGCAGCCCGATGAATCAGCTCATCTCGCGGATCGTACAGGATGGAAAGTAAGCGATCTGTGTCCCGCGTGAGCGACAGGAGCTTAACCGCCATCACGCCGGACTGGACGTTTCTTTCGTCAAGCAGAGGTAACACGGCTTCCGCCGGTTCATGATCGCCTTTCAACGTTTCAAGCATTCGGTTCTTGACCTTTGCCAATTCAGGTGCATCTTCCGAATCATCTTCGAAGTACCATGCCGGTGCCGTCAGAATAGATTCAATGTTCTGCACAGCCAGCGACGAAAATGTCGCCCTATCCAGGACCTTCCAGGATGCTCGCTGGTTCTTTCCCACCGTTGTGTCTTTGTCAGTTCCCGGTGCTCGCATTGTCGCAGAGCCCTCAAGCACGGCAATCTGAACCTGAAGGTCGCCGTCCAAAGGAACCACTGGAATCATTGAGCCAACAGCAGCGGACGAAGCAGCAGCCTCAGAGGACATCGATGCCACGGGGCTCACTTCAATCGCCACGACGCTCTCCGGCGACTGCAAAGCCAACATAACCTTCAAAGTCCCGGTCGTCAAAACGAATGCGGGACGCTGCTCATCGTTCCATGGCATCGATCGATCAGCGCTTAGCTTTATTCGTCCGTGGAAGACATCGAGCCCTCCGGCGGATGCCGCCGCCAGCTTCATCAGGCCCGGACCAAGTATTCTGGCGGTCCAGCCTTTGGATTCGGCGACGATCGACATGGGGAACGACTCCTGAATTCCGAACCAGCTTCCGTCCATCATCGGAAAGCAGTTCACGGCATTTCGAGTCGGCACGACGACATCGCCGCCAGGGATCTGCGAAAGTGAGTACCAGCGATTCTGCTTTTCGTTTAATACCATCACTACTCGCCCATCGGCCTGCAAACTATAAGCTGGCGTGGGTTCCGCTTCCGCCGCGGGCGGTATCGAGTCTGCTGTTGCCGGAGACGGCGGAACGTCACCGACTGCCTGATCAGCCGATGCATTCGCCGCTGCCGTCGTTGTATCGTTTTCGTTCTTGTTAGAATCCACACCGGCGTCGCCGTTCGCAGACAGTTCGGGTTTTGGAGAATCCGATTTTGCAATCACCGACGCAACGGCAGATTCCATCTTTTCCTTTGATGTTGGCGTCAAGATGCTCACTGCTTTCGGTTGGCTGGCAATTGACTTGCCGTTCGGAAGTTCCTTCGCTGCATCGGCCACATCGTTCTCTGCCGCGATGTTTGCGCCTTGCTTGTCTTCGATGACTTCCGCTACTGGAACATCAACACTGGCGACCGTGGAGTCTGCCGACGGCTGTTTGATGCCGAACAGATCAGAATCAAAGGCAAGTACTGCCAGCCAAATCAATCCGAGGGAGACGATTAGAATCGCGGGCAGGCGTTTTGATGTTGAAGCCCCCTGAGTCTGAAGCGGTTTCCATTGAGGCACAGCGTCTGACTTGGCGACACCGGCTTTCGTTTCGGAGCCCAGGGTTCGAACAATCTCCGTTGCGCCCGTCGGATCGAATCCATAGAGCCGATCTCGGAGTCGGGGTTCCACCTTTACCGGGTCACGCAACATTCCGAGCACTTCATGAGCGGCCGCGACTTCGGCGAGCATCGCATCGGAAGCGAGGACCTCACGTTCAATCTGAGCCACAACTTCGGGCGTCAATTGATCGTCGAGATATTCGGCAATCAGGTTGGCTTCGATCATCGGCTGCGGCCTATCCGGCGACGCCAGACGTCGTTTTCGCTTCACTTCCTTAATGCGATCGACTAACTCGGTGGCGAATGGGCTGTTCGCGATTTTCTGACCAAGCTCCCGAGCATTCGACGGCGGAAGTCGGTCATCCAGATAGGCCAGCAGTGTTCGAAGCGTCAGTCGCATGGGATTTTCCTTGAGAAACGTGCGTGTCACTCAATAGTGAAAATCCCAGGGAATGTTCGTACAACTTTCTTTGGCCCTCGCTCAGATTTTCCAAAACTGCCGCAGACGTACCCGAAATGAGCCAAAGATCAGTCTATGAAGGTCGATCTCCCTCAAATCGACATCCCCGGCCCGTCGATCAACGGCCGCCATTTTTGTACCCCAAACCAAAGAACTGCAGCTCCGCTCGATGTGCTTCACGGACCGAGCACAGCTTTGGATTGTACCGTGCCCACACTCCGGTCGGCGGAGCGACGGGTCTACGGTACACTCGTCGTGTCTACCTGTGGAGATTTTAGAGTGGCGTGAGAAACGGGAAAAGCCAGGGTTTTCATCGAACGATGAACGTCTTGTCTGGGGATGGTACAGAATTCGGTACAGAATTGACCTCAGAGATGAGGTCGGTGTGACGTGGAATCGGGCAAGTCCTGTGAACGGAAAACGTTTGCGGGACTGCATCAAACCGTCGGCGTGCTGCGTGTGGCTTTTAGTCAGGCAGTTTCGCTGGAGGTTGTATCAAGGCTCGTATTCCAAAAATTTGGTATCGCAAAGAACGTAAAGCCTGGTTTGTGACCATTCGGGGCACCCGTCACAATTTGGGGGCGGACAGGAAGGTGGCGCTCGAGCGTTTTCATCAGTTGATGGGGAAACCGGCGCACAAGACAGTTCAGCCACAAAGTTTTGTGGCCCTGTCGCCAGCATTCAGCCGAACGGTGCTCGAACAACAACCGTCTACAGCTTCGGCAAGCCCATCGCGACAATCAGTCCGCTTGGCGCTCGAACAACGATGGCTTACAACCGCGACGGACAACGCATTCGCGTTGTGTCCCCGCTGGGCAGAATCTCCACGACTGTTTACGATTCGTCCCGACGGCCGGTTGCATCAATCAACCCATCCGGATTGCGATCGACGACTGTTTACGATTCCGCTGGCCGAGCCGTGGCGTCGATTGATTCGGTCGGACTTCGCAGCACCACAATCTATGACACGTGCTGCACCCGACCCAAAGCCACGATTTCTCCGAACGGGGCTCGCACGAGCTTTGTGTACAACAAGCTGGGCAGCCAGATTCGCTCAACGGGACCAACGGGAGCCATTTCGACGACGGTCTACGACGTCCTTAATCGCACGGTGGCCAGTGTTGATCCGCTGGGAAAACGCTCAACGACTGTCTATGACGCGGCAGGTCGCACGGTGGCCAGTGTGAATGCTCTGAGTCAGCGATCCAGCACTGTTTACAACGTCGCCAGTCAGGCAATTGCCAGCATCAACGCAGCGGGAATTCGTTCGACTCAGGTCTACGACGCCGCCGGCCGAGGCATCGCCTCGATCAATCCGAAGGGCAATCGCTGGACGACGGTTTACAACCTTGCCAGTCAGAGCATCGCCTCGGTTGATCCGCTGGGACGGCGATCCACATCCGTCTACAACAAAGTGGGAGCCGTTGTTGCGTCGATCAATCCTGCGGGCAGTCGCAGTACGACCGTTTACAACATCGCCGGTCAGACCATTTCCAGTGTGAATGCCAAAGGAGCCCGCTCGACCACAACGTACAACGCGGACGGCCAGACGGTGGCTTCGATCAATGCTCTGGGATTCCGCTCGACCAGCATCTGCGACGCAGGTGGGCGAGCCGTCGCGTCGGTGGATGCCAAGGGCAATCGATCCACGACGGTGTACGATACCAAAGGTCGGGCCGCTGCCAGTATCAATCCGCTGGGGAAACGCTGGACGACGATTTACAACACGGTCGGACAGACAGTTGCCAGCAGAGACCCACTTGGCAATCGCAGCACGTCGGTGTACGACACGGCAGGCCGAGTCGTAGCGAGCATCAATCCGCTCGGCAAACGTGCGACC
>JANMEV010000236.1:0-30350 GCA_031377305.1 Planctomycetota bacterium | reverse complement strand
ATGCAGTTGGGCGTTGCGTTTCGGACCTATAACCAGACCCATTCGTTTTTGCCATCCGGTTGCGTAAACGCCACAGGTCCAGTCCGGTCATTGGAATCAACCGATGCTGTTGATTCAGCTGGTTACCGCATGGGATGGATTCCTCAGTTGTTGCCGTTCTTTGGGCAGGACAGTGCGTGGCGTCAAATCGATTTCGTCGCCCCCAGCCGTTCGTTTCTGAGTGCCGAGGAGATTGCTCTGGTTGATGGCCAGTTGAAATCACCTGACGCGTTGGGGGAGCCTCAACAAATTGGAATGTCCGAAGAAGGAGCAATGGGGATGAGCGGCTTCGTCGAAGCTGTTCCTGCGTTGCCGCCGACCGTTGCCGTTCTGGCTGGCCGCGTACCACAACTCGCGTTCTTGCTGTGCCCCTCTAATCCCAATAACGGCGGAAGGGACGGCGTTTCAAACTATACCGGTTGCCAAAACAGTATTGAAAAACCGATTGACGTTGACGGCGATGGGCTGCTGTACTTGAACAGTTCAGAATCGCTCAACAGCATTCCGGATGGGGCCTCAACTACGCTGCTCGCAGGTGAATCTCTTCATATGAGATCGTTTGGCGTAACAATGTCAACGACGTCGACAGAGTCATGGTTGTTCGGAGATCGAGGCACGCTTCGAAACGGCGGCGTGTTGGGGCGTCTGGCTCAGTCGAATACTGCGGCTGCAAACGGACTAGCTGGCGACTACTCGGAGATCACCGAAGAGCAGCAGGAGCAACGAAGGCTGGCAAAACAGCTTGAGGTAGGCACGTTCGGCAGTTCACACGCAATGCATGTCGGATTCGTTTTTGCCGACGGCAGTGTTCGATTTCTAAGCCGCCAGGTTTCCCCCGAAGTGCTTGCAAAACTGATCAGCCGCAAAGACGGATCGGCCGTGTCCAGTTCGGAGTTTTGAGCATCGAGTCGAGGAAAAACGTTTATCAACAAACGAAGGGTGTCGACATTGACCTGCGAATGAGGGTGTTCAGCGTCCATGACTTTCGGATGGACTTGAGCCCGAACGACTCGTGGATCTGAGGCTGCGGAAAGTGAGTCCGCGAATGCGGCCGAATGCCACCTCAGGGTAAATAATGGAGATATCGAGTCTCGAAGAGGCGAAGGATTGCCACTTCAGGGCATACGGTTTTGTATGGATTGATTCCCGTGATAATTGCCCCAGGCTGATATTCTCCTTCCCAGCCGCGGTGAATCGCTGTTCCATCGTCTCTTTGTAGCCGCGCCGAGACACAGACCACAGGGAATTTCTAGTGCCGCTCAATCGTCATGTTCGCTGGCGAATCGCTCGTGGTTTTACGCTACTGGAGTTACTGATCGTTATTGTGATCGTCTCGATTTTGATGTCTTTGCTTCTACCGGCACTTCAGCATGCCAGAGAAAACGCCCGACGAACCCAGTGCCGAAACAATCTCATGCAGTTGGGCGTTGCGTTTCGGACGTACAATCAGACGCATTGTTTTTTGCCTTCTGGCTGTGTGAATGTCACTGGGCCAATTCGATCTTTGGAATCAACCGATGCTGTGGATTCAGCCGGGTACCGCATGGGATGGGTTCCTCAGTTGTTGCCGTTCTTTGGGCAGGACGGTGCGTGGCGGCAAATCGATTTCGTTGCTCCCAGCCGTTCGTTTCTAAGTGCCGAGGAAATTGCTCTGCTTGATGGACAGTTGAAATCACCTGACGCGTTCGGGGAGCCCCATCAGGAAATGCCTTCGTCAGAAGAAGCGCTAGGGATTGGCAAGATTCTCCAAGCGGTCCCTGCATTGCCAACAGTTGCACAGCTTGCTCACAGAACACCGGTTCTGAGTTTTCTGATGTGTCCTTCAAATCCGATGAATAGCGGAGGAGATGCCATGTCACACTATGTTGGCTGTCAAAACAGTGTTGAAGAGCCAATTGACATTGATGGAGATGGGTTGCTGTACTTGAACAGTTCAGAATCGCTCAATGGTATTCCGGATGGTGCTTCGACCACGCTATTGGCGGGTGAAACACTGCGGATGTCCGGCACGGCCTTTGAAAAGTGCTGGGGATCGTGGCTGTTCGGAGATCGCAGCACGCTGCGAAATGGCGGGGTATTGGAAGGCTATAGTCAAACAAAAAACACGAATCCAAACGGACTGGACGGCGACTACTCGGAGATAGGCGAGGAGCAGCGGAGGTTGGCAAAGCAGCTTGAGGTAGGCACGTTCGGCAGTGCACACGCACAGCAGGTCGGATTCGTTTTTGCCGACGGTAGTGTCCGATTTCTAAGCCGCCAGGTTTCCCTCGAAGTGCTTGCAAAACTGATCAGCCGCAAAGACGGCTCGGCCGTATCCAGCTCGGAGTTTTGAGCGATGGCATAGCGATGCAAATGGTGCCCTGTTAACGGCGATCAGGGGACGCGAGTCCCATGATGCTGCTATCCCTCAATCCCGCTGCGAAGCGTGCCGCTTGCTTATCGACTGCCGTAGTCAATCAGCCGAGCTAACTCTGATCGCATTTCAGAACGATGAATGATGCGATCGATGAAGCCATGCTTTAGCAGGAACTCGCTTGTCTGGAACCCTTCCGGCAAATCGATTTTACACGTGGCCTGAACAACTCGTGGCCCCGCGAAGCCCACCAAAGCACGGGGCTCGGCGACGATGATGTCACCCAGTGATGCAAAGCTGGCTGCAACTCCACCCATCGTTGGATTGGTCATTACGGAGATGAAAAGACCGTTTGTTCGTCGAAACCGAGCCAACGCGGCCGAGACTTTGCCCATTTGCATCAGGGAAATAATCCCTTCATGCATACGAGCACCACCGCCGGAGCCGCTGACGATGATCAGGGGCAGCGAAAGTTCTGTTGCTTTTTCGACGGCCCGTGTCAGCTTTTCGCCAACGACGGATCCCATGCTTCCCATGATGAACGCAGAATCGGTCGTCGCAAACACCAGCGGGCGGCCTCGCATATAACCGCGACCAACAGTGCATGCGTCCTTCATGCCGGTCTTCTTTTGTTCATCGATGATGCGTTCCTTGTAGGGCTTACGGTCTGCGAAGCCCAGAGGATCACCGGAGGTCATTTCGGCGTACCATTCCTCGAAACTGTCCGGGTCCAGCAGTTGCCGAATTCGCATGGATGTTGGAACGTAGAAGTGATGTTCGCACTCAGGACAAACATTCAGGTTCTGTTCAACCTGTTTGCGGAACACAGTGGCACCGCAACCGTCACATCGCAGCCACAACCCTTCGGGCACGCCTCGCTTGGGCCGTTTCACGCTTGTTCTCACTGATGCGTCTGTATTCTCAAGTGTGCTCATTATGCGTTCTCCACAGCGACATGGGCTGATTCCGCTGTTTGTGTTTCTTCGGCCGCAGCAAAGTGAGCTGCTTCAAATGTCGTTGACTCCATAACCTGTATCAGTTCCGTCGATTCCTCGCCACACAAACATGCGGTGACATGTGGTCGACGGTGCTGCAGGGTACACCGAATGACAGTCGCCAACGGCTCTGGAGCAACAATCGCCAGGACCTCGTACTTCTTCATCGCTTTGGTTAGAACGCGTTCCAGACGCTGACATGCGTCGGAAAGTGTCTCACCTTCCGGCGGACAAATCGCCGTCACATCTTCTTTTCCCGAGCGAAAAAGTCGAGGAAATCTCTTGCGAATGTCGGATTCCGGCAAACCCTGCCAGAGTCCCTGATTAACATTTCTGAGCTCCTCAAGCTCCTTTACTTTCGCGCCAGTCTGAATTTCGGCAATGGCATGAGCCGTGCCACAGGCCGGATCATCGGGCGATGTCAGAATGGCCTGCAGTCGCAGGCCATTGACCTGAAGCTGGCGATTGATTTCGCGAATCTGTTCGACTCCGCGCTCGTTCACCGGCATATCAAGAGTGCCCATGACTCGATGTTGATCATCGTAATCCGTGCAACCCGCGCGAATCAGAATCACCTTTGACATAAGGATTCATTCCTCAACAGGCAGAACGCGGTCCAATCGCGATCTGCTGCAGTTCGGCAATTGCTGCCGCATAACAGGGTTCATCAAACACAGAACTGCCAGCCACAAAAACGTCGCAGCCGGCTTCTGAACAAACACCAATGGTCGATCGCCCAATTCCGCCATCAACCGAAATAATCAAATCGTTCCCAGCGACCGCTCGCGCGTCGCGGATCTTGGAAACCACATCTGGAATAAACTTTTGCCCCCCAAAACCGGGGTTAACGCTCATGACCAGAAGCAGATCGCAGTCATTCAAGAACGGCTCAACCGCAGAAAACGGCGTTCCCGGATTGATCGCCAGCCCCGCCACAATATCGCGGCGGCGGATTTCACTTAGCAGGGACGCCGGCTGGGGCACCGCCTCCAGATGAAAGGTAATCGCCTCGCAACCTGCCTTGACGTATTCGGTCAGATATTTCGCGGGATTCGAAATCATCAAATGGACGTCAAAGGGAGTCTCGGAAAGTAAGCGAGCACGTTCAATCACCATAGCGCCATACGACAGGTTGGGCACGAAATGCCCGTCCATTACGTCCCAGTGATACAGGGACGCAGCGGCCGAATCGAGCAACTCGACTTCTCGGTGGAGATTTCCAAAATCGCATTTCAGCATCGATGGAGCCACAACGGGCCGTTTGGCCTTCAAGTGGCTAAGCATCGCATCACGAGTTTGCATCAAGACCTGCCGCAAACACATCACGGAAACGTCATTTGAAGAGAGGATTCCGACAAGGAACCACGAATCACAAGGTTCGTGGCTGACGCTTCCGTATCAGAATTGAAGCGTCGCATTGTCAGGTTCTTTGGAATAGATGTCCAGTGTAACGTTCTTCATCCTTGATCTTCTAGAGGAACGATGGGTTCGCATGTACAGTATTGTGTCGCAAATGCACTTCGGGCGTTCGCTAAAGTGTTGGTGCAGCGATGTTTGCGGGTTTTCTTCCACAGCGTGCAGAGAACTTCTCTAGCTGCTTACCGTTGGTTAGTTGGAATTTGCAGTTTGAGAAGAGCTGGTTGTTTGAGAGGAACGATGGTTTGCTGAATGCCTGTCGCCCGCCCCCCGCACTTCATTCGATGCCTTTTTTGAGCCATACATTCGGCGTGCCGGAATTGTTCCTATTGGAGACTTGCCGGTTGGATGCGTAATATGCTCCCGTGGGTAGGTTATTCGCAAAGTCCGCAAGGTTTGATGGAGTCAATTCGAACGGACTGGAACGTGGTTTGAGGCGATCAACGAATGGATTTCAATATTCGCCCAGTGGCAAAATCGTGCGCGAAGTCAGGACAGGCTTTCCGGCCTGGTGATACGTGCTGGTCGGTGCTTTTCGAAAAAGACGGGCAGCTTATCCGTCAGGACTTCAGTGCGGACTCGTGGTCTGGTCCACCGGCGGGCGCGATCGGGCATTGGCGATGTCAGGTTCCCATTTCAGTCAATCAGGGGCGACCGAAGCTCGATGCCGACTCATTGTTCGACTATTTTCTGCAGCTGACGGATTCGCCAAACATTGTGCAGCAGCAGTATCGCTATGTGCTGGCACTGTTACTGCTTCGAAAGCGTCGGCTGATTCTGGAAGAAGTCGTCGACGTTGATGACCGACCCACCATGCGATTGATCGGAAGCGGTGGTGAGGGGCCTTTTGATGTGCCGGAAGAAGAGCTGTCCGAGGATCAGATCGATCGGTTGCAGCAGCAATTATTTGATTCGGGTCGATCTGTAGCGGCCTGATCGGTCGGACGATTCAAGTCACATTTTGGATCCCTCGTTGATGGTGCCGGCTCGCTTCTTATTGTTGATGCTGCTACTTGCTACCTCAGGCTGCAAGCTGGGGCAGCGTAGGCAGGAAGCAAAAATTATCGATCCGGTTCTGCCCACATCGATCACTCGCGATGAAATTGTGGACTATCTGAATTCAAAGACCGACGGCCTTCAGAGCTGGCGATGTACTCGGACACAGGTGGAAGTGAAGAGTCCCGAACTACCGATTCGGCAAAAACTCACGGGAACGCTTGCCTGTTCTACTCCGGGCCAGTTTCGGCTTGTCTGCGACAACATGGTGGGACACGCGGACTTTGGTTCCAACCAGGACATCTGCTGGGCCTACGTTAAGCCTGGTGAATCTATCGTGATGACATGGAAGCATGAGGATTCACACTTGCTTCAGCATCTGCCCGGCGGGATGCCAAGACTTGAACCCGACTGGCTGATGACAATTCTGGGAATACAGCCGCTGGATGCTGAGCACTACGAGCTTCAGAACTCTCCACTGGGATCGCGTGAGCTTTGGCTTGTGGCGGTTGAAGATGCGGCCGATGGGACGTCACTTCGGCGTGTCATCAAGGTTGATACAGTGACAGGAGTTGCACGTCTGCATGCGTTATACGACAACGAGGGGCAACCACTGCTGATGGCTCATTTGAGCAACCACAAGAAGTGCGGGCCGCACAGTTTGCCCCATACGGTGCGGATTGAGTTTCCAGCGACGGAGACACAACTCAGTCTGAATTTCACCAACATCGAAACCGGCTGTCAGATCGCGGATACGCTTTGGCAGCCTCCCAGCGGACGCAGCGTGGACGTTGTGGACCTTGGCAACGTGGTTCGCAACCAGCTTCACCATGATCCTGAATTTCAGCGCCGGCAGAAGCAATCGCCTATGCCGACTCCGACGCTTAAAACTGTTGCCGATCCGCGAGGCGACAGCTTCGATGGGCGAGTGCACGCTCGGTCGGTATCGGATGTTCGACGTGATTTTTCAGATGAGTTCCCGGAAACCCTCAACGATGATCGCTTCTATGGTTCGAAGACTCTCGGTCCTGATGAAAACAGAGTCGCTGAATTTGATGCATCCCCGGGAAGCTTGCACGCGACGCCCCCCGAGTTTGATAGCGTCAGGCCTTCGCCATCCACGCGGAAGAAATGGCCGTGGCCGCGCAGTTCGAAATAGTTGATCGGAGTATCTGTTAAATCAACAGCGTGTTTAAAGTCAGCAAGGGCCATCGAACTCGCGTTTGGTCACACCGTTGTTTTTGGCCGCCCCTGGTCTTGTAAGGTCGTCTACGGCAAGTCAGTCGAGCCCATCAGGAAGCGATCGACTTCGCGAGCTGCTCCGCGACCTTCGTTGATGGCCCAGACGACAAGACTCTGGCCTCGACGACAGTCCCCCGCGACAAACACTTTCTTGTTTGTCGTTGTGTACTTTTCGTGTTCGGCATCAAGCCAGCTCATGCCACCGCGGCCTTCTTTGATCTTCACACCCAGCTGTTCCGCGACTGGATGTTCAGGGCCAAGGAAACCCAGAGCCAGGAAGACAAGGTCGGCTGGGTACTCTTTTTCCGTGCCTGGAATCGGTACAAACGGAGGCCCGCCTTCGGTCATGACCTGCCAGTCCACTTCGATCGTTTTAACGGCCTTCACGTTGCCGTGGCCGTCATCCACAAACTCGGCTGTCTGAATACAGAAGGCTCGCGGATCTTCGCCAAACTTTGCTGCGGCTTCTTCGTGACCATAGTCCACTTTAAACACGCGGGGCCACTGCGGCCAGGGGTTGTTGGACGATCGCTGCAGAGGCGGCTTTTCGACGATCTCAAAGTTAACGATCGACTTACAGCCATGACGCATCGAAGTGCCGAGGCAGTCGTTACCTGTGTCACCGCCACCGATGACGACAACATTCTTGCCCTTCGCGCTGATGAATTCTCCGTCTTCCAGTTTACTGTCGAGCAGACTGCGGGTGTTCGGACGGAGGAAGTCCATCGCAAAATGGACGCCCTTCAGATTTCTGCCCTTCACTTCAAGGTCACGCGGACGAGTTGAACCAGTTGCGATAACAACCGCGTCGAAGTCTTCCAGCAACTGTGAACCGGGAACGTCCCTGCCAATCGTCGTATTGGTGAAGAAGGTGATTCCTTCCTGTTCCATAATGCGAACTCGACGATCGACAACTTCGTGCTTGTCGAGTTTCATGTTCGGAATGCCGTACATCAACAAACCGCCGACGCGATCATCTCGTTCGTAAACGGTGACGAAGTGTCCGGCCTTGTTCAGTTGAGCCGCTGCCGCCAATCCCGCAGGACCGGATCCGACAACTGCCACTTTCTTTCCGGTACGAACCTGAGGAGGCTCAGGAATCACCCAGCCTTTTTCGAACGCATGGTCGATAATCGAACATTCGATGTTTTTGATTGTAACAGCAGGTTCGATGACGCTAAGACAGCAGGAACCTTCACATGGAGCCGGACAGACTCGGCCGGTGAACTCCGGGAAGTTATTCGTCTTGTGAAGCCGATCCAGTGCGTCGCGCCAGCGGCCCTGATAGACCAGATCGTTCCATTCCGGAATCAGATTGTTCACTGGACAGCCGGACGCCATGTTCGCCATTAAGTCGCCCGTATGGCAAAACGGAACGCCGCAGTCCATGCACCGCGCGCCTTGCGTTTTGAGTTCCGCTTCAGGCATGTGGTCGTGGAATTCTTTCCAGTCCAGAATTCGCAGCAGAGGGTCTCGGTCCAAGGGGACTTGTCGAGCAAACTCTTTGAAGCCAGTTGGCTTGCCCATGATTCACTACTTTCGGTGCTATTTCGTTCGTCTAAAATACTCTCGCGGCGCAATTCCTCCTGAGCCGCGAAGCCACATGATAAAACTTAGACACCACTGCATTCGAGCGCACGGCGGTTCAGGTTCAGAATTCCTGCCAATTCACTTCGAGTATGCCACGTGCTGAGCCTGACAGATACTGTACAGATTCGTGGTTGCCCATCCGCGTTTCGGTCGAGGCAGTGTTTCGCTCGACATGGAAAAGCGGGGCAGATGGGAGAATTCTGCGTTTAGAACAACTCAAAGAAGTTCGTCAGGCTGCCAGACAGTTTCACAATGAACCGAGCGGCGTCGGCCCCGTTGACGGCGCGATGGTCGTAGGACAATGACAGCGGAAGCATCAGGCGTTCGACGATCTGGCCTTCTTCCATCACCAGTTGATTGAGGCCTCGTGACATGCCGAGAATCGCGACCTCGGGGTAATTCACAATCGGAGTGAACGCAGTTCCGCCGATGCCGCCGAGATTTGTGATCGTGAACGATCCGCCCTGCATTTCTTCGGTCTTAAGCTTGCGATCGCGGGCTCGGCCGGCGATGTCGGTCAGTTCTGCAGCGACCTGAAGAACGTTCTTCTGGTCACAGTTTCGGATGACCGGGACAACCAGTCCGCTTGGCGTGTCGACCGCCACGCCGATGTGGTAGTACTGCTTCAGAACCAATTCTCCACTCACCATGTCGACGCTGGAATTGAAGTTGGGGTACGCCTTGAGTGCTCCAACCACGGCCTTGATCATGATTGCCGTCATTGTGATCTTTGGCGAGTTCGGATTCGCTTTCACATAACGTTTGCGAGCAGACTCCAGCTCCGTGATGTCGGCGAGATCATGTTGTGTCACATGTGGAATCGTGACCCAGGCCGTGTGAAGGTTTGACGCGGAGACTCGGAAGATTTTGCTCATCGCGACTTTTTCGACTGGACCGAACCTGGTGAAGTCCGGAAGTGGCTGAGCCTGAACCATTCCGTAGCCCTGGCCCGATGCTGCCGCAGGGACAGCCGGCTGAGCAATTCGGTCTCGAACGTAGGCTTCAACGTCTTCGATCGTGATTCGTCCGCCAGCCGCCGTGCCCTTGACGAGCTTCAGGTTGACACCCAGTTTGCGAGCCAGTCGACGAGTGGCCGGACCAGCGGGTGCTGGAGGACCATCAGCCTTTGCTCCTGCCGCTGCGACGGGAGCAGCAGCCGAGACGGTTGCCTGTGTAGCGGGAGCCGATGCCGGAGTTGCGGTCTGCGAAACAGCCGGTGCCGGAGCCGCCGACGGAGCTTTCGCCGCAGAGGCAGAAGAGCCCGCCGTTGCGTTGATCGTTAGTAGTAGCTCACCGATCACAATCGATGTGCCCGGTTTCACATGGACAGCGGTGATGGTGCCGGCATGAGGACAGGTGATTTCTGCAACAGCTTTGTCCGTTTCGACTTCGCAAACGACGGCACCGCTTGTGATGGCATCGCCGACTTTCACTGCCACAGATGCCACGTCAACCTTTGTGACGCCTTCCGAAACTTCCGGAAGCCGGAAATCAACTGGACCGCTGGCCACCGGAGCGGTAACCGGCATCTGGGGAGCCGCTGTGGTCGCGGGCGTCGAAGCTGCAACAGGAGCAGCTGCCGGTGCCGGTTTGGCTGCCGGAGCCGGTGCAGGTGCTGCTCCGCTGGTTTCAATCATTAACACGGGTTGCCCTACGGAAATCTTGTCGCCTGACTTGATCAGGACCTTCAAAACCCTGCCAGCATGCGGACATGCGATTTCGGCAACGGCTTTATCCGTTTCGACTTCGCAGATGATCGCACCCGATTCGATGACGTCACCTTCTTTGACTCGCACTTCTGCGACGTCAACTGAGGTCACACCTTCAGACACTTCCGGCAGTTTGAATTCGAGGGACATAGGAAAGTTTTCGGTTCTCAGTTTTCAGTGTTCAGTGAATCACAAACGACCGCCAGAAATTTGAGATTTGGAGTTTAAGATTTCAAATCTCACGCATTCAGAGGGTTAATCTTCTCCGCGTTAATCTCCAGTTGCTTCAGCACATCAGGCAGCTTTGACCCATCGAACGCACCCATGCGAGCGAGGCCTCGAAGTGTTGCGTACGTTGTGCATTCAGCGTCGATCTGGAAGTGGCGACGCAGTTCCGGACGCGTTTCGCTGCGTCCGAAGCCGTCGGTTCCCAGCACGATATATTCACCCGGAATCCATTCACGAATCTGGTCAGCCACAAGTCGAACATTGTCGCTGGTCGAAATGAATGGTCCCGTGATCCCGTCCAGAATCTGTTCGAGGTAGCTGCGCTTGGCTGGTTGACCCGGATGCAGATCGTTCCAGTGCTGGCAATCCATCGCGTCACGACGCAGTTCGTTGTAGCTGGTGACGCTCCACACGTCGCAACCGATGTTGTACTTGTCCTTCAGAATCTGCTGAGCCCGAATGGCCTCCCGCAAAATCGTACCGCTGCCAAACAACTGCGGACGATGTCGCTGACCATCGCCGCTATCGGTTGAACTGTAGCGGTACATCCCACGGATGATGCCATCGACCACTTCGCCCCGATCAGGCATTGCAGGCTGAACGTAATCTTCGTTGTACACAGACAGATAGTAGAAGATCTCTTCGCCGTCACCATACATCCTCTGGAGACCATGCTGCACAATCACTGCCAGCTCAAAACCAAACGCAGGATCGTACGATCGGATCGTTGGAACGGTTGAGGCCATCAACTGGCTGTGACCGTCTTCGTGTTGCAGACCTTCGCCATTCAGCGTCGTTCGACCAGAGGTTCCTCCGCAAAGGAAACCCTTGCAGCGAGTATCCGCGGCGCACCAGATCAAGTCGCCGACTCGCTGGAAGCCGAACATCGAATAGTAGACATAAAACGGAATCATGTTCATCCCGAGATTCGCATATGCGGAACCAGCAGCGATGAAGGAACTCATCGCACCGGCTTCGTTGATTCCTTCTTCGAGAAGCTGGCCGTTCTTGGCTTCACGGTAGTAGATAGCGTTCTTCGCATCCACTGGCTCGTAGAGCTGACCCTTGCTCGAATAAATCCCGCACTGGGAGAACAAGTCTTCCATCCCGAACGTTCGGGCTTCGTCTGGAATGATCGGGACGATGCGTTTTCCCACGCCCATGTGCTTGATCAAACCGCGCAGAATCTGACCGAGTGCTCCGGTCGTTGAACCAACTGCCTCGCTGCCTGGCAGCAAGCCTTTTGCCTGGAATGCTTTGTCACCAAGGGCCGGTATTTCCAAAGGATCCGGCACCACAGTTCGCGACGGCACGAAACCACCGAGAGCCGCCCGTTTCTGGCGAAGATAGACCATTTCCGGGCTGTCTTCCGCCGGTTTGTAGTACGGAAGCTTTTCGAGTTCGGCGTCGCTGATGGGCAGGTTGAAGCGAGTTCGAAAAGCTCGCAGCGGTGCCATCTCTACGTTCTTCGAATTGTGCGCTTTGTTCTGCCCTTCACCGGCGTCGCCAAGCCCATAACCCTTCACGGTCTTCGCCAGAATCACGGTCGGAGCCCCCTTGTGATTCACGGCGGCATGATATGCCGCGTAAACCTTCTCAGGATCGTGGCCACCGCGACGAATGTTCTGCATAACGTCATCGGAGAGATGCTCAACCATCTTCAGAACTTCGGGGTCCGCGCCAAAGAAGTGCTTACGAATGTAGTCTCCATCGGAAACAGTGTACTTTTGGTACTGGCCGTCAACGACTTCGCCCATTCGCTTGACCAGACGACCATCCACGTCCTTGTCGAGCAACGGATCCCAGTCTGTGCCCCAGACGACTTTGATTACGTTCCAGCCTGCGCCTCGGAATGCGGCTTCCAGTTCCTGAATGATCTTGCCGTTGCCGCGAACAGGTCCATCCAGTCGCTGCAGGTTGCAGTTGATGACCCAGGTCAGGTTGTCCAGATTTTCGCGAGACGCC
Source organism: Planctomycetota bacterium (assembly GCA_031377305.1). Taxonomy (GTDB): domain Bacteria; phylum Planctomycetota; class Planctomycetia; order Planctomycetales; family Planctomycetaceae; genus SXXK01. Next base: position 17,817 of record JANMEV010000236.1, on the reverse strand, counting down.
AAGGTTAAAGCGCCGAGTGATTCCGGCTCGTCGCATTCGCCATCGCCAAGATAAGCCCAAACGCGAGACTTGGATGTATCCACCAAACCGCGATGTTCCATGTATCGCAGGAATCTCGCGTGATAGATCGAGCAGATCGGACCAAGACCCATTGATACCGTTGGAAACTGCCAGAACGTTGGCATCAACCAAGGATGCGGATAGCTCGATAGCCCGGTGCCAGCAGGCAGCTCACGACGGAAGTTGTCGAGATGCCCTTCTGTCAGACGACCTTCCAGAAAGGCGCGTGAATACATTCCGGGCGAAGCGTGACCCTGAAAGTAAACCATGTCGCCAGTGTGATCAGCTGTTCGAGCATGGAAGAAGTGATTCTGTGCCACTTCATAGAGAGTGGCAGACGAGGCAAATGTGGAGATATGGCCACCGACGCCGCCGCCCTTCTGGTAGGCACGGACAACCATCGCCATCGCGTTCCAACGCACGTAGCTTTTGATCCGGCGTTCCATTTCCCGGTTGCCCGGGAACTTCACCTGATCGGTATGGTGAATCGTGTTGATATACGGAGTATTGGCCGTGAACGGCAGTTTGACTCCGCGAGCATACGCACGCTCCTGAAGACAGACCAGCAGGGCTTTCAGCTTGTCTTCACCGTAACGATGAAGAATATCTTCCAGAGACTCGTACCACTCATCGAGTTCTTCCGGAGCAATCCCCGAAACCTGATCATTAAATGCCTGATCCGACATTCGTTTCCCCAGAGATGAAATTCAACCAACAGGATCTATGAAAGTATGCGAGTCGCCGCCTCGGGAAAACGACGCGTGACCCCATTCAGGATTCGCTGTCATCTCTCGAAAACTACGTCAAAGGCGCGCACCGGCTCAGCCCGGATATTCCAACAGTAACGACTATGTCGAAAATTCACGCACCCGTTCTGAACTCACAAATCACCGATCTGATCGTAAACCGCAGCAGTCACGGAGTTTTCGCAGATCGAAGAAGCAAGGCATAGCCGCATCGGCATATTTTGCCGAACGTCCAGCACCCGACCCAGATTAACCAAAAGCGGCGGATTGTAGGATTCAAGTCAGACCCATTCAATGGGGCACTCCTTTGCCCCGTGATTCTCTCGAATTACGAAGAGTTTTGGTGTCTTTTGCGACTCTTTGGCATTCATAGGGGTTAATTTGGGGCGAATTCGAATCGGATCCAGAAGCCATACGTGTGCCATATCCACGAAATCTGGCAACGGGCGCATTGCCGATTACTCGACCGGCGACTTTCTGGACCATTATTGCCCGGAAAATTGACTACGGAACAACATGCACCATCATCAGGTCGTGGGTTTCTCCCAGCCAGTTTGCGTGACCCACGATGATCACCTTACTGCCTGAACCCAGCAGGTCGTTTCTCTGTCCCCATTTGACGACGTATTGCAGTAACGCTTCGGCAGATTGCTGAGCGACACGACTGAAAACAGGCGTGACGCCCCAATACATGCACATCCGTCGGGCCACCTCTTCTTTGTCTGTAAACGCCAGAATTGGAACTTTGCTTCGCATTCGCGACAGCGCAAGCGCCGTTCGGCCTGTGACCGTGGCTACGACGATGAGGTCCGCCTGAAGATACTCAGCAGCCGCAATGGTGGCACGAGTCACCGCTTCGGTCACGGGTCTTGCGCGGCGAGTTTCATCGTCGCGAAGCGTGCCTACGTTTGCTGCGATGACAAGCGGCTCCGCTTCGGATGCGATCCGGTCCATCATTCGCACGCATTGAACCGGATGAGCACCAATGGCGGTTTCACCGGAGAGCATCACCGCGTCGGTGCCGTCGATGACAGCGTTGGCGACATCCGTCACTTCAGCGCGAGTGGGGAGTTCGTTGGACTGCATGCTGTCCAGCATCTGAGTCGCCGTGATGACCGGAATTCGTAGCTCATTGCAGCGTCGAATAATTTGCTTTTGAAGAATGGGAACTCGGCTGATTTCCGCTTCCACACCCAAATCGCCCCGCGCCACCATCACAGCGTCGGTGGCATGAAGGATGTTGTCGAGGTCAGCAATGGCTTCTGTCTTTTCGATCTTTGCCACAATCAGCGGCACGACTTTGGGATGATGCGACTCAATCAGTCGATGCAGTTCGCGAATGTCTTCGGCCTGACGTACGAAGCTCAAACCCACAAAATCGATGTGATTTTGAAGCGCCCACGCGAGGTCCTTGCGATCTTTTTCCGTAACACTCGGAGTGCTGAGAGCCACTCCCGGCAGATTGACTCCCTGGCGGCTTCGGATTTTTCCAGACTGAATGATAAGGCAGTTGACCCACTGAGCGGCGCTGTCTTTTTCGACGACGATCATTCCAACCGTGCCGTCAGCCAGCAGGATGCGATCGCCCGGCTTTACGTCGTCAATGAGCGGCTCGTACGTGCAGGTAAGGTCAGTGGCAACTTCGGATTTCAGACCACGAATGAAGCGGAAGGTTGCCCCTTCGTTGCATTGCACGTCGCCACCGGGAATTTCTCCGAGGCGAATTTTGGGGCCGGAAAGATCCGCCAGCAGTCCGACCGGGGTGTCGAGTTCCGCGGAGACCTGACGAATCTTGCGAACAAGCTCGGATAGCCACGCATGAGTTCCGTGAGCAAAATTCAGGCGAAAGATATCCACGCCCGAGACAACAAGGTCGCGGAGCACTTCAGTCGATTCGCTGGCCGGTCCAACGGTCGCGATGATTCGCGTCTTGACGAGTTTCTGACGACCCGGTGCTCGATTCGAACTGAGGACGGACATGGTAAGCTTTCTGGATTACTGGAGTACGCACCGGATCGCTTAAAAGAGACCGGTTCAAAGATGAACGGGAATAAACCGCTGCTGCTCACCGGGAGCTGGTGATTCGGGTGGATCGATCCAGGGAATGGCTCGCTGTTGCTGAACGTGATCCTGAACTACCGACTTGAATCGCTTCGTAAGAACCATCAGCAGTTCTCGCTCGGCATTGCCTTCTGCAGAAAGATCCGGAAGGTTGGCGATTCGACCGTGAAGTCGCCCCGTTTCCTCAATGCGTCGCAAAAGCACGATACAGTTGAAGACAGGGACGGATCCTGGTCCGCCACCGCAAGTGGAGTCCGGAAGAAGCGGAAAGGATGATGAGGACATTCGAATGACTCAGAGCGGAATTCATGCACGCAACACGAGCAAAGGGAATTCAATAGTTTGGTACGTTAGCGTCTGCAAAGCTTCTCGCTACTGAACACACAATCCTTGCGTACCGGCGAAGCTTGCATGTGATCGGCGTTATGATGCCAAAAGCAGCGCAGCAAAATGCCGAGCGATTCAACAAAAATCGAATCGCTCGGCATCAAAACAGTGGGGACAAAGCAGGAGGAACCTTGCCCGTTGCATTCATCGCGCTGGATGTGAGCGAGCCCGCGCAGGTCTGCGGCAAGCAAACGGATCAGCCCAGCGTCGTCGCAGCAAATGCCTCAGTGTTCGCGGAGAATCATGCGAGACAACTGCACAAAGCCTGACGACTTAAAAGGTCAGCTAGAACGGCGACAGATTGTCTGTCATGACCATCTGAGTTTGCGGCACCATTGTCGGCTGTCCCTGCATCATGCTCAACTGAGGAGCAGCTGGGCTGAAGAGATTCGCAGACGGATATTGTGGGTTTGCCATCGCGCCACATGCGCCGCTCTGGCACGGACCGCAGCCGCCGCCCTGACCGCCACCGTAGTAGCCGCCGCCGCCATATGGAGAATACCCACCACCGTGACCGAGTAGGCAACAGCCACTCAGAGAGCTAACCATGAGCAGGCCAGTAAACAAGCTTGCAAGACGATACATTTGAGATCCTCCGGTGAGCTACCGAGAAGTCGGCAACAAGGCGGGATGGTGAATGCACGATTTCCGAGTACTGAAATGCAAGAGGCGGAATGAAATGTTCCAGTTCCGACCTTAAAATTCAGCAGGAGAAAACGACGAACATTCGAGAGGGGAGAACGAAGAGAGGAGATTTGAACTGAAGGAACTACAGTTCGAGTGAGAGGGAAGTTAGGAGAAACCGGCAGAAGACGTCAATACCTGTTTTTGCTGGCAAAAATAGCATTTTCTTAAGCGATCGCGATCGCCGGAATTTTATTCTTCACAATTTTAACTTAAGTTCACGCCTCACGCCCTGCCCCTTGCTTTGCAAGTGTTGAAAATTCACTCGTCTCACGGCCATTCGATGGCATGCCAAACATTAAGGAGCGTACATCTCGCATCAGTGATCCCCGAGAGTTGCTTCCGCCTCGGCCTTGAGGGATTCCACTCATTCAGCTTTCGCGGCTATGCATTGGCCGCGATGGGTTATTCGACGTTAGGCTGCGTTGACGCTTGAAATTGGTGTTCACAGAATCAACCGCTCTGCGCGAGTGTTTTATAGAACTCAGACTTGGGTTTGAATGCGAGCCGACGGAACGGCTCGCCTACGTCGTTTCGCAGTTCCGTCGGCGAAAACGGTCCTGCTGCAACTCCAGAATCAAGTGTTGACAAGGCACGAGCCCGTGATTGAGAACCGGACACCGTCGTGGTCCGGCTGAAAACGAGAACCCCGTTCTTATGCCTAACGAGGCACTCGCCATATGGCCATGGTCACTCGCGAATCAACGGAACAACTCGAACCACTGGAAGTGGCAACCGGGCTTTTGTCGTTGTTCGCCGTCGGCATCATGGATGATGACAGAAAACCCTCGTTCCTGTGCGAGCAACCAGAACTCCGAAGCCGCGTTACGACCGGCGTCGCCAAGCCAGCAGACGCCGTCAGGAGTCAGCATCCTGTCGAGCAGGTCCAGCATCGGTGAGTGATTGCGCGCCTCGTACAGCAGGTCGCAGCCGACAATCATTGGATAGTGCAAATCCAGAGGCGCACGCCAGTCCAGTTTGAATGCATCGAATGCACTGAACCCATTGAGTTGCGCATTGATCGCTGCAACAGCCACCGACCGCGGATCGTAGTCTGTCAGCGAGACGTGGTAACCGCAGGCGAGTGCAGAGAGTCCAACTAGCCCAAGGCCGCAGCCGAGTTCCAACACCCGCGTTCCCCTCGGACATGCGGTGCTGAGTATGACATCCGCCATCTGAATCGCCGCTGGCCAGAGATAGGCCCAATACGGCATGCGGTCATCGTCGCGAATCGCGGATTCTGTATCGGAAGTGTCAAGCAGAATATCCGGGTGATGCGGCACGATGAGTTTTAGCAGTCGTCCCGCTGGAAAGTACTCGCGGAGCACCCAACCACAGGCCAGATCCGGAAGACCATCAACCCCTATTTCGGCCGACAAACTGCCATCCAATTCGGGGTTGATCTCCTTTAGAATATCCATGCGTTTCCAGTACTCTGAAAGTGTCCCCGCAGAATAGATTAACGCGGCTTGATTTAACGGGGCGGTTTCTGAGTTGAACTTAGTTTCCTTTTGGAAGCTGTTCCTGGAGACCCTTCATTTGTTCCTGAAGGCCCTTCATCTGCTCTTGCAGATTTTTCAGTGTTTCGTGCAATGCTTTGGTTTGCTCTTCTGAACGGAGGTGACGTTGAGCGGCACGAAGCATCATGGCGTCGCGTGCTTCGATCATGGATTTGGCCGCTTCATCACCGGCACTGGACCGGATACGCTCGACCAGACGGCTGATCTCTTCCTGATCCTGAGGCACGCTTTCCTGAATCAAAACGCCAGGATGGCTGAGGCGAAGTCGAATCTGCTGGCCTGCCGTGACGCCGCTTAACGCGTTGAGATCCATCGTCGAACTGGCAGCCGCCACTGGTACTTTCATCTTGATTGGGGTGACCTCCATGAACAGCGGCTTGCCGGCGCGGATAATGGCAAGTTCCAGTTTCTTTCCTTCTGATTCCAGAACTGAATTGATCAGATCTTCACGAGAAAGAAGTTCCTTGTCATTGATCTTCAACACCACATCGTACTTTTGCAGCCCCGCTTCATCCGCAGGAGTCTCTTCGCGAACGTCATTGATGACGACACCTTTATCGGCAATCCCCAAATGGGCTCTCAGCACTTCGCTTGCATCTTCGCATTGCACGCCAATCACAAAGCGTTCTTCGAGCTTTACGTCCTCTGAGGCGGCCGGGCCTTTTTCAGTCTCAGCATCTTCCGAATCAGACATTCCTTCGGCGTCTTTGTCGCCGCCGATTTCCAGCAGGAATGTTCCGGTCTTTGGATCATTGATGTCGAACTCTTTCTTTTCGCCGTCTGGCCCGATCAGGATCACCTTACCGTTGAGCTTGACTTTGGAGTCTCCTTGCGGCGCCTTTTCTGCGACAGACTCGTCCTCTTTTTCCGCCACTTCGTCTGAAAAAGTTGCAACAAACGTGAGTGTCGCCACGGTTGCCTGAGCTTTCGCAGTTGGAGCGAAGGCGGGACTACACAACAGAATTCCAACAATCAATAGTGTGGTTAGGCTTTTCATGAAATGCTCCAGCGGTCTCAAACGAAAAATGAACTTGCGTGTGGTGATTTTGGATGTGGGGTGGAGGGTGACTTGAAGTCCTGGAACGTACCGTCGCGGACCTCTATTGCATATCAGAAACCGTGTCTTCCGTTACCGGAATCAACATAGACTTGTTGTCTTCTACCGGCACAAGCATCCAGCGAATTTTTTCCTGCCTGTTCGTTAGTTCTGAAAACAACGGGTGGTCCCGGTCCAGTTGATACAGCTCCTGTAGTCGGTCGTAGACCGGGATTTCGACCCCGCTGTTCCCCTGTTGCATTTGAAGCCGATAACCACCGCCAACTGCTCCTTGTCCGACAACATTCCCAGAGACGACCGGGCTTGAAGAACCAGCTGGCGGAGAAAGGGCCGCAACCGACGACATCGTGCCAGCGCTGCCGGATCGGAGATCTGGAATGAGCATGCCACCGACAAACGCGATCGCCGCACACAGGGTCAGCGACGTTACCGGGTGCGACCACCAATGACGAACAACCGCACGCGTGGTCTGCGATTTATTTGCAGTTGGCCTCGCAGTGATCGTAGGCGTTCCCCGTGGCCGGCTCGACGATGGTGTGGAAGATGTCGCCAATGCTTTTCGAAGACTTCGATCTTCCATGAGCCCACAAGCTAAGGATTGCCAGCCCGCTTCAATGGAATTGAGGCGGTTCAACAATGCGCGAGTCTCTTCGGGGGACAATTGGTCGTCCACACACTTCTGCAGAAGCAGTTCATCACGTTCATTCATCAGCATAGTTGCACACCCTCTTCGCCCAACTGGCGAAGCAACTGTCGGAGATTTTTTCTTGCCCGTAACAGGCGATATTCAATCGTGTCTTCCTGAACACCCATGTGCTCTGCCAACTGACGGTAGCTCCAGCCCTCGGAGTATTTCAGCATCAGGATTTGTCGGTCGATTTCACTGAGTTCACTCAATGCCCGGCTGACGTTCTCCTGAGTTTCGGCGGCAATGACACTCTGCAATGGCGAGATCGGTTCGCTTGAAGACGAATGGTCAGCTTCAAGCCTCCCCAGCATCTTCCTTCGCCGCCCTGATGTTCGACGGTACATTAGCACTTGCCGAATCGCGATTTGGTACAACCACGCACCAATTCGATTCACCTCGCTCAACACCGCTCGATGCTTCACAATCGCCAGAGCGATGTTTTGCATGACGTCCTCAATCGCATCCGGCTCGTTCAAACGACTGCGCACGACGGTGCGAAGCCAGCTTTCGTGCTCAAGAAAAACAGCCTGAGGACTTGCCGTGGTCAAGGTCCCATTTCCAAAACGATAGATGTCATGATCTTTTAAGGCCCACCGATCTGTCCTGGCAGTATGGCAGATCCTTCTTAGGACGACCCAGAGGTTGAAACCGTCCAGTGCTCGCCGACTCTTCGATTCTAACGCTCGCCCCGGCACTCAGAGGCGGGAATGATCAAAGTAAAGGGAATTCAGAAATCCGTGACGGCCTGCTGTTCCTCAAGGCAGCGCCGCCCCGAAAGTCTCATTCACTGTTCTATCTGACAAAAACTGACCAAAGTTCTGATGCCTGATGTGGATTCCGCCTGTTTTTGTTGTCGTTTTGTTTGCCGGGCAGTGGTTTGAAATGTCAACATCAGGATTGAAGGAAGGTTGCCGCGGCTTCGATGGACCCAGACTGTTTTCATCGATTTTTTGGTTTTCGTGGAATTCTTCGGCTCCGATGGCCCCCTAGGTCAAGCCGTCAGGATCAACAGCATGAACATTTGCATCATAATCCGTGTCCCACACGGTTGGCATTCTTCACACAACTGACACTGAATGGGCCAGGTTTTATTGTCACCGCCAGGATTTTGGAGTGAGCGACGAACACGTTCAATAGCAAACCCTCGCGTAGCTCACCGGGACTCTGGTATCATCAGCGGTGAGCAAAACTGACAACTGGTCTTAGTGGCGGTGTTGGCTTGACCGACTTCGCTCGTTTTGTCAGGCAAATGTCACTCTCGTGGTCCGTTGCTGCTGACAATTTGTTGGGAATGGACGAACTGACTTTGGCAAACGTTTATTGCTCTGCGTGTAACCAAATATTGTCGTCTGACATGTCAGCCTGTCCGTGCTGCGGAATAGTTATGCGGAATAGTTATGCGGGACGATGATCGAGTTTGGCAAAAGGAAACGACCATTCTGAATGCTGGCGATGCCGACTCGGTGGCGTCATCGACGGATATGGAGTTGGACCAACTTCTGCTTCCGGGTCAGGTTCTCGACATCTACCAATGCCAGAAGATGATTGGCCGCGGCGGCATGGGAGTAGTCTATTTGGCTCGCAACACCAGCCTTCAAAGACTCTGTGCACTCAAATTGCTGTCGCCTCGCAAAGTGTCGCGCGAAGTGGACTATGTGCAACGATTCGAAAATGAAGGTCGTGCGGCGGCGGCGATGGTGCATCCGAATGTCGTTACGACTCATGCGATTGGTCGAGTCGACGATTTTCATTTCCTCGAAATGGAATACGTTCCCGGGCATTCGTTGCAGTGCGAGATCGACGAGCACGGCGCGATTGGACCCATTCGATCCACTGCGATGGCCGTTGGAATTGCCAGCGGGCTTTCGATGGCTCATCGTTTGGGTATCGTTCATCGCGATCTTAAGCCCGACAACGTTCTAGTCACACCTGGTGGTGTTCCGAAGATCGTCGACTTTGGTCTGGCAAAGCGAGTCGTCGGCGATGATCTTCCAAATTCCAACCTGGCTGGCACACCTTACTTCATGGCGCCAGAGCTTTTCGAAGGCGACGACGCTTCGACGGCGAGCGACGTGTATGCGTTGGGTGTGTGTTATTATCTGATGCTGACCGGTCGTTTCCCATTTGAAGGGGATTCAGTCAGTACTCTGATGAAGTCAATTCTGACAGCTCAGTACACCAGCGTTCGTCGCATCAACGAAGATATTCCGCTGGATATCGCTGAATGTGTGTCATTGATGCTGAACCGCGATCCTCGCAATCGCCCGCGAGACGCATCGGCGGCGTCACAGTTGCTGCAGGCCGTATTGGGATCTGCACGCGATTTGGATAACCTGATCTACGATGCGTTCAATGGACTTCCGAATATCCGCTGGGAGGCAGATAATGAAGACGGTTTCCGGGTCCATCTCACCCTGCGTGATGAGCGAACTCAAACGGTTTACGTTGAGAACAGCGAACACTCGGCGGGCGACCGACTGCTGATGATCTACAGCATTTGCTGTGAAGCGAGGACCGATTTCTACGAAGACGCTTTGAGGCTGAATGCAATCATGCATCACGGAGGCATCTCGATCCGCGACATCGGCGGTCGACCGTATTTCGTGATGGTCGACACTTACCCCCGAGGCACAGTCAGTGGCGAAGATATCCGTCGCAGCGCAATTGAACTGGGGTCGCGGGCGGACTCGGTTGAGAAGTTGCTGACTGGAAAAGATGTGAACTGAGTTCGATTGCCGAATCGCGGGTTAGTCTGCCAGGCCGAATCGAACGATGCACCAAAGCGCTTTGAAGCCGTCTCGCCAGCCGATCTTCTTTCCCTCGGCGTAGGTTCGCCCGGCGTAGCTGACCGACGTTTCGAAGACTCGAAATCCCCTCCTCGCGACTCGAGCGGTGATTTCCGGCTCAAAGCCAAATCGATTCTGAACAAGCTTCGGCGCGATTTCGTCGATCACTCCTCGGCGGAAAACCTTGTAGCAGGTTTCCATGTCTGACAGGTTCAGGTTGGTGAAGCAGTTGGAAAGCGTCGTTAGAAATCGGTTGCCGAGGTAATGCCAGAAGTAGAGCACTCGATGAGCTCGGTCGCCGAGGAATCGACTTCCGAAAACGACGTCGGCTTTGTTTTCGACGATCGGTTGCAGCAGACGAGGGTACTCAGCGGGATTGTATTCAAGGTCAGCGTCCTGAATGATGACGATGTCGCCTTCCACGTGAGAAAACCCCGTTCGCAGGGCTGCGCCTTTGCCCTTGTTAACATCGTGGAAGTAGATGCGAATCCTGTTGAAGTCATCGTTTCCGCCTTCGGCTTCAAGCTGCTTCAGGACGTCTCGAGTCCGATCCTTGCTGCAGTCGTCGATCAGAATCAGTTCTTTGCGAATTGGAACTTCGCGAACTTTGTCGATCAGAAGCCGAAGCGTCTTTTCTTCGTTGTACACAGGGATAACAACGGACAGACGCATTGTCGCCGGGATGACATACAAGCCCAGTTGCTGGCAGGCGGATTCGCCAATTGTGCGAGTCTGCTGATCGTACCACTCCTGCGACCATGGAAGCAGGTTTTCTCCGTGGCGGTTTATCGAATCGGTCATGGCAGATGGTTGTCTTTCGTCAGTCGATACGACGCCGAACTCGGCCTCAAAAGTTAGCTGACTCTATCAGTAGTAGAGTGGTCAATGAATCCGGGATGCATGACACAGCCGACGGCGGCTCATTGCCTGGCAATGGTTCGCGGGGAAACTAATTTGGTGTAAATGGTCCTCGGATGTTCTGGCCCAGAATCTTGCGGGTGACCTGATTGAGTCGTTCGCAATCCTTCGAAATCAGCAGAGCTGTCCGCAGGTTTGTCGGCGTCGATCCAATTCTGTCCGGGCTGGTCGGCACAATCCGTACGTCTGTTGCGTCGAGGCAATCGAATACATTTTGCCCATTCGCTTTCGATTTCTCCGAGCCGTGACACCAGTAACCAATTTCATCGACGTCCAGATACGGTCGCAAAGCCAGTGCGACACGGCCCATTGTGTTACGGCCATTGATGTCATGGCACATGCGGATCCATGGAAGGCCATCCAAGGGCCTTCGGAACAGCATGCAGTCCATTCCGATAGGGCCCCAGAAACCACACGCACGAACTCGTTCAGCAATTTGGCGGCAATGCATCACTGCTGAATGCCACCACGATGCCGTTGAATCTCGCGAAATGACACTGCCGCGATAGCGACCGGCGGTATCCGTCAGCATCTCCGCCGCGCCTTCGAATCGAATTTCCTGCGATTCAGCGGGTGCAGGAATTGTGAATTGCATACCGCACTCGGCGATGCAATCGAGCCACGGTTCTGTATAGACAGGCTCACCGATTTCAAATCGATTGTTCAGCCAGCGGGTGTCATTTTCGCTAAGAAATCGCCGATTGCCGATCAGACGATTTCTGGCTGCCTGACTGATGTTGGATTTGATCACCCAGCCTTTCGAATGTTCAACGGCGAACCGTTCGAGCGCAGACTGAACGTCAGGCAATGTCCAGCACAGAATTCCTACGGATTCCACTGCCGTTGAATCTGACAAAGCATGGCATAAATCGAACTCTGCCAGGAACTCACGGCTGTTGATACGGCGAATGGTCGACAACGCTGGAGCCTCCGGGTTCAGTCCAAGCCTGTGAGCGACAGCAACGGCCGAAGGACTCCAGCCCCATGGGACAAATACCGGATCCGGCACTCTGCCTGCCTCCAGCGATCGAACAGTCTGAAAGCGAACCTGCTGCAGGGATTCGGGAATTCCTGACAGATCAACATCGTCGTCAATCAAAACAATGTCTCGTTCTTCAAAGCGTTTTGTGCGATCCGACAGCAATCCCATCGCACAGCCGAGTTCACTGACAAGGCGAACGACAGTCCCTGAAACCTGTTGGTCGCGACCGTCCAGTTCTTCTTCGAACGTTAGATTAGGCAGAAAAATTTGGATCATCGATTACGGCTTGGGCTCAAACAGCCCCTGGGGCGTCAGCGAAGTGTTTAGGCACTCTTATGGATCTGCTTCCTGATATTCAGAACAAGCTTTTGAGTTAAACGGTGTCTTGTAAGTCGTTTCCCAGAAACACTTTGTGTCATTGACAAAGCTTTGACACAGTCATGACGACGACACAACACGCTGTTCTTGTCGTAAGTCGATAATGAACGTACGGTTACGAATAGACAACGTGGGTCCGCTGATTGAGTTTGGTGGAAGCATGGCTGAGATTCCTCGAAAAAGCGAGCGATTCTCGAATTGGTGATCTCTCAATTGGTTGTCAGTTGGGGGATTTTTCTGCAGGTGATTGTTCAGCTGCCGAACGTTTTTTTACTGCCTTATCCGCACCATTTGGGTGGAAAACATATGTCAACTGCAGCGCCTTCCCCAAAATCCACCGAGCGAGTTTTGACCGCTGCTGAAGTCAAACGACTTCAGACGCAGGCGGATACTGACCAGCTCGTCGCCGCATTTCATCAGGATCGATTGAAGCTCAGTAGCGTCGACTGGGTTGTCACCTTGTTCCTCATCGGTGTTCATGTGGGAGCTTTGGCTGCATTTATGCCAATGTTCTTTAGCTGGACCGGTCTGGCGGTTTGTTTGGTGCTGCATTGGGCGACCTGCAGCATCGGGATCTGTCTTGGGTATCATCGATATCTGTCTCACAAGTCGATGAAATTGAAGGCTCCAGCAGAATTCGTCGCGATGGCCTGCGGTTGTCTTTCCGGCGAAGGTTCTCCCCTGACATGGGCAGCGACTCATCGTTTGCATCATCATAAATCTGACCAGGAAGGTGACCCGCATTCTCCAGTGAAGAATGATGGATGGTGGTCGCATTTCCTGTGGTTATTTCCAAAGCGAACGACCGAATCGACTCGAATCATGTTCCAACGTTATGTTCCGGAACTTGTTGATCGCCCGATGCTGCAGTTCTTCGAAAAGACGTTTGCTCTATGGCTTTGGGGCAGCGGTTTGGTACTTCTGGCGGCGGGCTGGGCCATCAGCGGATGGCAGTTCGGCGTTTCTCTTGTCGTCTGGGGCATGTGCGTTCGCATGGTTGCCGCCTACCACAGCACTTGGTTTGTAAATTCAGCAACCCATCTTTGGGGTTACCGAAACTACGACACTCGAGATCATTCGCGAAATCTTTGGTGGGTTGCAGTGCTGGCTTACGGTGAAGGCTGGCACAACAATCACCACGCTCACCCAGCCGTCGCTCCTGCTGGCCACAAGTGGTGGGAATTCGACATGACCTGGTGGTCGATCCGAGCACTTCGAGCCGTCGGATTGGCCTACGATGTGAAAGACCGATTGCCGGAAGGTCGCAAAGCTGGTGACTCAGAAGATGCAGCTTCAACGGACGCGTCAATCGTGAATGCCGACCTCGCAGCATAGTCATCGTTTCTCGATACCAACGAATCAAAACCGCGACAGGGGCTGAGTGAACTCAAAGTTCAACTCAACTTCTGCCGCGGTTTTTCTTTGGTTTGAACGGCGACCATGTCTACGGCCACTGGACGTTTGGTTCCTTCCCGTCGATGGTCAAAAGGGCTCTGAGAGTGTCGTCTGACAATGCACGAGTCACAAGGCGAGCAGTTCCATCGCCGATGCAGCACCAGAAAGAATCGCGATCGAGCCCGAACATCGCAGTTGCAGGAGCCTTCATGTCGATGACCAGATCGTCTGGCTTTGTCCAAATGGTCGCCCTTTCAGGCGAGGCAGATACAACCATCAGTACATTGCTCAACCCATCAGAGATATCCTTAAGCCTGCAAGGTAAACCAGGGCGACCGAAGAGGCTATCCTCCGTCAATGGCGCCAGCAGATCGGTGTGGCCGGGTTGTGGATCGGTTGATTCCACGGGACGAAAAATGTCGGGCATTTCTGAGATAAGTTTTCTGTTCCATTCGCTGTCCCACGGCTCATTGGCTCGAAACTTACCGTACAGTTCGACGTGACCCAGGTACGGCAGCAATAGAACTCGCCAACTCAGTAATCGCCTTCCGTTCACATCAACAGTCGACTGCGGAGGAAATGCTTCGTTCGAGTCGTGGTAGTTATGTATTGCCAACGCGATCTGTTTCAAGCGATCCCTCATAGTGGTCGATTGATCCATAGTTGGTAGTCGAAAGACGCGACGAATCAGTCGACGTGTTTGCTCGCCATCGGTTAAATCCAGAGAAATCTCGCGGCCTTCGACGCGAGATGCACAGGCAATCTGATGCTCGGCCGCTCCCATAGCGAGTTCTCGTTTTAACAGATCATCAATCGCTAGTGCATCTTCTTCGCGGCGAGAGGTCAGGCGAATCGACACGTCGTTGGGAAACTGATTGCTCGTGAATCGAACGTGCTCGATTCGCAGTGTTGCCGCTGCCAGTTCGAAATCTGCAGCTGAAGTTGACGCCAACTTTCGTAACCGAAAGCCATCGTCTGCAGCCAGTAGAGCAGCACCCGAAGCGACCATTCCCATCGAGGAATCAGATCGCCCTTCGGGAACGGACATCCATTGTGGTGCGTCGCCATCTTTCTTCAGCAGCAACTCGAGATGCAACTCCTGTCCAACAATAACTGATCCATCGCTCACGCTGACGTTGAACATTCCCGGCAAGGGCGTCTTCGCGATTTCGGCCTGCAACGCTGCGGCTTTCGATGAGAACAGCACAATGCAGGGGCCCGAATTCATGAAGCGTTTGTCGGCGTAAATCCATGAAATGCGATGTACACCCAGATCCTGAAGTCGCCTCAGTTTATCAGCGGCAGTCTCGCCAACCTGTCGAAGACCGGGAATTCGCATTCCCATGAAGGTAAAGAACTCCTGAACGCCGTTATTCTCTGACGCTGACAAGTCCAACCATGACACACAGGCCGTGTTCTCGTCCAGTAGTTTTCCAAAGTCACCTGGATCCTGAGCAATGCCGAGTCCATCAGTGGGCGGCATCAAAAGTGCAATGAACGCAAGAATGAGAGAACGGGTCATAAGAGCCTCATGTGCTGTCTAAGGACGGAACGAGATGAAAGAACGTCAAAAGAAATCGAAACCTCAGTCACGGCACGATCTGAAACGTCAGATGTTCCGCAGTCGGGAAATTCGGGATCTTTCCGGACAGAGTTGCTGTCACCACATCACCATTTCTATCGACTTGGTATTCGAACGGCAGCTCCGTTGAAAATGCGAAGACAGCGGGAAGGGGTTTCAGATTCTCAATGGAATCGGGCAACTTGCCTTCATTGGCTGCTGCGTACATTCGAATCGCTTCCATAGTCATCAGACGTCGATACATGATGGGAGTTCGATCAGCGGCCGCGTCCAGTTGGCGGATTGCGGGAAAGAGCGGGCCAGCAAACAACCCAACAGCGGAGCGTTTTGATCCGTAAGCGCCAGGTTCACTATCGAATCGAATAGCGTCATGAAACCCTGCTTCATTGAGCTGCAGGAGCAGGTCTTTCTGAGGCCCCGGAAACAGCAGGCCCTTTCGTGCTTCGTCAATCAAACGATCTAGTTCGATCGCCGTATCGGCCATCACAATTGCCGCCGCCGCCATTTTCTCAAGTTGCTCTTCACTAACGCCTGCGGCTTTTAGTCGATCGCGCGCTGAAGGAACGAAATCGGAATAGTCCACAGCCAGAAGAGTGTTGCTTGCGTCAGCATTACCGTCCGCTCCATTGAGTTTTCTGAGTTGTCGCAGGCATTCAATCCAGCGGTCCTCGGCTTCAGTGTCGGACCAGTTGGCTGTCGCTGCCTGGCGAAGGGCCGGGAACGCACGGTGAACGGCACTTAATTCCAGTTCAACGCAGCGGCGAATAGTGACGAGAGGTTGAGGTATCGTGGCAATTGCCCAATAGAGATTGGGACATCCAGGAGTCTGGACCATTTCTTCCACAATCATCCGCATCATGGCCTGCAGCGCACAACCAACCAGTCGCTGGATAACAGACTCTCCCTGCCCAATCAAAAAGGCAAGCCGGTTTCCGATCAGAATACACTGTGAAGCATTTTCGAAATCTCTGTCTGCCAGATAGGTTCTCGCTTTAACCATCAGAAATCTCGCGAGATCTCTAGCGCCCTGAATATCATCAAGATCAAAGAAATAAAGTTGAGGCCCCTCGATGTCGCGACTTCGATGATCCCATGACATGTCTTCCAGGTACGCCATGGTTTTCAGGTCCTGAAACAGAGGGTCCATCAAGGCGATGAAAGCTCGATCTTCGGCAGATGTCTGATTTTCTCGGCTGGTTATCTCTCGCAATGTTGCGAGTGCTCGGTCTCGCTGAAGGAGTTTGGTCAATGCTCGGAAGTAGTAGACCTGGCCAGAGCCTGGTTTGAGCTCCGATTCTCGTGGCCAGAATTGATACCGAAAAACAGGTTTTGGCTCTTCAGCGGCACTGACCTTCCATGGCGGCTTCGGCTCTTCATATTTGCCCCACGTGGCAAGGAGTTGCTCGTCAGTTAGAGTGGAGCCTAATCCTCCGTCTGCGGCAGGAACAAATTTTCCGCGTGGATCCTGTGCATCCTTGTCCGAAGTCTGACCCATTGCCACTGGAACAAATGAAATCTGCAAGGCGACAAACAAACCGAAAATCCGTCTCATTGGACTCTCCCAATTCCTGAACAAAAGGGGCGATACGCAGGATGTCTGAACGCCGGCAAACAACTCGCATTCAGATAAAAGTCGTCTTCAGTGAAACTGCCTACAACACTTCATTCATCAGCTGCTTCAAAGTTCTGCGTCGATCAGACGATGATGATGAAATGTCCTCAGTAAGCTCGGAGGGTCTGTCAATTCCGGGAGTTGAAACGCTTTCGTGATGTTGAACAAACTGCCGCATGACCAGGCTTAGCCCTCTTGTATCCAGCTCGTCCACAGCCGAGCCGGCACGGTTGAATGGAGCTACAGCAAGTTGAACGGCCTTAGTGCTGGAAAGAGCGGGACTCTGAATCGCAGGAAGTTCATCGACGAGAGACTTGAGTGATTGAGGATCCTCTTGTCGCTGGTGTTCCACGACATCCGTGGCTGTTGGTGCGAACTGCTGTGGTGTCAACAGCACGAAGACAACAACTGCCGTAGTCAGGGCTCCGCAGCCAATGCCCGCCAGAAAATTAGGCCATCGAGAAGATACTCGTGGCTGGGACGCTGACGATGGGATTGGGACCTTCACCCTGCATCCCTCAGCAACCCCTGCGGCAAACAGCATGTTGCAAAGACCCTGATTACAGTCGGAAGGAATTAGCGATTTCAGAATCGATTCAAATTCGTGAATCGTTCCTGCGTCGTCAAATTCGGGCTTGTTGCTGTTTGAACTATTCATCATCTTTGCTCACCGTATGTTGAGAAGTACCGCCTGATCCATTTGCTTCAGGCTCCGAATTCAAAAGGATCGTGCGCAGGCTGGAAAGTGCTTCGACGTATCGACGGTGCGCTGTTGCGGGCGTCAGATCGAAGACCTCCGCAACCTGTCGAAACGTCATGCCATTCCAGACAATCGCAACAACTAGCTCACGGAGTAGTGAATCGAGTTGCTGCAAAGCAGACTCCACTTGCTCCGGCGCGACCGCACACGGATGTTCATTTCCATCCTCAAACCATTTCGGATGGCACGAGGCATGCCGCA
>JANMEV010000650.1:0-4374 GCA_031377305.1 Planctomycetota bacterium | reverse complement strand
ATGTCGCTCGAACCCCGCATCGCGCCGTGGTCGATTGTGCTGTCGTTGTGCATTTCTATCGGCGTCGGCGTGATCTTCGGAGTCTACCCGGCTCGCAAGGCCGCCTATCTGGATCCCATTGAAGCCCTGCGGCATCTTTAGGAACTGGCAGCAAAGGTAATCCTGATCCCACCGTTGACGCCGATTCAACGGCGAGCGAGTTCGGTGGCGATGACTACCCATTAAAAGCTGGTCGGTCCCCGAATTCGTGCCTCTGAAGTAATTGGCAAGACGGGCTCACAGATTCCCGTCGGTTCCGGGCCGATTCCTGGTCTTCGGCCGAAGAACCCGAACAGACCACTTTTCCTGATCGGTTGTCCTCACTAGAATCCGCGCGCTTAGCCAGCTTGTGGTGATATGATGTACGTAGCGGTTTTTCGAAGGCACTGTTCGGGTGAACCCCACCAACAAGCCTGAGCGTTGAGTCAATTCACTGGATGGAAGGAAATTCGAATGCAGGTTGCTATCACCTGTCGACATGGCAGCATACGACCGGAACTGCGGGAATACATTACTCAAAAGTCGGAAAAACTGGTCCGATATCTCAACACCGTTAGCGAAATCGATGTCACTATCGAATTCGAAGGGCCTCGCGTTGATGTCGAAATGCTGGTAGAAATCGACGGTTTCCACACAATCGTTGCCCATGTGGAAGGCGAAGATGCGGGTGCCACGTTTGATAAAACACTGCATAAGATGGAACACCAGGTCCACAAGTACAAAGAAAAACACCGCGACCACAAGCACAGGACTTCGATTGCCGACGCCGCTGCCAAGCAGGTCGAAGGCATGATGGAAGGCAATTCCACTCCGGCCGCTGAATAGCGGCCATTCAGTGACGATGTTGGGGATCGCGGCGTTTCTCAAAAACGCCGTGATGCGGAAAGCTAACTGTCGTCTTTGACTTCGCGTTGCGTATTCCGACAATGCCCGTCCGCAGATCCGCATACTTACTGCTGGGCCAGCGTAAATCTGGCCCGGCAGTTTAGAGGTAATTTCCAGAGCAGCGAAAGATGTTTGCCGCTCGTTGTTTGTTGAGAGAAGAAAAATGAAACTAACTGAGTTTGTCATCCGGGAAGCCATTCTTCCAGATCTAAAATCATCCTCGAAAGAAGACGTAATCCGCGAGATGGTATCCAGTCTTCGTGCATCCGGCGCAATTAAGGCAACGGACGAGGATGCGGTTGTGGCTGCAATCCTGAAACGCGAAGAGCTGGGCTCAACAGGGATCGGCAACGGAGTTGCTGTTCCTCATACCAAACATGCATCTGTTGAAAAGTTGTCCGCCACCGTCGCGATTTCCCGAAGCGGAGTAGACTTCGCAAGTCTCGATGGCGAAGACGTGTTCATCATGTTTTTACTGGTCTCTCCTCCAGACCGACCCGGCGATCACCTGCGAGGGCTGGAAAACATCTCTCGCCACCTGCGAAGCCAGGACTTTTGCAACTTCTTGAAGCAGTCTGCAACCACGACTGACATCTGGGATTTGCTTCTCGAACACGATGAAGGCGAACGAGACATCTAAGGCCGCCAGACAGCTGGACGTGAGTGTTCAGAACAAGGTTTCTGATCAACTCGCGTTCTTCGGGAGAAGCATGAAATGGAGGGCGAGGAAGTCATTCAAAGACATGTCAAGGTCACGCCTGAGCATGGACTGCACCTCAGTCCTATCTCTCAGCTTGTCCGTAAAGCCATGACATTTTCGTCTTCGATTTCCCTCTCCTTTGACGGACGCAAGGCCGACGTAAAATCGGCCTTTGACCTCATGCTGCTCGCTGCTCCCTGCGGTGCGATGTTGAACCTGGAAGTCATCGGTCCTGACGCTGCTGCTGCCGCCGATGCCATCGAAGAGTTGTTCGAGCTCGGTTTCGTCATCGTCGGCCCAGGCCACGGATAGCAGAGACCATCAGGGCTTTCGCCGCGTTTTCAGCTTTGACAGTCTTCGACACAGTTCGGCTGAACTGCGAACACGGCGACGTTTGGATCAACCAAACGCCCCCGCTCAAGTGATGAACGCGATGTTGCGACGGGCTCTGAACTCTTTCTATCGCTGCGGCAGTTGTGATGCGAAGTCAGGGCCTCTAGACTAGCGCGATGTGCCCATTAGGATTCCTGACAAAAGCGGGCTCAAAGTACGGCTTGTCAACCTTTTGTTTTCGCGTTCGTCATTCCCGTGAAAGCGGGAATCCAGCGAGGCGATTTCGTTTCCCGCCGTCGCGGGAATGACGGAAGGCTAACTCCAATTGTCAGCTTTGACAGAAGCCAATCCAACCGCTTTTGGCAACGTTCGATGAAAAAAAACTGGCAATTTGGGAGCGGCTCTGGGCTCGCTCCATTCCAAAAAACGTACAAAGGCGGCTGAAACATCAATGAAGGTCTATTCAGGAATCGCGGTTTCTCCTGGAGTTGTCTCCGGGCCGGCAATGGTCCTGGGATCCGAAAACTTCCGCATTCCCCGAAAGTTTGTGAGTCGTGATGCGGTTGATGCTGAACTGCAGCGGTTTCACGTCGCGCTAGACCTTGTTTGCAAAGACATCAAGGGCAACGAACAACTCGTTTCATCGCAACTGGGAGCCCAATACGGAGCCATCTTTGCCGCCCACCTGCAGATGGCTCAGGATCCTCGGCTGATTCGAGAAGTCGAATCACTGATCCGCGATCAGACACGTTCGCCCGAGTTTGCCGTCAGCCGAGTCCTTCGCAGTTATGCGGAACAGCTTCAAAAGATGGGCGACCGCTACCTGTCTGAGCGAGCACTCGACATTTTCGATTTGGAAAAAAGACTGCTGCGAAAGCTTCTTGGCGAGAGTCGCGAAGAGCTTCGTAACCTTACCGAGCCTGTTATTATCCTGGCCCATGATCTCACGCCAGGCGAAACAGCGACCTTGAACACGAAGTTTGTCCTCGGTTTTGCGACCGAAGTTGGCGGACACACCAGCCACACGGCGATCCTGGCAGGAGCTTTGGAGATTCCGGCGATTGTTGGACTCGGCCGATGTCTGGCCGAAATCTCCGGCGGCGAAACCGTGATTCTGGACGGCGACCATGGGCGAGTCACCATCGATCCGGACAGCGAATCGCTCGCCAAAGTTCAGGATTCGCAGGCGCGAAGTCGGCGAGTTCGCGAACGACTGGGGCAGATGGAAACGCTTCCTGCGGAAACTCAGGATGGGCAGCGAGTCACCATTTGTGGCAACATTGAGTTCCCCGAAGAAGTTCGGCAGTGCATCAAGCGAGGGGCTGACGGCGTTGGACTCTATCGCACAGAGTTTCTGTTCCTCAGCGGCAACCGCGAACCATCAGAATCTGACCACTACGAAGCGTATTGTCGCGTCGTTGAAGCTTGCGGTGATTTGCCGGTTGTGATTCGAACTCTGGACATTGGTGCGGACAAAGTCCCTCAGTTGATGGCCGATCAGTTCTCCGAATGCGCAAATCCAATGCTCGGACTTCGCAGTATTCGGCTGAGCCTGCGGAACACGCCGATGTTCAAACGACAACTGCGGGCGATCCTGCGAGCGTCCGTCAACGGAAACGTGCGAATCATGTTTCCGCTCGTCTCCACGCTGCTGGAATTTCGGCAGGCCAAGATGATTTTGATGGATGTTATGGAGGATTTGGAAGACGAGGGGATCCCTTTTCAACGCAATATCCCTATCGGAATGATGGTGGAAGTCCCTTCGGCGGTGATTCTGGCTGAGGAATTCGCGAGAGAAGTCGACTTCTTCTCGATTGGTACAAACGATCTGATTCAATACACTCTCGCCTGTGATCGCTCGGATCCGACGGTGGCGCATCTGTATCGCTCAGGCGACCCGTCAATCCTGCGACTCATTCAGATGGTGCTTCGCGCCGCAGAAAAACACGGAAAACCCGTGACTGTCTGCGGTCAAATGAGTTCGGATCCGCGGTTTATTCCGCTATTGCTGGGAATGGGTTTACGAAGTCTGAGTGCGACCCCTCAGGCGATTCCTCGATTGAAGGAAGTCGTCAGAAATTTGTCGATCTCGGAGGCCGAACGAATCTCTCAGCATGCGTGCTCGCTGGATTTGGCTCGGGACGTGGAACACTATCTGCAGGGTGAGCTTTCCCGGCTCTGCCCAGACCTTGTGGACGAAGTCGGACTCTAACAGGCCGTTGAAAAGAAGATCTGGAACTTTGGGGACATCACCGAAATTCAGTAAGTCGCTGATACTGGAAAGTTCTCGACACCTTCTCAACACGCTGAAGAATCCGCTGTTTGAAATATGACTGAGACAAATGCCGAGCGACGTTCGTTCGGCCGTGGAAAAAACTGGATGCCGTTTCGACGGCCATTGAATGATCACTGCGTCA
>JANMEV010000642.1:0-29711 GCA_031377305.1 Planctomycetota bacterium | reverse complement strand
CAACGAACTTAAGCGCGGCGTTTGGATGAGTTACCAAACCAGGAAAGTTTGTCGTTATGTCATTCACTGAAACTGCTGAAGCATCGAACTTCGAAAAAGTGACTCCAGAACTCGCCAGCCCGACCGTGGATCCACCGGTTGATGTTGTTGAGCCTGTAGATGCAGTCGTCGAGGCTGTTGCCAGCGAGCCGGTTGAAATCGAAGCCTCCGTAATTGAGACCGTTGTGATCGAAGCCCCGGTTTCAGAGATTGCCGTGATTGAACCTGTCGTTGTCGCCTCAGCCCCGCCTGTCGTTGTCGCGGCCAGCCAGCCCGAAGTCGCTCCGCTCGCACCGGTCGTTGCGAAGAAGAAACACGTTCCAGTTGCCGTAGAAGCCAAGCCGGCCGTTGAAATCGCCGCTGCGACCGGGACTCCAGTCAATGGATTTCGCGGATTGGGGCTTATCGAACCACTGATGCAAGCCATTGAGGAATCAGGCTACACCACACCGACTCCGATTCAGCAGCAGACCATTGAACTGTTGTTGCAGGGCCGCGACATGGTTGGCCAGGCTCAAACGGGCTCTGGCAAAACCGGCGCGTTCGCTTTGCCATTGCTGCAGCGAATTGACATGGACGTCAAGCATCCTCAGGTTCTGGTGCTTGTACCGACTCGCGAACTTGCGATTCAGGTTGCCGCCGCATTCGAAAAATATGCGGCAAAGATGCACCAGCTTCGAGTTCTCGCGATCTACGGCGGAGCTGCTTACGGACCTCAGCTTTCACAACTGAAGCGAGGCGTGCATGTTGTCGTCGGTACACCTGGCCGCGTCATGGATCATATGAATCGTGGCTCGTTGAACCTGGACAGCATGAAATGCCTGGTTCTTGACGAAGCCGACGAGATGCTGCGAATGGGCTTCGCTGAAAGTGTCGAGTGGGTGCTGACTCAGCTTCCAACCGAACGCCAGATTGCTCTGTTTTCAGCAACGATGCCCGAACCCATTCGCCGAATCGCGCAACAGCATTTGCGAAATCCTGCTGAAGTGACGATTCGTCAGAAGACAGCCACAGCCGATACAATTCGTCAACGATTCGTTGTTGTTGGTCCGCATCAGAAGGAACTGGCTCTTGGTCGAGTTTTGGAAGCGGAGCCGATCGACGGTGTGATCATTTTCGTCAAGCTGAAGTGCACGACAGAACCACTTTGCGAATTCCTTAGCACTCGCGGCTATAAGGCTGCAGCGCTCAACGGTGACATAGCTCAGGCTCAGCGTGAGCGAATTATTGAACACCTGAAAGCTGGTAAGCTGGACATCGTGGTTGCGACGGACGTCGCGGCTCGAGGCCTGGACGTGCAGCGAATCAGCCACGTGATCAACTACGACCTTCCGGGCGACAGCGAAGCTTACGTGCATCGCATCGGCCGAACGGGCCGAGCAGGTCGCAGCGGCGAAGCGATTCTGTTCATTCATCCGAAGGCTCAGCGAATGCTGAAGAGTCTGGAATATGCGACTCGTCAGAAAATTGAGCCGATGGAACTCCCGACGAATCGTCAGATCAACAAGCATCGAGTGACACGATTTCATGCTCGTATTCTCGAGCACACCACGCACGCGTTGGCCGCTCCGATGGGATCGATCGTCGAACAATTCCGTCGTGAAAATCCCGACATGCCAATCGAAACTTTGATCGGCGCTTTGGCGGTGATGGCAAATGGCGGTCAGAATATTCTGCTGAAGGAAGAACTGAAACAGGAGTCGTTCTTTGAGTCTCGTGGGCGTGATAGCCGCGACAGTCGTGGTCCACGCGACGGTGGTTTTCAGGGACGCGGTCCTCGCGATCAATTTTCATCCAACGGTCCTCGTGAACGAGCCCCTGGCGATCGCGGCTTCCGCAACGATCGACCTGTTCGTGACGAGCGTGGAGTCCGCGATGATCGTGGTTTCCGAGACGATCGAGCTCCTCGTGAAGACCGGGGTGCCCGTGGTCCTCGCCGAGGCGACGAAAACATGGAGACGTTCCGAATCGAGGTTGGCCACATGCATCAGGTGAAGCCCGGTAACATTGTGGGTGCCATCGCCAATGAAGCTGGAATCGACAGCGCTCAGATCGGCCGCATTGAGATCTTTGATGACTTCAGCACCGTCGATCTGCCACAGGGCATGCCTCAGGAAATGTTCTTCGCGCTGAAGAAAGTCTGGGTCTCGGGGCAGCTGCTGAAGATTTCAAAAGTCGAATCCGGTGCCCCGCGCGGCGAATCCAATAGCAGCTATGGTTCCGGCTCGGCTTCTCGTCGTCCGGGCCGACCATCTCGTCCAGACCGACCGGCTCGCAAGCCACGCAACGGCGGAGTGCGTTCATAGCATTTTCGGCATCGAACTGTGCCGCGAGATCAACCAATTTGAAACGAGAGGCGCTGCGTTAGAGCAGCGCCTCTCGTTTTTTTACGTGTCAAGTGTGTGAGAGCGAAATGCGATACGCCGTTCGAGTGGAGAGCTTTGTCTTGCTCAAATATCTGAGTTCGTAGGCCCCCTTGCGGAATAGCGGAGTCAAAACCTCGTCTCGCTGAACTGCCTATTCTGCCAGTTGGTTTCGTTCGGTTCACAGACGCGACAGCGTTGGCTAGAGTACAAATCGGGGGAGTTCTTCTGAACTCCAGGCAGTGAAGGCCTTCGCGGAAAAGAGTTCTGTGGAGCACACTGTCGATCGAAAGCTCAATTCGATGTCGTTTTCATGAAGAGGAAAGGAATCTGACTTTATGGACGGATCTGCACTTCCGGCGCTTCATTTGGTGAATGGGCTGCGTCGACTGGTAGATGATATTCGAAAGTGTGAACAGCCAACGGACCGCGGGTTGACCGATGTGATTTGCGGCGGCACAAACCTTCTTACTTTTTCTGATTCTGGCGTTCGATACTGTGGTCAACCGGTGGAAGAATTGGCCGAGCACGCTTCCTTCGAACGGGTCATTTGGCTGCTACTGAATCAAAGCTTGCCCACAGAAGAGGAACTCGCTGACTGTTGTTCGGTCATGGCGGACTCGGCGGTGGTTGATCGTTCCACAACAGTGATTCTTGAACGGCTGCCGTTTGGTGCACGGCCGCTGGATTTGTTCCCGCTTTGCATTTCTCTGCTGTCATTTTTCGATCCCACTCCGCTGGATAACAGCGTCGACGCTGCTCGATCGAGGATCTGGCGACTGCTGGCTCAACTTCCGATGATCATTTCAGCCGGGCTCGACAACCCCGTCGTCGCCGATTCGGATGTCACGACCGTCCTGTCTTCCGATGAAACAGAGCTCACATGGGCAGGGCGACTTCTATTCCGCATGCGAGGAACGGGTAAACGTCCGTCCGCAGCGGAAGACGCGGCAATGAACGCCCTGATGATTTGCGAATGCCTGACCGAAATGCGGCCGGCGTGCTTTGCGGCTCGATTTGCAGCCAGCACGACATCTCACATTGTGGCGGCTCTTCAATCTGCGGCCACGATCTTTGTTTCCCAATTACGGAACGACCCGTTTAGCTGGACTAGTGATCTGCTCAAGGGGTTCCATGATCCCGGGCAAGCCGAAGCGTGGTGGGTCCGGCGAGAAGGCCAGCCGATGCCGTTCGGCTTCGCAGAATGCTCAGACGACAACCGTGCAGGGATCCTTTCGGAGCTTTGTCGTACCATGCTGGGCAGTATCGATCGCATCCGCATTGAGGCTGCGGGGGCTCGATTGGAGAAGCTGCTTTCCCGAGAACAGCTTGTTCCCACGACCGACTGGTCGGCCGCCCGTTTGATGACATTGCTGGATATTCCGGCGGATCGGCAAGCAATTGTCATAGCCATTTCGCGGCTCGTCGGCTGGTCGGCACAGGCAATTGAGCAGCAATCGTCTGGCGTTGCGCTGCTGCCTGCTTTACGCTACGGCTCGTAGTGGTGAGCTGGGTGGCGGCATAAATCAAGAATCCGACGCTCTCTTCGTTCGGGGACTGAGTTTCCGGATAACTTCAGTTCGCCTCCCGGTGTCGCTGATGCAACTTCGGTTTCATTTAATCTGCTCGCATTTAGCTTTTGGTTTTCCATGTCTGTCGCGTTTCAACAGTGTATTCATCCCGACTGTGCGGCCACGTTTGATGTGGGTCAGGTTCTGACGGCCTGCCCAAAGTGCGGCGGTCTTCTCGATATCAACTACCGGTGGGAAAAAATTCCCGTTCCAAAGTCGCTGAGGGAATTTGAGCGACGCTGGATGACTCGAGGAAATCCCGTCGACTACAGCGGAGTCTGGCGGTTTCGAGAACTCTTCCGTTTCGCGACGGACGAACAGATCGTCACGATCGGGGAAGGCCAAACGATCCTTCAGAAGAACGACCGACTTGCCAAACAATGCGGCATGAAGGATGGGCATCTTTTTCTGCAGTACGAAGGATTGAATCCGTCGGGCAGTTTTAAAGACAACGGGATGACAGCCGCCTCGACTCATGCCCGCATGGTCGGCGCGAAGATGACGGCCTGTGCTTCGACAGGAAACACCAGCGCGTCGCTGGCGATCTACGCAGGAGTGACCGGGCACTTTCAATGCATCGTGTTTGTTGGCAGCGGAAAGA
Source organism: Planctomycetota bacterium (assembly GCA_031377305.1). Taxonomy (GTDB): domain Bacteria; phylum Planctomycetota; class Planctomycetia; order Planctomycetales; family Planctomycetaceae; genus SXXK01. The sequence continues at coordinate 25,137 of JANMEV010000642.1, read as the reverse complement.
TTGCGTTCGGAAAACTGTCGCAAGCGCTCGACTACGGCGCGAAGACAATTCAGATCCGAGGCGATTTCGACGACGCGCTGGCTCGCGTTCGCGATATCTGCGCGAAGCATCCGATTTACCTGTGTAACAGCGTTAATCCGTTTCGCCTTGAAGGGCAAAAGTCGATCATGCTGCGAGTCCTCGAAGGGCTTGGCTGGCAGATCCCGGATTGGATCATTGTTCCCGGCGGAAACCTTGGCAACAGCAGCGCCTTTGGAAAAGCGTTTATGGAAATGAAGATGCTGGGGCTGATTGATCGAATTCCCCGCCTCGCCATCATCAACGCGTCCGGAGCTGACACGCTGGATGAGTTTGTTAACGACGGTCATCTGGCGTGGAACGGCGGACGTCCGAACGCAGCTCAGATTTCGAATCGATACGGCGTCATGGACAGCATCAACGAACGTGCTTCAACGCTGGCGAGTGCGATCGAGATCAATCGACCGGTCAATCTTGAGAAAGCTCTGCGAGCACTTTCTGTCTGCAACGGTATTGTCCGCAAGGTTTCGGATCAGGAAATCATCGACTGCCGCGCAAGAATTGCAGCGACTGGCTTCGGCTGCGAACCTGCCAGCGGGGCGACGATTGCCGGCTTGCTGCGTCTGAGAAGTGAGGGCGTGATCCAGGCGGACGAGCGAGTCGTGTGTATCCTCACAGGTCATCAATTGAAGGATCCCGATTTGACGATGGCCTATCATTCCGGCGACCCAGCATTGATGAGCAAGAAACTGACGCCTGCCGGAGTGACATCAACACCCTTCGCCAATCCACCGGTTGTCGTCGACAATGACGAACTGGCGATTCTTAAGGCACTGAATCTGGCGTGAGACTTGCGGCCTGCTTGAAGGCCTTCAATCGTTCATGGGTAAACCGTAGGCGACTTCACGCTGACTGAATTTTGGCAAGCGGGGGACGTGAGTCCACTGATTCTCGATTCCCCCTGATTCGTCGGCAGGCTCAGGATCAGGAGACTCGCATCCCCCGCTCGCCGAAGACAGGTTTCAATTTTGGCCGCTCACCGTGTAAGAGCTGAATCGCAGGTTTGACCACAGAGGCACAAAGGTGGCAGAGGGGAATCGCAGTGCCCGCAGAGCGACGTGCAGCGATCCCAATGCATCATCGCTGGCTGTGGAGTTTTCAAGCGTTGCTAACGACAATCGAATGATCCGGGTTTGGGGGTTCAGATGAAAACAGATCGACTGATAGCTGGTGTCCTGTTCTGCACGGCGGCTTGTTTTTTTGCAGGCAGTAAACTCGCAAAGGCGGATGATCCGCTGAAGGCGGATGTGCGGTTCGAATCAATGAGCGACAACCCGATCTTTGTCGCAGCGCCGGGGCAGTGGGACTCAAAGATCCGTGAACGAGGCTGGATCATCAAGGACGGTGACCAATGGCAACTGTGGTACACCGGTTACATGGCCGATCAACAGCCTCTGATGATGAAGCTGGGTTACGCAACGTCGAAGGATGGCATCAAGTGGACTCGCTACCTTGACAACCCGATCATCAGCGAGTTCTGGGTCGAAGATATCATGATCGTCAAACACAACGACAGCTACTTCATGTTTGCGGAAGGTCAGGGCGACCAGGCTCAGTTGCTTCATTCTGTCGATGGGATTCACTGGGAGCGAAAAGGAACGCTCGATGTGCGGCTGACGAACGGTCAGCCAATTCCCCCCGGACCGTTTGGCACTCCGACCGCATTCTTTGAAGACGGAGTCTGGAATCTCTATTACGAACGACAAGACGCCGGGATCTGGCTGGCGCGGTCGACCGATATGAAGACCTGGACGAACGTTTCAGACGTTCCGATCATTGTGCCTGGTCCAACATCTGACGACAGCCTGATGATCGCGATGAATCAGGTTCTGAAGGTTGACGGCAAGTACATCGCTGTCATGCATGGCACTGGAACGCCTCAAAAGCCTCGCCAGTGGTGTACGTATTTCGCAGAATCCGACGACTTGATTCACTGGACCAAGAGTGACCGAGGTTCCATCAGACCGATCGAAGAAAACAAGTCCAGCGGACTGCTGATCACGGACGGTGATCACTGGCGGCTTTATACAATGCACGACAAAGTGGACGTGCATCTCAGCAACGCCACGCGCGTGCGTCCCTGATTGCCGGTTCGATTGGGGATGTAGTACGAATGGACCCATCGACTTCGCTCGCGGGGAGCAAGTGGCTGTTCGACTTTCAATCGCGTCGTTTTCGACCCCTTAACCGATCGCAACAACCACGGCGTTCGCTGCATGTGATGTGGCTTGTACGCTTTTGGAGATTTCGAGTGTCGTTGAGTTCTGCTGTTCGACGGCCGCTCGAATCCGTTGATTGATTTCATCGACCTGCATAATGACATCATGAATCTGCGAAATATCTGAAGCCGTGGCATGCGACATGCTACAGACTTCCTGAATCTGTCGACTGATGTTGCCAGTTGCTGAAGCCGTCTGTTTCGCAAGCTCTTTGACTTCATTTGCGACGACGGCAAACCCTTTACCAGATTCACCGGCACGAGCCGATTCGATCGTAGCGTTAAGTGCAAGGAGGTTTGTCTTGTCGGCGATGCTCCTTATCAGTTCGACGATCGAACCAATCTCCGACGCAGCCGCGCCTAGTTTCCTGACACTGACGACGCCTCGCTGAGCCACGTCCGAAGCGTTGGCAGACGTTAGGGCGGCCGTTTCGGTGTTTCGACCTATCGATTGGATCGATGCCAGCATCTCCTGAACGGCGGATGCATTCGAATGGGTATGCTCCTGCATAACATTCACTGCGGCAGTTATTGGCAACGTGACCGACGAGGTGCAGAGTCGCGAAGAAATTACTGACACGACAATACCAGCCGCAATTGAAAATAGAATTGCGAGACTCGACACAGCTTTGCTCAGTGTAATGGAGCTCTTTTCGTTTTCTACCGTCGCATCTGCTTCATCTTCCACCACGGCAACGAATTCGAGAAGATCGTTAGCAGTTGACTCGTAGAGCTGGCTTTGTTCGTGTTGCTTTTTGAAATGCGAAACGACCTTCGCCGCCTGGGAATCGAACGCTGCTCTTTGAGTCTTGAGAACTTCTCCAAGCGACTGACCAGCAGTGCCGGGTCCAGGGCGATCGCTATTCAGGACCGAATCGACGACGCCTGAAGACAGCACATCGTAGATTGCTTTTTCGTTTTTCGCTTTGACAGTCGCATAGTCCTTAACAAACTCGCCGAGATCCTTCCCTGAGAACAGTCGCAAGATCTCATTGATCTCAGCAAGATGCCCTACCTGTAATACGAGACAGGCATTTACGGAAGCATCGGAACGTTTTGCGTCTGCCGCCGATGTCACAATCGCAGACGTTGCTTCCCGCTCGGTTTTGTTTTGCCCGCCCGAAAGTTCGCCCATGACTTCGTGCAAAGTCATTATTTGAATTGCGGCGAGATCCAGGTCGTGCCTGGCGGAGCAGTAGAGGTCGTTGGCTTTGAACAGATCCGTCAGCACGGCTTCGTAACGTTGAATCCGCCGGTCAAGTTCATTGCATCGATCTGCCGGAAGCAAGCCTGCGTCAATCAGCCTTCTGAAGGCGACCGTGGCTCCTTCCTTCGCTGAGGCCAACATCTCTTTGTTTTCGTCTACGTTAACTCCCTCCATAATGTTTTCGGCCGCAATCATCTGGGCTTCAATCTCAATGGAGCCTTCCATCGCTCCGTCGGCGGATTCCCAGGCGGGGCCGGTAATGAATGTGAGCAGGCTGCCCAGCTTCCAGATTCCCAGTCCGCCGGCCATCCCACAAACCAGCGACAGACACGACACCACAAGGTAGCCAGCTCCTATTCGTCGTCTAAGGGGAAGGCTCTGCAGCGACGTTCTGATAGAAGCCAATGTCATTGAAGAGTCCTTCGACATGCGGGGGTTTGCACCCGTGGAACGAGGTGCGATTGCAAACGGTGCGTACTGGACTGTGCATTGGTCAATTGATGTTGCTGGATCATCGTGGATTTCGATCCACACTTGATGTGTACTAATCCGTAGACAGTCTCCTCGCTCAAGACGAGGCGTGACATTTCCGTGCTTGCCATTTGAATCGACTGTATTGATGCAAGTGGACCAAAGCTCAACGGCACGATCGCTGATTTGTGTTGCCTGACCAGCGAGCTTGGTTGGCCACACGAAAAACGCGCCCGAGAATCGGTCCGGGCAATTCCCCGAACCGGGGCATAGTGTCGAGTACCAGCCTGAACAAACACTCCCCTGCGAAGACGATGATTTCCTCCGGAAGATACTTTGCGAGAGTCATGCATGGATGGGATTTGTTCGATGCCACTTCGTAACTCGTTTTACGGGAAACTGGCCATCCGGGCAGCTTTAGCATTCATCGCGTTTGCTCAGGCGGCCGTGGCCCTGGGGCAACATGGCATGCCAGTGCCGACTTGTCCGGGCCGTGGCCTTGTGTCACCGGGAGCAGATGGATTGTGGTATCTCGACGGATGCTACGGCTGCCCAATGGACGCAGCGATTGCCGAAAGTGAAGAAGATGCCAACTTCCATATCCTTCCACTCGAGTGGCACGAGTATCAGGGCATCACGGCCGAGTACATCTACACGGGCGAAGTGTTTTCGCTGGCCCGAGGCGGCTTCAACACAAATCGAGCCACTCGCTATCGAGGCAACCTGGATCTGGTACTCGCCGGCGATACCGAAGCGATGGACCTGTGGGAAGGTGGGCGTTTCTTCGCCTATGGAAACTCGTACCACGGCCAGGCGTTGACTTCCAACTATGTGGGCGATGCCCAATTCTTCAGCAATATTGACAGCACACCGCGGTCAGCGAACGAGTTTCTGCTGATGGAATATTGGTACGAGCACGCCTTTGCGGATGGTGACATCATGGTGAAAGTCGGAAAACAGGACTCCAACGCCGACTTTGCCTTCGTCGACCTTGGCGGTGATTTTGTAAACTCGTCATTTGGGTTTTCGCCCACGATCCCACTGACAACGTGGCCTAACACCGGAATGGGTGTTGCCACCTTTGTCAATCTGACAGACACGCTGCACTACAAAGGCGGTGTCTATGACGGCACGACTTCCTTTGGACTTCCAACAGGAGGACAGGCCGCCTTTTCGACCATCGGAACTCATGGTGCGATCACTTTACAGGAGTTTTCCTGGTCTCCGCAGCTTGGTGCAGATGGAGATCTGCCAGGAACATATCGAGCGGGAGTCTGGTACCACTCGCACACCTTTGACGATCTGGCATCTGGTGTCGGCAAGGTTCAGGGAAATCATGGCTATTGGCTTTCCGGCGACCAGATGGTCTGGAAAGAAGCCGGTTCGGATGACGAACCGCAGGGGCTCGGCATCTTCGTTCAGTACGGATGGTCCCCCGCCGATCGAAACTATGTCAACGAATACAATGGTGCTGGTCTGACCTATCGCGGACTGATTCCTCAACGCCATATCGATCTTTTCGGCGTAGGCATTGCATCTGCCGGCTTTTCGGCGGCCGAGACAACTCGCGAAACGGATATCGAACTCTTTTACAAAGCCCAGGTGACCGAATGGGCCACATTGCAGCCGGACCTTGTCTACATTTGCAACCCCAGCGGAAATGGCACGGACGCACTCCTCGTTGGCCTTCGGACGGAAATTGTGTTCTGAAATTGGCCTTCGAAGTTGCGACGCACACGGCCTGACATCTTGCTCGTGACATTCTCAACCACACTACTCGTATCGCAATGCATCAATCGGGTCCAACCGACTGGCACGCCATGCGGGGTACATCCCGAACACGAGTCCCACGACGGCGGCGAAGACCATAGCCACGATTCCGGCGGGAATGGAAACGACAACCGGCCAGTCGGCCCCGCTGCTTATAGAATTGATGAGCTTGGTGATTCCCACCGAAGCTCCGATCCCAAGTGCCAGGCCGATCGCTCCGCCGAAGCAGCTCAGAACCACGGACTCAATCAGAAATTGCACCAGAATGTCTCGCCCCCGCGCGCCAACGGCCATGCGGATACCGATTTCTCGAGTACGCTCCGTAACAGAGACCAGCATGATATTCATGATGCCGACTCCCCCAACCAGCAGTGAAATCCCCGCGATCGACGCCAGCAAAAGAGTCATAATGCCGGTAATCTGACCGAACAGTTCCGACAACTGAGCGCTCGTCACCACCTCAAAGTCTGGCTTTTGTCCGATTGCTACCTGATGGCGGTCCATGAGCAATTGTTGAATTTCCTGCTTAGCCGTATCAATCAAGTCTGGCGTTCGAGCGCCTACAAGAATTGCGTTGACGTTGCTGAAATTCGTGCCCTGCAGGCGTTTCAAGACGGTTGTGTATGGCATGAGCATGACATTGTCCTGGTCATCGCCCGTCAGCGACGCGCCTTTTTTTCCAAGCACGCCGACGATCGTGAACGGGATGTTGCCAATTCGCAGTTGCTGGCCGATCGGATTATCGGCCGGAAACAACTCCCGCACGACAGTGTGTCCAACAACGCAGACGCAGTTCCCCGCTCGTTCGTCGCGTTCGGTGAAGAATCCACCCGCTTCGATTTCCCACGTGCGAACTCGCATGTAGTCAACACCGACGCCCCACATTTCCTTGGGCTGCATGTTGGTGTTGCCACGCACGACCGGCTTGACGCCGAACACAAGTGGTGAGTAGGCCAATACCGATTGACATTCACGACCAATCGCCTTCGCGTCTTCGTCTGTCAGTGACGGCAGACTGCCGCTCTGAACGCCCCGGCGTTTTTCAAACGAAGGCTGAACGACGATAAAGTTGGTTCCGATCGACTGAAGCTGATCCTGCAACAGTTGCCCCGCACTGCTGCCGACGGACACCATCGTCGTGACGGCTGAAATCCCAATCACGATCCCCAGCACCGTAAGCGTGGCCCGCATTTTGTTTCGCAACAAGGCTCGAATGGCCACAGCAATCGTCAGCAGTAAACTCATGGAGCCCCCGGAGGTTTAGCGCCCACGATCAATTCATCACCCGATTTCAAATCGCCAGACAAAACCTGCGTGAACTGATAGTCACTGTCACCGATTTCGATATTGATCGCTCGCAGTTTGCCGGTAAACGCTTTCCCTGAATCTGCAGTGGAATTGGCTGAGGCAGCTGGAGTTGCCTCGGATGCCTTTTCTGAGTCCGGCGACTTTCCCGCGGTCGCAGCAGCAGCAGCGACATCGGCCAGCGTTTCCTGAACCCACACGATTCGTTTGCTCGAGGCGACTGTTGCCTTTGCTCTATCTTCCACTGGCGGTGTCTCGGAACTCGTGGCAGTTTCTTCGGAGGGCTCCGGCGCCAGATTCAATTCGAGCAGCTTCTGATCCTGATCACGAACCATCGCTTTGTCAGGAAAGTACCGTAGAGCAGCATTGGGAACTTTTAGGATCTCGGTGAGTTCCTTGATTTGAAACGTCAAGTTCGCCGTCATACCGGGCAGAAGCTTGAGGTCGGGATTAGCAGTCGAAACGATCACCGGATAAGTCACCACGTTTTGTGTGGTTGTGGAACTCAACCGAATTTGTTGAACCTTTGCGTCACTAAAGACCATTTCGGGATACGCATCGACCGAAAAGAAGACTGGCTCGTTCGAATCCTTAGCCGCGCGAATCAACCCGATGTCGGCTTCGTCAATTGATGCGCGGATCAGCATCTCTTCGCGCATTCGAGGAGCGATCACGAACAACTCGGGGGCTGTGAACTGTGCGGCCAGCATTCCCCCTTTGTCAATCTTTCTATCGATGATTGTGCCGTCGACAGGTGCTTTGATCTCGGTGTAACCAAGATTCGCATTCGAGTTATCAAGATTTGCCTGCGCTTGTTTGACGGCAGACTCGGCGATCAACAACTGGGCTTCAAGTGACATTCGAGCAAATCGGAATTGATCGAGTTCGGCCTGCGAGATGAAATCCTCGTTCTCAGCCTTCAACGCGGCCGATCGCTTCTCATCATTTCGAGCCCGCTGAAGTTCAGCCTGTACGCGTGCCACATCGCCATTACGTGATCCCAGGGCGGCCTCATCGCGTTGCACACTGGCAACATAGATGCGGGGATCGATCTTGGCCAACACCTGATCGGCTTTGACTTCATCGTTGTGATCGACGTACAGTTCCAGAATCGGTCCGGAAACGAAACTTCCCACTTTCACCGACTGAGTTGGCTCAAGCTGCCCTGTGGCGTTGACTGTGATTCTCAGGTCGCCCTGTTCGACAAATGCCGTTCGGAATCGAGGCTTGTTTCTCTCGGCCAGCCATCGTTGACCGAAAGTGAATCCGAAGTAACCCACAGCCAGTACGGCGAGCACGATAAAAATTTTGATAAACGTTCGCATGACGAATGAGATCCAAGCGTGTATTCACAGGGTTGGTGGCTGATCGGAGCGTGTTTTCGAACCGGGACAGGAACAATAAATAAACGAAATACGTGAATCGTTCTGGTCTTCGAGGGAAGCTCCTCTCTATGTCGAAGCCACACCTTCCACAGTCGCCTTTCGACAAACTGTATTCGATCGAGAATCATGTGTCTTCGGCCTGCGTTGAGGATTTCTGGGCCTTTTCTCAGGACGAAGCCAGGAATTTCGTTTCGTTTTCGTACTGACGAGAACAGACAAGTCTGTTTTCGGCCAAAGTCCCCCCCGTTTCTCCGCGCTCCTTGCGTCACGACGGAGATTGGCTTAGCTTTGACCGCGTTCATTGGCTTCGCTCGCTGTCCGCATTTGAATAATCTCCATGGCACTCATTGAACTACGAAATGTTTCCAAGTCATACGATCTGGGCGAGGTCGTTGTTCACGCTCTGCGAAAAACAGAACTATTCATTGAGCGTGGTGAATTCGTAGCGTTGCTGGGACCATCCGGTTCCGGAAAATCAACTCTGATGAACACGCTGGGCTGTCTCGACCGTCCTTCCACCGGCAGTTTTCTGCTGGACGGACAGGAAGTGGCGACTCTGAACAGAAACGCGCGAGCCGCCATTCGCAATAAACACATTGGCTTTGTGTTTCAGAACTTCAATCTTCTCGCGCGCACATCGGCATTGGAAAACGTCGAACTGCCGCTGCTGTATGGACAGTCCATGTCCGGGCGAGCTCGAACAAAGCGAGCCAGAGAGATGCTGGACATGGTGGGACTTGGTGAACGTCTGGACCATCATCCGGGCCAGCTTTCGGGTGGCCAACAACAGCGAGTCGCTATCGCCCGATCATTGGTAACGAATCCGTCGATCCTGATGGGCGACGAACCGACGGGGAACCTGGATTCCAGGACCAGTCGCGAGGTGATTGAACTCTTTAAAAAATTGAACGCCGAGCGGCAAATTACGGTCATTCTGGTCACGCACGACCTTAACGTCGCCCGCCACGCTCGCCGAATTCTGGTCATGCGGGATGGTACAATTGGGATGGATACAACGCGCATCGAGGACGCGTTCAAATCGCTACACGCGTTCGAAACCGCACCAGACGAAGATGAGGCGTCCGTAGTGCAGTCCGAACAGGCGGAATGAGTCATTCGACCCGCGTCCGAGCGTCGATCCTCAGAAACATGAAATCCCACATCGAACAAGCGCCAAGGATGGTTCTGTTCGTGCTGGTTGCTTTAGCAACTCGCTCGTCCATTGCCGACGCGCAGTTAATTCCTGACGACGAACGTCATATCCGCTGGCATCAGGAAGACAGCGTCTCCCGATTCCACCGAGGAACCGGCCCCGCTCCGGTGACGGTCGCAACGGAAGGCATCGAGCAGTCCGAACGCCTGATGACACTCGACGAAGCCATCCGTTTGACGCTGCAGCATTCGGAAGTCATTCGGGTGCTTAGTGGCGTCTCTGCGTCATCATCCGGCAGAACAATCTACGAGACAGCGATTGCCACAACGCCAATCGATCAGGCGAAAGCCGTCTTCGACCCGACGTTCTCCGCAAACAGTTCGTTTCGTCACAGTGAGCTGCCTGGACTGAATTCAACAATTCCACCGACGACGATCATCGGACGAACGACGGGTGGCAATGATACAACAGTCGGCTTGAAAGACCTGAATACGTTTGGCGGCATACTGGAGTTGGGTGTTGTCAACAACCTCGACAACCGAGCGACTCAGGGTTTTCTGAATCAGAACGGTTCCCAGACTCAGCTAAGCTACACTCAACCCTTGCTCGCCAACTTCGGCCGCGAAGCAAACACCGCCCCCATCGTGATCGCCAGACTGAAGCAGGAACAATCGTACTTTCAGTTCAAGGACAGTATGCAGGAGTTGGTCCGAGGTACGGTCTCAGCGTATTGGTCGCTGGTGCAGGCGAGGACCGAACTTTGGGCTCGCGAGATTCAGGTTGACCAGTCCGAAAAAGCCTACAAGAGACTCGAAGCCCAGTTTCGTTCTGGCCTTGCCAATCAGGCCGATGTTGCTCAACCAAAACTCGCGTTTGCCAATTTTCGAGCCAACCTGATCGCTGCTCAAGCCAATGTACTGCAACGCGAGGCCGCGCTGCGAAACATTATTGGGTTGCCGCCGGAAGATGGCGAACGCATCGTCCCATCAACGCCGCCAACTCGCGATCAACTGCAATTCCCATGGGAAGAGATTAACGAAACCGCTCAGTCTCGTCGCCCCGATCTGATCGAACTCAATCTGATCCTCATGGGAGATCAGAAGCAGCTTGTTCGAAATCGCAATTTGGCCCAGCCGCAACTCGATGCTGTTGCTCTTCAGCAATGGAATGGACTCAGTGGGACACTTCTGAGTACAGGAACGCAACAGTCATCGTCGCCCGGTGACAACAATAGCTGGACGATGGGCGTGAATTTTTCCGTCCCTCTCAGCCTGCGAGCAACCCGTGCTCAGGTGCGAAATATAGAACTGCTAATCGCCAAAGACCGAGCCAACATTCAACAGAATCTGCATCAGGTCGAACACGTATTGGCGACTTCGATACGAACAATTGACCAGAGCTTTCTACAATACGAAGCCTTCCGGGATGCTCGGCAGGCGGCCAGAGAGAATCTGGAAGTTCGTGTGCAACGACTGTTCATCGGCAACGAGAACTTTCTGAACTTTCTTCAGGGTGTGACGGACTGGGGAACGGCCGTTTCTTCGGAGGCGCAGTCTCTGGCGACATACAATTCTGAACTTGCAAATCTCGAACGACAGACGGGCACAATTCTGGAAACCCACGGCATCCGCTTTATGGAAGAACGCTTCGCCAGCATCGGCACTCACGGTCGCTGTTTCCAGGACGAATGCTATCCTCGCGATCTTCGGCCAAAAGAAAACACGCCACGCTATGAAGATTCCGGCGAGCCTGCTGAAGAAGCTTTCGACCTCAAGGACTTCCCTCGCCGTCGCGAAGACCGTTTGCGACTTCCGGAATCGCCTGAGTTTGACAAGCCCGAGACGTCGACAGAAGAGCCCTGAAATTCTCGTCACGCCGTTGGAAACGGTCCGGCTGATCGGTTCTCTTTGGTTGCTGACGAATACCCATTCCATTGGACTGTTGACACCAGTCGTTGGATCTGGCGCTATGCAACTCACGTCTACGCGTTTCGTTCAACATTCGAGCGAAGTGGGCATGGCCTACGCTGTGAATGCTGTCTTCATGGCGTGGGACAAAGTTGCATAACATTGTTTCGCCGCGGCAATCGGATCGTACTCAGGCTTGTTGAAGACCTGACCGCTGACTTCGACGCACACCGGACCCGCGTAGCCGTACTTTCGCAGCAAGTTGAAGTACTTTACATAATCGGTACGTCCCTGGCCCGGCAAAACGAACTGAAACTTCCCAGCGTCTCCTTGAGAGTCCTTCACATGAATGAACTTCGATCGTGGCAGGAGCAGCTGCATTGATTCTTCCATGTCGATTCCCTGCAGTTCGAAGTGACTGAAGTCATACGCCACCTGGATCGCCGGCGACTTTACCTGATCGATCAGCCACAACAATCGCTCAGGTGAATTGACCGCACTGTTTACGTGTGCTTTGATCGCGATAACTGTGCTTGCCATCTCAGCAGCGGCGGCCCAGTCGCCAAGGCGATTCGCCATGCCGGCTTTCTGCTCCTCCCATTTGGTCGGGCTGCCTCCAGGAATCGTCTCGAGGATCGGTGGCTGTTCAGGGACAAGATCGCGACCCATCTGGCTGGCCGATTCGATCAGTTTCAATGCATCCGAGTGAGCATTATCGTCCGCCGTGAGACTCATCATCACCATCAGGCATGGAAGACTGAGCTGCCGTTCCTTGAGCATCGCAGCGGTCGCTTTACGCGACTCGGCGGAGAACGCAGACGGCTCCGTGGCATAGCCCGCGTTCAGCGAAACCTCCACATGCGAATAGCCGATGTCCGCGCAGGTTTTTAAGGCGGTGTCCAGCGGCAACGACTTCATTCCGTACAAACTAAATCCGAGACTCGGTTCACCGCGTTGCGACGACTCGCCCATCGCAAGTTTATGAAATGCGAGAGCGCCGGCTGTTGCTGCGAGAAAGGTTCGGCGAGGAAGTCGTTCGAATGTCATGTTGTCGGTCCTGAGTGTTTTGAGTCAGCTTGTTGAGCGTCCAGCATTCTGATCCATGGTGCCACGAAATGACCGCTGTCGTGATAGGTGCGACCGCTGACCATATGACCGTCGATGACGCAAGGTTCATTTACATAGATGCCTCCGCAGATCTCGAGATCAAACTTGCATTTAGCGACGGTGGCCATTCGCAGGCCTTGGACGATCCCAGCTCGAGCAGGGATCTCGACTCCATGACACACGCTGGCCATTGGTCGTTTGTGGTCCCAAAACCAACGCGTGATTCGAAGCAAGTCTTCATCTTCGCGGATGTACTCAGGAGCTCGACCACCGCTGAAGAAAATGCCGACGTATTCCTCTGGTTTGATGTCCTTAAAGGCGATGTCTGCGTTGATCGAATAGCCTTCCCACTCCTTTGTAATGGTCCAGCCGGGTTTTACTTCGTGGAGAACCATTTGATAAAGCCGCTTTTCCGGAGCAGCAACGACCGGCTGATAGCCGCCCTCAATCAATCGATAGAACGGGTAAAGAGTATCGACGGTTTCTGTTGCATCGCCAACAATGATGAGGACCTTCGGTTTTGGCACCATGTGTTCCTATTGAATAGCTTGATGTGGATTGACTAACAGGGCATCAACATCGTCTGATCGGCCGCAATGCCCTCGCACCCGGTCCATGCATGCGATGACATTGTAACAAGACCAGATGGTATCGCGCTTCGACTGAGATCCCCAAACTGCCGCTGCCGCTTACTTGTGAACATAGTGATGTTCGCCTCATGGTGTGCCAACACAGGATTCTGTGTGGTGCGCTGACAGCACAGTTTTCGCCGACGGAGCGGCGAATCTACGCAGGCGAGCCGCTCCGTCGGCTTCCACTAACCTCAAAAACGTAGTCGTACCACAGGACTAAACAGTTTCAAAGCCCTTGCGTTGTTCTCGCTTCAGCCAGGTATTTGCTTCCTTGTCGTCGATGAACTCCTCTGCGATCGGGTCCCATTTCAAAAGTCGGCCGAGTCGCATTGAAATATTACCCAAATGGCACGTTGACACGCTGCGATGCGAACTGTTCACATCCGACAGCGGCACTTGTCTTGACTGAACGCAGTCGAAGAAATTCCCCATGTGATTGATAATCGCGTCCAGTTTACCTGCTCGCGGCGGCCGTTCGAGGTTGTCATAGCTGTAGACCTTCCAGTCTTCACGATTAAGCGGCTGAGTCTTCAACGCTTCGACCGGAGCACCGGTTATCTTGCCGCGATTCACGAACAAACGCCCAGCATCACCAGTGAAAAGGACCCCGTTATCGCCTTGATCGCTCACCGTCATGACGACTCCATTTGCAAACTTGTAAGTCACGTTGAAGTCGATCGCAACGTTGTAGCCATTGGAAACAGTCGGCATTCTCCCGATGCCATGAATCTCAACGGGTTCGGAATTGATCGCCCAGTGTGCGATGTCGATGTGATGAGCGCCCCAGTCAGTCATCTGACCGCCAGAGTACTCGTACCACCAGCGAAAAGTGTAATGAGTCCGCTCTTCGATATATGGCACGTCTGGAGTTTGTCCCTGCCAAAGATTCCAGTTCAGATGGGCAGGCGGCGTGCGTGGAACAAACGAGCCACCGATGACGTTCTTCCCGAGGACCACATCGACTCTCTGCAACTTGCCAATACGACCGGCTCGAACCATTTCGACGGCGAGCCGAAAGCGATCATCGCTGCGTTGCCATGATCCGACTTGAACGACGCGCCCGGTCTCGCGAACAACATTCGTCATTTGCTTGCCTTCGTCGATGGTCAGCGTCAACGGCTTCTCGCAGTAAACGTCTTTCCCAGCCCGGCAGGCATCGATGACCATCTTCGTGTGCCAATGGTCGGGACTGCCGATCGTGACGACATCGACATCTTTGCGATTAATCAAATCCTGATAGTCCTCGCAAGCGAATGCCGTGCTGCCGAAAGCCGCCTTCGCTTGATCTCGCACGTTGCGATCCACGTCGCAAACCGCTGTGATGTCGCCATACAACTGAGCCTTATGGGCGATGACACTTCCCTGATATCGCAGTCCAATCGCACCGACTCGCAACCGGTTCAACGACGGCGTTTGAGTTACTGTCTGAGCCGACGCGACATGCACTCCAAGCATCAGGCCCAGGCCAGCACAGGTCGATGAGGCCACTAAGCCGCGGCGACTCATGTAACGGACCCGATCCTGTTCGGCTATATTCGATGTCATGCAGTGATTCCGATCGAGGTGGGGTGCAACATATCCAGCAGCCCTGGATAGTCGGAAGGAACGGCGCAACGCCGCGAGACGGCTGTTATACCAGTGTACCAGTCTGTGCCAACAGTCTCGCAAAGCAAGGGCATTCGCAGTTTGGCAACGATGTTGCTTTCCATCATGCCGGCTACCCTGGATCGCGTCTTAGATTGCAGACGAGCGGAGAGCGTGTCGAGTCACCACGTTTCGCGGTAAGCAGACGCAAGTGGTGAATGATCCCTGAGGGCTGCACACGGGAGAACCTCTTATCGCCTGACAATATCGAAGTCGTCCGGGATCGTGCCTGTTTTGGCGAAGCTGTTTGTTCTCCCGAATTTTTACAGAAATTGTTGGAGCGAAACGAGTGTGTCGCTTCAAAGGTGGAAATCGCCCGCCAAATGTCTACAGTTCCGCAGAGTTGCAAACCTACGATCTCAATGCGGATGACCTGACCACGATGAAGTTTCTAATCACGAACGACGACGGTTACGATGCACCCGGCTTGGCGGCGCTTTATGAGGCTTTACGGCCGCTGGGGCATGTGACTGTAGTTGCACCGTTCACATGTCATAGCTCAAAAGGCCATGCCGTCGATACGAAGAATTCCATTCGAGTTGAGCGAAGGACCGTTGAGCCCTTTGGCGAAATTTCCATTGCCCACGCATCGCCTGCGGACTGCATCCGAGTCGGTTTGCGGCACATCATGTTGCACGAGCAGCCCGATTTTGTCATTGCAGGAATCAACCCCGGAGCCAATCTTGGGGTCGACCTGTTCTATTCGGGAACCGCCGCCGCCGCACGGGAAGCCGCACTCCTTGGAATTCCGGCAATTGCACTCTCACGGCTGCTGCACTCGGACTATCCGATCGACTGGCCGGTCTTGTCGCGACATGCGACACGGGTTGTCAAAACCATGCTCGACGACACTTTTCGACTCCCCGTGGGACACTTCTGGAACGTCAATTTTCCGACCGTCGAAGGGGAGAACTATCCGGATAAGATCACCATTGTTCCTCACGGTACGCTGCCGCACGCGGTGGCCTTCAATGTGGTGGAAAGTTCCGAAAACGGCGAAATGTTGGCCTATTCGGCGGTCTATCGAGACCGGGGTCGCTCAAGGGATTGCGACGTTCACCACCTCTTCGATCAGCGTCTGACGGCCACTCCGGTAGGGCCGTCTCTGACATTTGGGTCGATCGACGGGCTTAAGTCTTCAGTTTCTCTCGTCGACGCATCCTGCGCTGATTGACACTTGTGTCGGTTGTTGTCAGCATGTCGTCCTGTTAATGGACCCGTCCGGAACACGCGTACCGCAGTCTTTGTGTGGTCTCGCGGCGTTTGCATGGTTCAACTCGGACCGACCACTTGTCCTTCTTTGCCGTTCAACACGCATGTACGAGCATCTGACAATTCTGAGCGGCCGAGCGAATCCGGATTTGGCTCGCGAGATTGCCAATTATCTTGGCATTCCGCTGGGTCAAATTGATGTGGGCAATTTTCCAGACGGCGAAATCAGCGTTAAACTGAATCAGAACATTCGCGGA
Organism: Planctomycetota bacterium; assembly: GCA_031377305.1. GTDB lineage: Bacteria > Planctomycetota > Planctomycetia > Planctomycetales > Planctomycetaceae > SXXK01. Next base: position 8,791 of record JANMEV010000642.1, on the reverse strand, counting down.
TGCGACGTATTTCTCATCCAGCCAACCTGTCCACCGGTCAACGAGAATCTTGTTGAGCTGTTGGTAATGATTGACGCTTGTCGCCGAGCCAGCGCGGCTCGCATCACGGCGGTGATCCCATATTTCGGATACGCTCGCCAAGACCGCAAAGATTCCGGCCGAGTTCCCATCACCTCGAAGCTAATCGCCAATTTGATTGTGCAGGCGGGGGCTCATCGTGTTCTTGCGATGGATCTTCATGCGGCGCAGATCCAGGGGTTCTTTGATGTACCAGTGGATCATCTTTACGCAGCGCCGATTCTTGATCGGCACTTTGCATCGATGGCGATTCCTCACGACGAACTGGTCATCATCAGCCCGGATGAGGGCAGCATCAAACGAACGTTGCAGCATCTGGAACATCTTGGCGGATCTCTGGCGATTGTCGATAAACGGCGAGCTAACGCTCTCGAAACTCGGCAGGCGAATTTGATCGGCGGTCCCATCGAGGGCAAGACGGCGTTGATCTTCGACGACATGATCACGACCGCAGGGTCAATCTGCGGAGCGGTGGAAGTCGTTCGAGCGCACGGTGCCAGAAGAATCTACCTCGGAGCAACCCACGCGGTACTTTGCGGGCCAGCGATCGAACGGCTTGAACGATCTCGCGTGGACGGCATAGTGGTGACAAACACCTGCCCGGTCGACCATTTGCACCAACGGCTTCCAAACCTCACGACCGTTTCCGTCGCCGAACTGCTGGGCGAAGCCATTCGTCGCGTGCATCGCAATGAGTCAGTCAGTTATCTATTCGATTAGACTGCGCCAAATCAGGACGCACTTTGTCAGAAGACTCGTCTGCGCGTAGATTCTGGAAAAGTTCTCAACTGGACAACCGAAGATGAATGCCACAAAGCCCGGCGAATTGTTAGACGGTGCAAAATGCGCGGTGGTTGGTGGTACACATAAAGGCAAGTGCGGGACGGTCCGTGATATCAACACCAGCAAGACCGGCCAGGTGACAATTACTGTTGTCCAGGCCGACGGAGAGCGATTCAAAACGTTGGCCAAAAACGTCATTGTCAAGAATTAGGGGATCAAGTTGGGAACGGTACGTGCAACGCTCAGCGTCCAACCGTTTGACGCACTTGCTGCGACTGCCATCATGGCCGAAACACTGTATCAACCTCAACCTCAACCTAAGCCGCGGGGCGAGCGAATTCTGAAATCATTGTTGGTTTGACACGGCCCGGTGAACCCAACTCGTTGTTCGACGAAGGACGCAAACCAGATGTCACATGTCCAACTCACGTCCAGTTCTTGCGAGTTCGATATTGCTATCGCCGCAAAACCCGAGCGAGTTTGGAAGGCGATTGCCGACGAATCGTCGGCTTGGTGGCCGAATGATTTTGTAACGTCCGAACGCACAAAACGTTTTGTCATCGAGGCCACTCTTGGCGGCCGTGCGTTTGAGGATTTTGGCGGCGGTGATGGTCTGATCTGGTACACCGTTATCGGCGTCGATGCCGGTAGAGAATTGATCCTGGCTGGGCATTTATTGCCTCCGTTCGGAGGTCCGGCGACAACGGCCCTGCGGCTTACACTCTCGGCACAAGGCTCCGGCACACTTCTGAAGATTCGAGATGATCGGCTTGGAGTTCTCGGAGGAGATGCGCCGGCCGAAGGGTGGCGAATTGTTTTCGATGGCGGCTTGCGGCGATTTCTGGAGGCCGACAGGGCAACGCGATAATTTGCCGAGCTCAACTGGGAACCAAAACCGCCAATGGTGCTTATTTTGAAATCAAAGGGGTTCGGCGACGGTTCGTTTTCCTTGATCGTGAGCCTTGTTACATCGTGGTGACCGACGCGGTGGGGTCAATCGCAACGTTGTTGATCGTGCAATGACGATTGCACAGGCTTTCGGAAGCAGCCGAACGGATTTGGTGTTCCGGCGTTCAAGACACGCCGGTGTGATAGGGCAACGTGCAGTGAATGCCGACGCATCGGTAGAGACTAAGGCGAGATGAAATGCACAATCTTCGGTGGCGGATAGCGGCGTCTGTGGCCGTGACGGTCACCATCATCTCTGTCGGATTGCTTGCGCACAGATACACCTCACTGGAATGGTTGGCCGCCCGGGAATCAAGGCTACGAGAACTTGTCCAACAGCATCCGATACAATCATGGCTGATTGGGTTTTTGAGCTATATCTGCCTGTCGCTTGTACCCGGCTCTTCTGGAAAGTCGGTGGTCTTTGGCTGGCTGTTTGGTTTTTGGTCGGCTGTGGTGATGGTCGATTTGGCACTAACCATCGCGGCACTAGCTACGTTTTTCCTGAGTCGGTTGATGCTCCGTGAAGCACTTGAGCATCGATTCAGTGTGCATTTGCAGCTCTTGCGCGATCGACTCCAGCACAATGCAGGCTTCTATCTGCTAACGCTTCGCCTTGTGCATGCGCCGTTCAGCGTGGTCAACTATAGCATCGGAGCAACGAATATCGTGCCCTCGTTTACATTCTGGTGGACGACGCAGTTGGGGTTGCTGCCGGGAACAATGGTCTTTGTGTTTGCAGGGACTCGAATCCCAACGTTGTCTACTATTGTTGACAAAGGAGTCTTGTCTCTGCTGGACGTTTCACTCGTCCTTGCGTTGATTGCGACCGCCCTACTTCCCATTTCAGGGCGTTACGCAGCAAAAATCATTCAGCGACGTTCTGCAAGACGGCATGCCGATTGCGGCTCAACGATCGGTGAGGCAGATATAGGAGAATCGCATGCTCGAAAATAGCGCCAGCCTGTTATGGACACTGTTAGCGGTCTTTTCAACGCTCCTTGGCGGCACACTTGTGCGGATTGTCGCGCTACGGGGTGCTGCGGCGAGCATTGTGGCGTCGCAACTCAGTAGTTTGCGAACATGGTGGATCCTCTTTTCTTTGGTCGCGGTTGCAGTCGTGTTCGGCCAGGTTGGAATTGCAACGCTTTTGGGCATGGCGGGCGTTTTGGGGCTTAGAGAATTCATGGGGCTTGTGGGATGGTCGAATGTCGGCAAACCGACGGCAATCCTTGTCTTTGCCTTAGTTCCGCTCTACTACGTGTTGGCCAGTGCAGGGCAACACGAACTTGTCCGCCAGATGGCGCCAGCGGTTTTCCTTGTTGCGTTGGGGGGCCTTAGATCTTGGCTGGGCCTTATTGAAGGCTATATTCGTACGACCGCAGCGATGCTTTGGGGGCTGATGCTGTTTGTCTACGGACTTTCGCACGCGTATTTGCTGTCGGAACTTCCGTCGACCGTTGGTCCACCAGTCAGTAATTGTGGATATTTTCTATTCCTGATCCTGCTGACCGAGACAAACGACATCATGCAGGCGGTTATCGGACGCCGTTTTGGAAAGCGTAAAATCACGCCGCGAGTCTCTCCGAATAAGTCTCTGGAGGGACTACTTGGCGGAATGGTGGTCACAATTGTGCTGGCGGTGCTGGCGGCATCGTCGTTGACAACCTGGACCGTCGGTCGTTCGCTGGCTGAGTCACTGACGATTTCAGCGATGGCGGGAGCGGTGATTTCGCTGTTCGGGTTTCTCGGCGACATCAATATGTCCGGCATTAAGCGTGATGTGGGTGTCAAAGATGGAAGTAAGTTGCTTCCCGGGCAGGGTGGGATGATCGATCGAATTGATAGTTTGACGTTTACGGCGCCGGTGTTCTACTACTTCGTTCGTTTCGTGACGGGGCCGACGTAGCACGTCGGGTCTCATCGATTCTCAAAATGGTACATGATTCAATGGAACGCGATCCGAAGGACAGAGAACAATTGAACTCAGAAACGCTGACCCCTGAATCAAACTCGGAACGGGACCGTGGTGAGCCGTTTCGCCATCGCATCGTCACGGTCCCTAACATCATCTGCCTGATTCGATTTTCTGGTTCAATTGCGATGCTCGGGTTGGCCTACACGAACCACGCGACGTCATTTGTCGCTGTGTTTACGCTGATGAGCCTAAGTGACACGATTGATGGGCGGCTTGCTCGCTGGTTGAATCAGCGTTCCGATTTTGGTGCAAGGCTGGACAGCTTCGTAGACTCCGTGCTCTACACGTGCTTGTTCGTGGGAATGTTCTGGCTTCGCTGGGACGTTTTGAAGCCAGAAGCCCCATGGTGGGCGGGAGCGTGCTTGAGCTACGTGGTGACGACTGCCGCGGGGTTGTTGAAGTACGGCAGGATTCCGAGCTATCACACCTATGGCGCGAAGACGACCCAGTGGCTAATGCTGGCTGGGGCCTTGTGTTTGCTTCTCGACGTTTCCGTCTGGCCGTTTCGAGTGGCGATGCTTGGCGCGATTCTGACAAACCTGGAAGCGACTGCGATTACCTGCTACTTGAAGAGATGGCGAGCTGATGTGCTGACATTGCGACATGTTTTGCCGGGTGGACAGGATGCAGAATCTGCGAAACTGGAATCCAAAATCCCCTGAGTTGGCGATCCTTGTGCGGCTCGGCTGTTTATTCTCCGCAGCTAGCGGCTCAGACTCAACAGGCATTTTTCCTACTGCCGCATGCCTAACGGAAACAGCCCGGTGAATCTTTCACCGGGCTGTTTCCGTACTTCTCGTTTGTAATCAACAAATCAGAGGCTGCCTGCAAGCAGATTGCCACTGGTGTAGCGAGGAATGTCAATAGCGTACTTGACGCTGGTCTTAGTGGCAGGAGCTGGGTCCTTGGGGCTGCAGACTTTCAGGTTGCTGAAGGTCAGCCGATCAGTAGAGTTCTCGGTAAACAGATTCACACAGATGTTGAGCACTTCACCGAGGTTTGACGCAATGTTCTCGGCGACAACACCTGCCTTGGTCGCGTCATTTGCGACACCTGCGGGAATCATCGACATTGCGGCGCCCATCGAGTTCGCAAGTCCCAGTTCGCAGATGAGCACCCGCTGGACAGCGTTTGAATCATCGACGTAGCTGGCAACGACATGCGGTTTCGTTAGATCGGGGCCCGGCGCAGAGTTTCGTGCCTCCACTTGATTCCCGAGCAGGCAATGTATTAATCTTTCAACCGTATTCAGGGTCGGCAGGGGATTGCTGAACATGATTCACCTCGTTCAATCAATGGGCAAGGACAGGAGTAAGAGCAGCTTCGAACGCGTTCGGAGTGAACGGTTTCACGATAAAGAAGGCTGCACCGGCGTCTAAGGCTTCCTTTTTCACTTCGGGGCTTGATTCCGATGTGACAAACCCGAACAGGATGTCGTTCCGGTCCGCTCGAAGTTTCTTTAACAGTTCAATGCCCTTCATTTCAGGCATGTTCCAGTCGCACAGAACCGCATGCGGCTTATGGTCAGCAATTGCAACCAGTGCTTCGACGCCGTTCCCGGCTTCAAATGTGGTCAAATTGCTGATTCCAGCCTGTTTCAGTGTGCGGACGATGATCATTCGCATCGCTTTGCTGTCATCGACAACAAGTACTTTCATGGGAATTCCTCCTGAGTGATTTGATTCGCCCGAAAGCGAAGTAGTGATGTCTTGCTAACAACCGGGACGGTGATGCCGCTTTCGTTAAAGAGATTAGAGTCTGCCGTTTCGGTTTAGATTCAATGACGTGAATTAACTAAGTTGAAGCACTGATGCCTCGGTCAAGCACTCGAACGATCAAGGGATCGCCCTGACAGCGATTCGAAACCGACAAGCCCGCAAAGTTCCGATCAAACGGAGCACATTCGCTTGATTCGCCGACACAGGGAAGCGAAAGACTGGATTCGCCCTCCACGATGCCTTTGAGGTTTCCGCCCACCATGTTGGCGATTTCCCCTATGGCGTCGTGAATCTCCGCTTCGGAAAGTTCTTCTTCCGTGATCGCAAACATACTGGATGCGATGGACACCGCTGTGCGCCGCGGTGTTAGTACCTGCACAAGGGAATCCCAGCATCCGGAAATGCGAATGATAGCGGAAAGTGCATCTGCATCCTCACAGTGGTGTTCGTCGGATGGTTCCAGTGTCAGGCCCAGCATCCCGGAGCATACATCTGAAACCACCTGCTGCAGCGTCTGTTCGTCGATCGTCATTAGGATTTCTTTCTATACTGCGACCGGTCTAAAACAGACGGTCTTGCCTACTGGTTCTCGGAGGAACGGAACACTCAAAGTAATCAGCGTCTCGCCGCCTCCGAGAAAGAGGTAACCGTCGGGCCGCAGGATCTTGTGGATCCGGTTCAGGATGCGTTCCTTTGTAGGCAGATCAAAGTAGATCATGACATTTCGAAGAAACACTATGTCATACTGCGCGGCAATGGGCCACGCACCCGTCAAATTCATCCGTTTTGCATCGATCATTTTTCGAAGTTCCGGGCGGACACGCCACTTTGTTCCAGCGCGTTCGAAATGCTTAAGTAGAGACTGAGCTGGAAGCCCCCGGTTTACTTCGAACTGGCTATACGTTCCTTCTGCAGTCCTCTTCACCATCTCTTCTGAGAGGTCCGTGGCGGTGATACGAACATTCCATTTGGCGAGTTCGTTGAAGTGTTCTCGCAGGGTCATCGCGATGCTGTAGGGTTCCTGCCCACTGGAACTTGCTCCGCACCAGATGGATAGCGATTTTCCGGTCGATCGCTTCTGGATCATTGGGGGAAGTATCTGCTGCCGAAGGGCGTCAAATGGTGCTATGTCACGAAAGAAACTTGTTTCATTGATGGTCATCGCTTCGGCAATTCGTTCAGGCAAAGGACTGCCCGGATGACGTCGAAGTTCTGCCACGAGAGCCTGCACGTCCATAAGTCCCGCGGCCTTCGCAACCGGAGTCAATCGCGACTCAAGCAGGTAGTCCTGGTTGGAGGAAATTATGTTTCCCGACCGTTCCGCAATCAGGTGTTTCAGATAGTCAAGTTCCGGAGTCGCCAGTGGCATGAGAAGCACCTAGTTGATCAGTATCAATTGATAGAGTTTGGGAATCATTTAGAATACGAATCTTAGGTGAGTGACTAACGAGAGCTGCTTGCGGCCACGGTTCGATCGTTGCTCGACACGTTCCCTCCCTGTTGAGATCCGCGAATACGGGTTGCAATAGCCGATGGAAGGTCTTTAAGGCTTAGTACGGCATCAGCGATTCCGGCCTCGGCAACTGACCGAGGCATGCCCCAGACGACGGAAGAGGCTTCGTCCTGGACGAGGATTCCTGCACCTACTTTGCTGAGTGCCTGACAGCCCACTGTGCCGTCTCGTCCCATTCCTGTCAGCACCACGGCAAGACTGCTTCCACCATAGACTTCAGCGACCGAGCGAAAAAGGACATCGACAGCTGGACGACATGAGTTTTCTGCTGCTGCCTTATTCGTGCGAAGGACAGTCTCAGTTCCTTCACGGCTGACCAACATGTGAAAATCGCCGGGTGCAATCCAGACTTCATTTGCTCGAACCACCGCGCCGTCGAATCCTTCCTTAACAGTCAGCCTTGATCCTCGATCAAGGCGCTCAGCGAGCAATTGAGTAAAGACCGGCGGCATGTGCTGGACGATAAGAATTGGCACGCCCAGATCGCCCGGCAGTTGCCCAATCAAGTCCGCGAGCGCGTTGGGACCACCGGTCGACGAACCGATCGCGAGGACGTTGATTGGACCAGCTCGTCGTCGCGGTGCGGGGGAAACTGGCTTCACAGCCCCGATTGTAATGTTCGCTAAGCCTCGAAGAGGAGCGGCTGTCCTTGGCGTAGTTGGCAACTTCGGTGCGGAAGCCTGATCGGTGCGGCCCTTATAACGCTTACCCCAGAGGCGAATCTTGGGGACGACTTCCTTTCGGAGGTAATCCATTGCCTGATCAAGATGCCCGACACCGCTTGGTTTGGCAACATAGTCGGTTGCACCAGCCGCCAGGGCATCCAGAGTCGCTTCACCACCGCGGACAGTCAGAGTACTGAACATGATGACCGGAATTGTGGCATTGACACTTCGAACGAGCTTGAGAGCTTCGATGCCGTTGATGGAAGGCATATCGACGTCCAGAAGTATAATGTCCGGTTTCTGAGTCTTGAAGATTGCAAAGGCCTCCGCTCCATCCTGTGCCGCGCCGACGACTTCCATGTCCGCTTCCAGATTGAGTGTTTCAGACACAATCCGACGTGTCACGGAAGAATCGTCTGCGATGAGTACTCGAAGGAGTTTTGCCATTTCAGGTTCGGGCCTCTCTATTTTGAGGGCCGCCTTGTTAAAGAACTACGCACTGTAATATTAATCTAAATGCGACTGCGAAAGCATTGGCCAGTTTCGAGAGCTAGACGGTGCTCATTTCTAGAGCTAGCTGCCTGGATGTGTCCATGATTTCAGGAAACAAGTGTCGCAGTCGGCTAGCGACGTTGGGAACTCCGCATGCCTCCAAAACACTGACGGCATGGTTCTTTTGAAGGTCGTATGAGTTTCCCTCCTCGTGCCGATGCATATGGTTTGCCATATGATCACTGACCGAAGTCAGAGCGACGAGCCGACGGTGCCCGCGTGCGAACGACGGTTGATGATGCAAACGAATCACCTCAGCAAACTCGCTCGGCAGGTGATTGGTTTCGGCAAACCAGGCCCCTGCTTCACAGTGATTCGTTCCCATGAGTTTTGTTTCACTCTGCAATGTTTCCAAAGACTCTTCGAAGTCAAGCGGGTCTGACTGCAGAAATTTCTCCGGCAGGCAAACAGCCAGCAGCGTTCGGCCGAAATCGTGATGAAGCCATTCACATCGGAAATACTTTTGGAAAAACTAAGACTGATTGGCGTCATGATGCCTCAGTCCGTTGACTAGCCAACCGACATCTAAACTGATGCAGATGTTTCAAGTCAGAGA
>JANMEV010000611.1:0-2019 GCA_031377305.1 Planctomycetota bacterium | reverse complement strand
AGCGAAAACCACACCGCCAACTTCACGGAAGCGATGAAGTCTCGCAAGCAGCCAATTTCCGACGTGTGGTCTCACAACCGCATGCTCGAAATCTGCCACCTCTCCAACATCGCAATGCGCCTCAACCGCCCCATCAACTGGGACGCCGCCAAACGAGAAATCACCGGCGACGAACAAGCCAACTCATTCCTCTCGCGAGAGATTCGCAAGGGGTATGAGATCAACATGTAGGCAGAACCTCTGCTGAACAGTTGGATGCAATCAAAGAGCCGGGGCGGACTGAGCGAAAGCACAGGAAGCCCCGGCTTTGTTTACGTTCGCTCCAGTCCGTGGTCATGTGGTGCCAATAGATCGTTTAACGGCGCGCGGAAGGCGATAGCGTCTCATCGTGTGCCGCAAGCTAGTGATCGCCTACTGTTCCGCCCAACACGTGCGGGACCAATTCGATTCCTGCGTGCCATGCTGAGTGCGAGCGCGCAGTCGCCTGCAGCGTGTCGTTAATAGAAAAAAGGGGCTTGCTGGGCGGAGTTCGTTTTTAGGCCGGTGAGCGTCTTCACTTCAGCCCAACGCTTTCTGCAACAACGCTCCGCGGTTTCGCTTATATTCATCGTGTAACTCTCGTCGTCTGGACGAGCATCGGCGAATTACCAGAAAGCGTCATAGCTGTTAGAATCCTCGGCGGTCTGGGTTTTGGTGCGGCACTCTTCATCGGGTTGGGGGGTGGTCATGGGGACCGGGCGAAGCCAATGGAGAATCGCTGATGCGTTTATCGGACAAGTTGAATCTGGTGTTGAGCGTGACAGCGTTCGCGTGTCTTTGTGGGTGTGGCGGCGATTCGGGTGCGACGCCAGTAGCGACGAGCAACAGCAGTCCACCGGCTGTGCAGAACAATGCAAGTGAAGGAGCACAATCTCCTGTTGCGACGCCCGCCGCTGAGCCGCAGCAGAACAGCTCTGCACCGGAAGTCTCGCAGGCTGGGAAGACGCTGGAAAGCAAGGCTGAATCTGCCCAGCCAGCCGCTGCTCAGAAAGACGCTCCAGCGCAAGTGAAGACAGCACCGGCGCGGCAGATTGCGAAGCCGACGGCCGAGCAGATGGCTCGATGGACGGTCGTTGAGCCGGATCCTTTGCAACTGCTGGCGTGCCGCGATACCGGTTCGACAGGATTTATCAGTTCGATCGTGCCTCTGACCGACGGTCGCCACTATTTGCTGGCGGGATCAAAGATCACTCTCTGGTCCATTGAGTCCGACGCGCCGGAACATGTCTTCTTCGAAGCGACTGACGAAAACTCGATCGAGTCCTTAGCCGTGTCGGCGGATGGAACCTGGTTCGTCGCGGGCGACAAGGAAGGCATGCTTCGAAGCTGGAATGTCGCGGATCGCACGGAACTTAAAACAGCGAAAGCGTATTCCACTGACGTGATCCAGACGGCGATCTCGCCCGACGCCAAGCGAATTGCGACGCTAACCCATGACAATGAAATCACCATCTGGAACGCGGACGATCTGAAGCAGCAAAGTCGCTTCAAGGTCGATACGAACGGATTGAAACGCATCGAGTTCATGACGCCAGAACTTTTGGTCGCCGCGGGTGAGACGACAAGTTCATGGAATGTAAGCACAGGGAAGCTGGACCGTGAATTGTCGGCGGGACGTTACAACTTCGCCCTTGCTCGGTCGAAGGACGGCAGCCGATTTGTTTTCGGCAAGGAAGAATCACTGCAGCTTTGGAACATCGCGGATGGCAAGCCGGAGACCAACTTCAATGGCGGGTTTGCTCAGGACGAGATGGTTACGTTTTCGTCCGATGGCAGTCTGATCGCGACGGCAAATCAGTCGTCGGTTCGCATCTGGGACGCAGCGAGCGGCCGGCCGGTTCAGTACATCGATGCCTTCGGATGGCCGATTGTCGGATTGAGCTGGCTTCCGGAAACTGACTTGCTGCTTGTGTCGTCCATGACCGGTCGAACTCGAATTTGGGGCACGGCGAAGAACGGCGAGAAACAGTCAATGCGTCC
>JANMEV010000603.1:0-2450 GCA_031377305.1 Planctomycetota bacterium | reverse complement strand
GGATTTTCATCGACGACGATTTGATCAGCCTTTTCTTTCACCACGGAGCTTTCGTCACGGAGGATCGTCTGTAGCACGGCCAAAGGGCCTGAGATACGAGTCACGATCATGGCGAGCACTTCTTCAAAATCAAAAAAACGTCTGCGTTCCTTTCCGCTGAGCCGAAAGACTCCGGCCGACCTGCGTAAGGCGATCACAGACGATGATATCGACGCCTTTCAGAAGGCATATATCCGGGCGATTGCAAAGCCGCTGAAGCGATTCCGCAAGCAACTTGACGGATTTCCGTTGCTGGCATTGTGGTCCGAGAACACGGTGGAACTGAGCGGCCGCGAACGAGAACTCGCGGCGTCGCTGGACGAGCTGTCCGACCGATCGTCAGAAAAGCGGAGTTCCAAAAAATCGAAGGGTTCCAAATCGGCTTCTCCCTATGAAGAGATTCTGGCCAACTGGCTGATCGAATCGGGCGGAATGCCGGGTCCGTGGGAAACCATCGCGATCGCCGAAATTCTGCTGCGTGAAGGACATCGTCTCTCGTCCGAGCGGTTCACTTCGACATTGTCCATTCTGGCCGACGCCGTCTTGCGCGAGCCCATCGGTGGACTGTTTGAAGGCAGTGAATCAATTTCTGAATCCGACGATGCGATTCGCCAGATCATTTCAAAAGGCGAAGCGCCGTGGATTTGCAGTGTACTACTGAGTCCACTGGGAGATATTAAGTCGATTCAGCAGGCAGCGTCAGAGGCTCTGGTCAAAGTTCTGGAAGAAAGCAGCGACGCCGACGGTCTTGTTCATGGCTCGATGATTCGACGACTTTCCGAGTGGCTGGCGCCGTTGGCGCGATGTACATTTTTGTCTGAAATCTTCGAGCAGCCGCTTTGGCAGGATGACAGCCAACAACGTCTGACGGCAGTTGTGGAACGGGCCGTGATGCTGGTGCTGCCGATCTCGGAACATCATGCTGACAGTGATTCTCCCAATCAGTTTCCGCCAGCCCTGGCGGATGTGCTGGAGTTCTTCCTTGCAGTTGCTGGTTCAGCTTCCGAGCGGCGCCTGCAGCGATTCTTGAAGGACTGCAGAAAACCGGCGACTGAAGTCAGCAGCCCGAAGAAGTTCAAAAAGAAAAAAGGCGATGGCGAGTCGTCTGACGCAAAGGGCGAGTCGTCAACCGTCACAAAAAAGAACAAACCGCCGGTCTCATGGCAGTCCGATAACTCGTGTGTCGCAATTCTGCGATCAGGCCTGGAAGCCGATTCCGATGTGTTGACACTCGAGTGGCATTCCAGTGATGCTCAAGTCCTGCTGGCTGCGGCCGGTGTTCCAATCTTGACCGGCCACTGGAACTGGTCCGTGAAGATCGACGACGAAATCGTTCCTGCTCCATCGACCTGGAAATGCAGTTGCTGGTTCCTGGATCCTGAGACGGTCTTCGTCGAACTTGAGGGCGAAGATTCGGCTCCCGTCAAACGAGTCCGCCAGTTGTTGCTGGCGCCCCACGATCGATTTGCGATGATGACTGACAGCGTCACCTGCAAAGATCCCGAACGCAGAATTCAACTGGTGACTTCTGTCCCGCTGGCTGAGGGAACCGTTTGCACCCTGGATGCTGTCACTCGCGAACTTTCGCTTTCCGTTGGGCCTCGCCGGGTTCGTACATTTCCATTGTGGATGGAAGACGATCGCGTCCAGCACACACTGGGAAGTTATCGAGAGCATGACGGCCAGTTGGAATTGTCGGGCGTCGGCAAAGGCGGAGTGACTCTGCCGCTGGCGCTTGATTGGCACCCAAAACGCGACGATGCGCCTGCCGATTGGGCTCGTTTGACGGTGACGGATGCTCGACGAATTGTCGGTGCACACGAAGCCAGCGGTTTCCGAATCCGAATCGGTAACCATCAGGTGCTGTTGTACCGCAGTTTGATGGCAGGTCAAAACAGCCGCGCGGTTCTGGGTCTGCACACATGGGACGAATCGGTCTACAGCCGAGTTCCATCAAAGCCGGGACAGCTTGAGCCGCTGGTTGAGGTAGAATCGCCAGAATAAAGTTTGCCAGTCACATCGACATCGTTTGCGCGGCCAGCCATTGATTCAATTCGTCGATGTCATTTACGACCGTCATTAGCGAGCGGCATTTGGATGACAGGAATCCAGACGCCGCCATTGAGTCAACAAGCTGAACGAGGCCGTCATAAAGCCCGTTCATGTTGAGGACGACAATTGGTCGGGCGTGAAGCTCCAGTTGTGCCCACGTGACGGCTTCGAACAGTTCTTCCATGGTTCCAAATCCACCGGGCAGAGCAACGTAGACATCGGACAGTTTATGCATCAACGCCTTTCGCTCATGCATGTCGGCAGTGATTCGCATGTCGGTGACATCGGCGTGCATTAACTCCACGCGAGCGAGATGCTTTGGGATGACTCCGATATTCTGTCAATGGTTATCCAGCACG
>JANMEV010000602.1:0-11709 GCA_031377305.1 Planctomycetota bacterium | reverse complement strand
GCTTCCATGGGTTAATGATCGTCGTCCGCCGTCTCCCCACACATCTTGCAAGAACAACCTCAAGCAAATCGGCCTTGCGATGCACAACTATCATGACGTCTGGTCCTCGTTTCCGGCCGCTAGTCTGGGGCAACCGGCGGTGTCATGGCGAATTGCCTTGCTTCCGTTTGTTGAGCATTCTGAATTGGGAAAACGGTTCGACCGACATCAGTCGTGGGACAGTGCGGCGAATGCGGACCTGCAGAAGGTCCGAGTTCTTCCATACGCCTGTCCAGCTCGGCCTTTGCAAGTAGATTCCAGCGGAAGATTTCTAACGTCATACGTTGTGCCAACTGGCCCCGGATCCATCTTTTCTTCGGAGGGCGGCACGCCGATTTCACAAATCAGGGATGGCACGTCAAACACGCTGCTTGTGATGGAGGCCTGCGGCAGCGAAATCATTTGGAGCGATCCTCGCGACGTGGATTCGTCGCAAGTGAAGATTTCGGTGAACGGTCCAGGGACCGCAAAGGGTCGATCAGAGAGCGTTATTTCGTCCTGGCATTTCGGCGGTGCTCAGGTTGGTCTGGCCGATGGATCCGTGCGGTTCATGAATTCCCGGATGGATCCGGCAGTGCTGAATAGCGTGCTATCGATGAACGGTAACGAGGAGGTCGTAGAATGGTAATGTTTCAAGGATCTGAAAACTGAGCAATTCCGCTGCTCAGTTCTTTCGTCGAGTGGGGCATGTCGAGACGGAATGACATCGACCTATATCAAACTGCATGGTCTTCAATTTAAAACGCCTTTGAACGGGTGCGAGGGATGTCGATCTGAGACCGATCGACCCACGGTGGCGCGCTACAAACGCAGGTAGAAGTCTTTTGAGACTTGCAGAAGACATTAGTTCGCAGCGGGGCATTGCGTGGCGATGTGCGGACAGCCTTTCGCTGCAGAAGTTTCCAGGAATTGCGATCAGCGACAGCACTCCCGATCATTCGAGCCTGACGAAGACTCGCCAGCGACTGCCGGCGACGGTCAGCGAGCAGGTGTTTGTTTTTGTCCTGAAGATCGCCGCCGAGAAAAAGCTGCTCAACGGTAAAACGGTGCGAGTGGATTCGACAACCCCAGGGCATTCTCGGCTGCTCCCGGCCTTCTCCGTACTGCCCGTCTTGCCACCTTGACGCCTCTCAGAGCGATCGAACGCATCTGGACCCCTTCTCGCTACCAACACCTGGTCCTGGCCTCCCGCTTCAGCCAGACGTCCTTCCTAATCATCAACTTTTGAAATATCGTTTTTCAACGAGCTGTCAGGGCGATCTTGGAATCATGCTGCAGAGTGCGTCAGAACTCATGCAACATCACCGTCGATGGCGACTCGAGATACTGATGATTCCGGCCGCATCAAGCCCTGGCTCGGATCATCATCGCTTGCTCAGTCTTCAGTTTCGCGGAGTTCGAATTTGTCCACACAGCAGCGGCCTTGCCGTCCGACCCGGTTCTGCCGCAACGCCTCAACGTCGCATGTCTTCTCATCGTGATCCGATGAGGTTCTACGCAAACGTCGACGGTATGCTCATAAGCGCGAATGCTGGCTGATCCAGAGTTCCGCGGCCCTTCTGCCGTGCCGTGACTACTGAGAGTGAAACCTACGCCTATCGAATGATGCTGGTTAGTTCCTGAAGAATAGCATCGGTCACAGTAATCGTTCTGGCGTTGGCCGAAAATCCTCGCTGCGCGATGATCAATCGAGTGAACTCGAGCGCCAAGTCGACGTTGGAACCTTCTAATTCCTGTGCTCGGATTGCACCGCGACTGCCTGTCAATGCTGTACCGTAGTCGGGGTTTCCGCTGGCCAGCGACGATATGAAATAGTTGTTCCCGACGGCGATCAGTCCGTTCGGATTTCGAAACGCGGCAACCTCGATCTGTGCGATAGGGATCTTGAGCCCGTTGGAGGCAAGGCCAAAGACTTTTCCGTCGGTGTCGATTTGAACCTGAGCAAGCTGTCCCGGCTTGAATCCGTCCGGACTTAACTGCAGCGACGAACCCTGACCCAGTGAGGTCAGCCCGTCGTTCTTGCCGGGAGTGCCGAACCTGAGGCTAACAGTCTGTGAGTTGGTTCGATTCTTGAATTGCACGGTAATGTTAGCGTCTCCAACACCGCTGCCGGTCACCTGAGCGAATGATCCGTTCGACTGAAACGAAATCCCCGCGACTTCCGAGTCGAGGACAGTTCCTTCGGTCGGAGACAGTGCGGCCTTCATGTTCCATGACTGATCTGCCTGCTTGGTAAACGTCAGACTGATCGAGTGAGCTGCTCCGGACTCGTCATAAACTTCGACGGACTGAATCTGGTAGTCCGCATCCTTGCCGCTGCTGGTAAGAATCATCTCATGATTTTCAAAGTCGGTTCGCCCTGTGTTGGTAGGAGCATCAGTGAAAGATATGGCAAGGAATGAAGGTCCGCTCGCATTCGCCGTAGCGACAATGTTCCCCAGCGTATCGAGGGAGACAACGGATCCTCCAAAGGCGAGGTTAAGATTGGCAATCAAATCGCCCACCGTGGTTGCCGGGCCGACTGTGAAGTCTGAAAGGTCCGGGTTCGACCCGTCGCTCTTGCGTCCGCTGATCATGAT
The DNA here is from genome assembly GCA_031377305.1 of Planctomycetota bacterium. GTDB lineage: Bacteria > Planctomycetota > Planctomycetia > Planctomycetales > Planctomycetaceae > SXXK01. The sequence continues at coordinate 9,091 of JANMEV010000602.1, read as the reverse complement.
TCGATCCGTAGCGATGTAGTCGACAGTATTTGTGTCCAGATCCTGCAGCAGGGTGCCAGCCGTTGCCGGAATTCCGCCAGCATACAACGGCTTAGTCGAAGTGAGCTCCTGGTTGACTGGCCCCGTCGATGTTGAGCTGAGGTTTCCCTTCACCTGAATCTCGGTAGAAACCTGCCCAGCGATGCTGACGCCGATTGGCACATAGATGCGGTTATCTCCCGGAGTTTGAAATGAAGGAAATGCGCCATTGGCTTCACCCACCGTTCCGAACCGATTGACCAGATAACCCGTCGCGGGGTCTGAAAGGTAACCACTTTCGTCAAGCGAAAACGCTCCGGCCCGAGTGAAGTAAGTGTTATCCGCCGACGACGCAACGAAGTATCCGCCTCCGTCCAATGCGAGGTCGGTATCTTTGCCGCTGGATTCCAGATTTCCCTGTGTCAGATTCAAGTCGACCTGAGCCAATCGACTGCCGGTACCGATCTGGACCGAGTTCACGCTACCCAGAAGTCCGGACGAAGAAGATGACGTTCCTCGCTGCACTTCGTACATAAGGTCGGAGAACAGAACTCGCGAAGATTTGAATGCCGTCGTATTCAAGTTTGCCAGGTTGTTGCCAACGACTTCAAGCATTTTCTGGTGGCCACGCAGACCGGAAATGCCTGTTAAAAGTGAATTGGCCATGGAACGCGTCCTTATACCAGTTGGGGGCGTGGAAGATTGAAAAACAAGAATGCCCGACAGGGAGAGCTGATCAAGCGGTGTTGGCGATGATGCGATGCCGGTGAGGCAATGAACATACAGCTACTGTGCGAGTGTGGCAGGAGTGTTTGAGACGCTCGTCAAGCTGCTGATCGGATGCAGGGTCTCGCCAATGCGAACAAGGATATGCCCCGCTTCGGGACGAATCTCGCTCACGGTACCCACTTGATCGGCACCAGTTCCGAACTTCACAGTCTTTCCCAGCAGGGCCGCACCGGCGTCGAGCGATTGAAGTGTCGTCAGATCGCTGTTGTTCTTCGACGCGGTGATGAGCTCATCCAGTTTGGGACCGAGTCCGTCGATGCCGCTTCGCATGTTCTGGATGCCTTCGACGGTGGAAAAGCTGGCCAGCTGCTGAAGAAAAGCATCGGTATCGGTCGGCTTAGTGGGATCCTGATATTGGAGCTGTTTCGAAAATAGCTGCAGGAATTGATCCTTCGAAATGTCGCTCGCCTTCTTCTGTGTGGTTGCAGTCGAAGTGGTGCCTGTGGCGGACGTGGTTGTGCCTGTATTGGCGACAGTTGTGACCATCTTGAGGATTCCTTTCCCGAAAAACATTCTGTCAGTTTGCTGAGTATTATGCTCTGAATGTGAGTGCGTGATTCGAATCAGACGCTGTCTGCGTTGATCTTGGGGTTGCTGAATTGGCAACCAGTCGTCGTCCCATGCGTTGAAGACTTCCGCTGGGCGATTCGTTGTCTGTTTCGCGAGACTGCTGTTGCCCCTGTGAATCTCCGCCGTTGGTCATTCTCGGAGCGAGAAACTCAAGCGACTTTAGATCCAGGTTCTGATCACGCAAATGAGATTCGATTTCGTCGCCGCGAGAGAACAGCATGTCCATGGTGACCGCCTCACGAGCCGTCACTCGTACTGCCAGCCCATCGTTTGTCCTGGAAAGTTCGATCGTCATTTCACCAAGGTCCGGTGGGTCCAGTTTGATCGTGATCGAATCCTGATTGCGATCGGGCTGGCGAGCGAGTTGATCAAGGATCGCATTCGTCACCTGCGAGCTCAGCGGCTGCCTTTGTTCGGTTGTGATGGCTGTCGACAGGTCTATGGTTGCCATGCTGACGTTGGTGAGCGGCTCATTTGTGGGCATCTGAGCCACCTGAGACGTCGAAGTTTGCGGAATCGCTTTCGATGTTTCTGACGCGGCTATTACGGATGCCAAATCTTGTTCGGAGTTGCTGCTGGATTTTGTGTGTTGCGACCAGAACTGCTCCAGCGCATCGAACGGAGACTGCTCAAACGCGGGTTGCTGTGCGTTCTGGGCCCTCGTGGCAGATCTTGACTGAACGACGTGCGATTGATCATTTGTTGTGGTCGAACTGGCGAGCGTTTCGGTGGCAGACACCGCTGAAACTGGAACAGCGACAGAGAGCGTGTCCGGCCTGGTCCCCGAATCCGCCGAGCTGCTGACGGTCGACTCTTCGCTGTCGCTGGGCTTGCGAGATTCCTCGACCAATGGCGGCTTAATCGCGACATTGGCTGTGCTGGCGAGCGATGCGTCCTCAGCAGCTTCAACAGTCTTCGCAGAGTTCGCCGATGCCGCAGCAATGGCCAGCTGGACAACTGCAGGCTGTTGATTTGTCGGCTGTGTCGTGGCAAGCGTCTTAGCCGACACTAGTTCAGCCAGAACAGGAGTCTGAAATGATTGCGTCTCGGCAACTTGCGTTTTCGGTAGGCTCATTTCGTCCAACGATTGTTGCACGTTCGCATCGAGCGGTTGTAATAGCGTTGCGGCCTGATGTGTCAGGTTGCCGTTGACGAGATTCTGAGTCTGATTTTGAGACTGGGACTCGTCAACATCGGCTGTGGCAAGTTTCACTTCAGGCTTTGGTAACAGGATCTTCGAATCAACGCCACTGCCGACATCGTTTACAGACGCAACGCTCGACGCCTGAAACGCTGGTTCTGTCACTGAGACTCCCGGACCTTCTGCGGCAACGTCCATGGAACCCACAGCGTCCGTTGATGAATCAACTTTCACGGACTGCGATGGGTCCGTTTTGCCAGACATTTGACTCAGCACGACGTTGAAAGTGTCTCCTTCTTCGTCGTTCGCCGTCTTCTTCGTACGTCGCTTCGCGCTGACTGAGGCGCCTTCGGCCTCATCGGTCCTGACGCTTTTGCTCGACGGCCGCTCGCGCCTTGGGAGATTCGTATCAATAGGCGGACTAGCAGGCGGAAGAATCGTCAGCATCGAATCGAAATCCCTGCGGTGACCGTCAAAGTCGCAAATCAGCGAGCAAGTCCGGAACGACCATGACGAGCCCATATTTGGACTCCGCAGTTTGCGTACCGCAAGACCACTTTGAGCCATGGGCATTTCCACCAGTGTCGCTGTAACCTACTGTGAACAATGACGTTGCCTCAAGCAGATTCCTCCCGATTGCGGGCACTTCCATTGACGCCTCCCGAGCCATAGGAAAACTTTTCCATCCCACGGAAACAACGGCCGTCACCACTTTCAGGCAATAGCTTCCTCATCAGTTTACGATGCCAAGGTCTCCGACCATGCTATCGGTGCATTCGAGCCTCCAGAGATCAGGTGGAGCCTTTCTGTCGGAAAAGACTTTCGCCGTCGGGCAAAACTGCGGGCCGGGCGATTGCTCGGACTGGCCGGTTGCGTTGAAACAAGTGCACTTAGGTCGCGAAGTCCTGGCCAGCTGACCAGGACCTTACGATAGCACGCTTTCACGACGCCATGGCTGCCTGACCTCTAAGGTTTTTTTGGGGCCGTCCGTTCGCTACACTTGAAGTAGGCGTCGTCAGCAACGACTCGGACCAAGTCCGCGGATCTTCAGACGTGTGGCTACTTGCTGGTTCGTTCGTGTGTACAAAGTATCCCGTGGTAACAGTTGCGATTCGGTTTCTTAGTACCTTCCAACCTCGCGGCATCTATTCGCCATGCTTCCATTCGAATTCACTCGACCAGCACTGCTGGTGCTGATTGTTCCGATCGCGGTCGTGCTGGGCGTTTGGTTTTTTCGAAGTTTAAGCGACTTTCCTCGCACGCAGCGTATCGCCTCGCTGGCGACGCGGTCAGTTATCGGTCTACTGCTCGTGTTATCGCTGGCGGGGCTGACGTGGTTAAATCGAACGGACGAACAGTTTGTGTTGTTCGTTGTCGATCAGAGCTTGAGCGTGGGTGAGAATGCTGAGAAGACTGCGACCGAATTCCTGAAGCAGGCGACTGGGAAAAAGGGATCTCATCGAGTCGCCTACCTTCCTTTCGCTTCGGCGATTGGAAATGTTCAGGACGAGCCGCTGGAGTTTGGTGCTCGCCCATCGCTGCTTGGAAGAATAAGGCCCGATTCGACGAATGTAGGCGACTCGCCGACGACAGCTTCACCAGAAGACAACGCAAAACGCGACGGCACCAACCTGGCTTCGGCGATCGAGGCGGCCGCCGGTTACATGCCTCCGGGATATGTACCTCAGATTGTCGTCCTGACAGACGGAAATCAAACCAACGGAGACGCGACGGCGGCCGCATCCAGAAGCCGAGTACCGGTTTCGACCATTCCTCTGCCGACTCGAACGGAGTCTGAAGTTCAGGTCTCTGAAGTCAGCGTGCCGGCAGAAGTGCGAGAAGGCGAACCCTTCTACGTGGATGTGACGATTTCGTCGAATCACGACGACGAAGGCCTGGTAGAGGTCTTTCGAGGCGATCACAAAGTCGTCAGTGAGACTCGGCAGCTCAAAACCGGTGAGAACAAGTTTCGCTTTCAGCAGTCGGTCGACCGAGATCGGATGGCGGCTTTCAAAGTTCGCCTGTCCGGACTGAAGCAGGACACGCTGCTGGACAACAACGCCGATTCCGGCCTGGTTTACACAGCTGGCAAGCCGCGAGTTCTTATCATCGAAAGTGATCCGAACCTCATTCGAGAACTTGCATATGCGCTCGAAGACGAAGGCATTCAGGTCGATGTTCGTCCGCCACAGGGCATGCCCGATTCGCTGGCTGGGCTTCAGAACTATGAACTCTTGATGTTGTCGAATGTGCCGGCCACGGCGTTGACTCAACAGCAGATGGAGATCGCTCGAACCTACGTTCAGGAACTTGGTGGCGGCTTTATCATGCTGGGCGGCGAGCAGTCGTTTGGGCTTGGCGGCTATTACAAGAGTACGCTCGAGGAAATTCTTCCGGTCCGCAGCGACTTTGAGAAGGAGAAAGAGAAGCCGTCGCTGGGAATGGTGTTGGTGATCGATCGATCGGGCTCCATGGATGGCGATCCACTGGAAATGGCAAAGACGGCGGCACGTTCGGCGGTCGAACTTCTGGGTAATCGAGATCAGGTCGCCGTGTTGGCGTTTGATGATCAAACTTATGTCATCAGCGAAATGCAGTCGGCCAGCAACAAGGGGAAAGTCAGCGACGAAATCGCACGGATCGACTCGGGCGGCGGAACGAATATGTATCCCGCGATGGAGATGTCCTTTGAAATACTGAACTCGACGTCTGCGAAACTTAAACATGTCATCATGCTGACGGACGGAATCTCGAACGCTGGCGACTTCGAGGGCATGGCTCAACAAATGGCTTCTGCGAAGGTGACTGTTTCAACGGTCGCTTTGGGAGGTGCCAATACTGAGCTACTGGAATCGATCGCTCGCATCGGCAAGGGACGCTATTACCTCGCCGAAGACCCATCGCAGGTCCCGCAGATTTTTGCTAAGGAAACCGTGACCGCCAGCAAGTCGGCGATCGATGAACAGCCTTTCGTTCCGCAAGTCGTGCGCGCAACTCGGGTACTTGCCGAAATCGATCTGGATTCTGCGCCGTTTCTGCTGGGCTACGTGATGACTCGCCCAAAGCCAACTTGCGAAGTCATTCTTGCCACAGAAAAAGGAGATCCGCTGCTTGCCTGGTGGCGATACGGTCTCGGCATGACGGCAGCATTCACGTCGGATGCCAAAAGTCGCTGGGCGGCTGAGTGGCTAACCTGGCCGGGTTACGGAAAATTCTGGACTCAGGTCGTACGCCAAACGATGCGCAAGAGCGACACGCGAGGCATTCAGGTGGCGACAACTCGAGACGGAAAACGGACGGCGATCTCTGTCGATGCGGTCAGCGAGCTGGGGCAGTTCCTGAATAACTCGGAAGTGGAAATGACGATCATTAACCCGTCACTTCGTCGAGAAAAGTCGCTTCTGAAGCAAGCGGCTCCCGGTCGTTACGAGTCCGATGTTTCAACGACTCAGCCTGGCGCGTACAACATGGAAATTGCCCTCAAGAAGGACGGCCAGGTCTTGTATCGTCAATCGCGAGGCCTGATGGTTGGGTACAGCGATGAGCTTCGTATCCAGCCGACAAACGACAATCTTCTGAAGGAGATTGCCAGTGTGTCGGGCGGCCAGTTCAATCCTGACCCAGCAAAACTGTTCATCCGTCCCAACGAATGGACGACTCGCCCAACACCACTGTGGCCGACGCTTCTGACGCTGGCCGCCATACTGCTTGTGCTGGATGTCGCTCTGCGAAGGATCGACTTTGCCCTGCACCTGCCAATGCGAAAAACTCGGTCAATTGCTTAAGTCGGCGAGACATTCGCCCAAATATCCAGCCCATTTGGAGCAGGATATTCCGTCCAGAAGTGACATTCTGTCTGTTAAGCCACGTTTTTTGTCGATACGATTCAGGGCGCTTCCGCCCCACACATAGCGACGGTGATTGGTTGGTTCTGCTTTCTGTAGAAACCTGTTTATGGGATTGTCGTTTATGCACAGCATTCAACAACGCGTCCAGGCCGTCCAGGTTCGAGAGCAGCGACAGTGGCTTTGGCAGTGTGCATCGATCGGACTTCTGGCCGGTGGACTCGCAGGATGTGTGATGGCGATGGCCCGCATTCTCAGCCAAAGTGCGTTCTCATGGATCTGGGTTGTTGTGGCGGTTGCCATTCCGGCTCTCACTGGCGTTGCCTTCGCATTCGCTCGATCCAAATCGCTGTTATGCGCCGCACGATTGATTGACAACCGCTGTAATTTAAAGGACCGAACTCAAACGGCATTGCAGTTCCTGAATTCTCCATCAGATAATTCCATGCGACGTCTGCAGATTGAAGACGCAGTTGCTCATTTGCAGTCGGTTGACCCTTTGAAGATCTCTCCGATTTCAGCGCCAAAGACATGGAACTTGGGAATTATCATTGCTGTGGTCGCCGTATTGCTTGGGCTGCTTGCCGGCCAGCCGGAGCCGCTCCTGGCGTCTGTTGAAACGAACTCTGTCGTTGCTGAACAGGCATCGCGAGCCACTGAAAGTTTGGAGGAGCTTGAGAAGTTTCAGGAAGAGCAGAAGGATCCGGAGCTGGAGAAGTTGCTGAAAGAGATGAACGAGCAACTGAAGATCCTGGCTGAGCCCGGGATCGAGCCCAAAGAAGCACTCGCAAAGCTTTCAGAAATGGAAGCGGCTCTACAGGACATGCAGAAGGAACTGAACGACCCGTCGGCAGAAGCCCAACTCCAGGAAGTTGGTGAAGCACTTTCTCTGGCCGAAGCGATGGCGGCGGCTGGCCAGGCAATGTCGAAGGGCGAGATGGAGAAAGCCGCGGAAGAGCTGGCGAAGATGGAAATGCCTCAGATGGATCGAAAGACCGAGAAAGCCGTGTCCGAAAAGCTGGCTGAGGCACAGAAGAATTCAGGCGACGGCACTAAGAAAACAGGGATCAAAGAAGCAATCGACAAGCTTTCTCAGGGCTTGTCGAGCGGCGACAAAAGTAAGTTCCAGGATGGAAAAAAGGGGCTCGCTGGCGAATGCAGGAAACAGGGCCAGAAAAAGAAGCTCTCCGATCTGCTGAAGAAGCAATGCCAGTGCCTCGGCGAATGCAAATCTCAATGCGAAGGCGAATGCAAGAACCAGGCTCAGGGCAACAAAAAGGGCGGTCAGAAAGCTGGCAAAGGGACCGCCGGGGATCCAGCTGGCGAAAAAACTGCGAAGAACAAGACCGCGCAGGATATGAATTTGACTGGTCAGGACTCCGGCACGGGTGAGGTTGACACCGAAACCACGACGAATCCTGAGCAGCAACAGGAAGCCGTGCGTCAGTACCGTGATAAGGCGCAGAAGTATGAAGCTCTCAGCGAGTCCGCTCTGGAATCCGAATCGATTCCACTCGGCCATCGCCAAACGATTCGCCGCTATTTTGAGATGATCCGACCTCAAGGCGGCGAAACAGACGCCGTGAACGCCGAAACAGACACGCCTGAACAGTAGGCCGATCTGACTCAGATCACCAATCGTACTTTCAGCCAGCCGAACCGTGATTCGATGTTCTTGCCACAAGATCAACGTGGAAGATTTCATCAACGTGCGATTGGCCCCGACCTGAGACAGGTCGGGCGACAGTGAACAACCTACGCGGCCGCTGGAGTCAGTTCCGAACTCACCGCGGCGATCTGCTCGTCAGTGATCTCGCTCAGTTGTTCCGCGTAGCCGACCAGCAGTGCCATGTCGCAGAGGCGATTCAATCGTCTTGGATTCCCGCCCGTCACTTCGTAAAGCTTTTGCAGCGCGGTGGTGCTAAAAATGGAGGATTTGGCACCTGAGTTGTTCAAGCACGTGCGAACGTAGTCCGCGGTTTCGGCAGCCGTAAAGCCCAGAATGGGTGTCGTCACGGCGAGTCGTTCTCCCAGTTCACCGAGCTTCCGAAGTCGTGAAGATAACACTGGCTGACCAACAAGCAAAATTGCCAGACGAATCATTGAATCCGATTCGACCATGTTCAAAAGCGGTTGTATCACGAACTGCAATGCATCGTCCGAAAGCAAATGCGCGTCGTCGAAGCAGATCAGAGGATGCTGATTCTTCGCTGTGAACTGTCGAAGAGATCGCTGAATCTCTCGCAGCGCGGTTTCACTGCCGCTCTTTGCGGACATAGGCAGCAGAGACAACTCGCCGGCGATCAGCCGAAGTAGTTCGTCGCACTGCAACGCCGGGAACATCACATGCACAAACGGACGCAACGTCGAATGCTCGGCCGCGAACACTCGCACAAGGCTCGACTTCCCTGTCCCTGACATTCCCATGATCAAGGCTGGTCCATCGAAGTTGTCAATGCCGTACTTCAGTCGAAGCAACGCAGCCTGATGCGTCTTGCTGCGATAGAATCCCGCTGGATCATTGTTATGGGCGAACGGCTTACGAGAACATTTCCAATAGGATTCGTACATTGCGCAACTTCCTGACAGCTGTGTTTTGAACCCGTTGCTGTGTTTTCTGAAGGTAACTCCCCTGCTCCGGGAGCGGGGGTTGATTGCTATGAAGAACAAGTGACCTGTCAACACTTGATTCACGATTCGCCGACAGGACTGATTTCACCGACCAAAC
>JANMEV010000487.1:0-5054 GCA_031377305.1 Planctomycetota bacterium | reverse complement strand
TCTCAAAGCGGAATTGCCGTGGTCTGGACGGCAGAAGCTTTTCAGAGTCAAACCGGGAAATACGTTTCCGTCGCCGACACGGGATTGCAGCTGCGCATTCACGGCGCGGTTCCTGCAGGGACATGGAATATCATTCAAGGTAGTGATCAGACAAATATTGGGAAAGGTCACCGAGCGGCCTTTGTCTCGGCCGCGAGTGCGGGATTCGGTGAAGCGACGATGGGAGTGACCGTCACTTACAACACGTCTCACACATCGATTCCAACCGCCGGTCAGTATCGAACTCAACTCACAGGAACAATCGTCGCACCGTAAGATCAGAACAAGTCCCTTAACTTCGAACGACTCCAGAGAACGACTACTAAAAACAATGGCTCCCATCACACAACCACGAAGTCTTCGGACCGTGGAGCGTCGCACTTATGCCGCGATGCTCTGTGTGATCGCCTATTGCACATTGTTGACCGGTTGTGCGGTGTATCCGGAACCCAATCGCAAGTCGATCGATGAACTCTATTTCGAAGCTCTCGACGCTTCAAAGCGGACGCCAGAACATTCCCTCGGGCTAAACCCGTCCGATGGTGGCGTTGCCCGATTCAATGGTCAGCCCGCAACGACGCCAGCTTCTGACGTACCTCGAGTGCCGATTGCGCCGGACGTCGAATCTCCTCCGACGCCTTTGATTCCGCCGGCGCCAGAAGCGCGACGCTCGATCCCACTGAGGCCCGTTCCGATGCACCTTGAACCGGTGGCTGGCGAATTGGCGACTCGTGAATCGGATGGCTGGCGCAAGCGTTCGGTCGGTCGCGTCAAGCAAGTCACGTATCGCGGTCGGCACGGCGAACCAGCCGTGGTGAGCGAGAACTTTGAAGATACCGACGTACGTCAGGCACTGCAGGTTCTGGCAACGCAGGCGGGAGTGTCCATTATCGTCGACGAACAAATCAGTGGTACGATTACGGCATTGATTGAAGATGAGCCTTTCGAAACAGCCCTTCGAAAAGTGCTCATGCCGCTGGGGCTTGTCTCTCGTCGAACAGTAGACGGTGAGTACATCGTGGCTGTGCCTGATCCGGCATCACCACTGTTTTCCCGAGTTTCCGATCGACTTCAGTACCAGCCGATGAATGTTAGCCCGGATGAGCTGCTTAAGCTTCTGTCTGAACGTGAGGCCAGGTTTGTCAGCGTCGTCGACAAACGGAATCTGATACTCATCGAAGCGCCAACAGAGATTGCTCAGCCGATCCTTGAGCATCTGCGACAGAGCGACATTGCGATTCCTCAGGTTGAGCTCGAAGCGATCGTCTGCGTCATTGCTCCGGATCGAGGTTTCAAGTCAGGGCTTGACTGGAGTCACGCCGTGGCTCTCAACGGTTCTGAGGTCCTGAACGTCGGAATGACTGGTCTTGCATTTGGCGGAAAGGGCTCACCCAATGGGGCGAACGGAGCATTTTCCAATTTTGCGGTGACTGCTGCGTTCGTCAAACTGCTGGCTCAGGAAGGCTATCTGACCATTCGTGCTGCACCGCGAGTCACTGCGCGTGATGGCGAGTCCGCTAAGATCGCAATCACTCGGCAGTCATATTTCAGCACGCAGCCGACAAGCTCGAGCGGTTTCTTCAACTATCAGATTCAGCAGGTTGAAGCGGGCATTACTCTGGAAATCATCCCAACAATTCGCGGTGATAACATCACCGTCAAGATTGATAAGGCCGAAGTGAGCGAAGACATTCGAACGACCGATGTGAACGCCGCTGTTGCCAACAATCCTTACCCGCTGATCAATCGTCGTTCTGTCTCAACGACGGTGAGCGTGAAAGATACCGAAACCATTGTGATCGGCGGTTTGGTGCAACAGCAAACCGTCGACCGGATTACCAAAATCCCGGTGCTTGGCAACATTCCGTATGCGGGACGCATGTTTCAGACCGTCGAACAGCTCGAACAGGACGTGGAGGTTGTGATCTTCATTTCTCCCCGAATCGTTCGAAGCAGTCCGATGTGTTTGCCTGAAATGGTCGGGGCAGCGGCCCCAATGGACACGGACAATTCATCGCTAATGACCGTCGAAGAGGTCGAACCGGCAATGATGCATTGATCCCAGGATCCATGTCCGGACACCTGTCAGGAAGAGTACACGACGACAACTTGAGCCCGCAAACTTGAGCCCCGCAAAAATGAATCGACAATTGACAACACGATTGGTACGAATGCTTCTTGTCACGATGTTTCTACTCACCGTCAATCCGCTGATAGCACAGGACGTGAATCAGGAACTCGTCCCGAAAGGAAAAGCGAAGCCGGACGAAAAGCTGAGCGCTGTGCAGGTTCAACAAAACATCAAGCCAGCATTCCTGATTCAGCCGCTTGTGCAGAGAATTCAGGGACGCAAGGGGCAGTTGTTGAAATTTGAATTTGTGATCGAAGCCCATGATCGCGATTCAAAACTTGAGATTCGTCCGGTCGCCATGATGCAGCAGGAAAACGGCGTCATCATGCCGGACGAGAAGTCTCCCGCGCCCGACCTGATTCGAGTCACCAGTGCGGCGTCGGTCGACTTGACGGTGTCGGAGAAGCACACCATCCAGGGGGAAATGCGGATCCCAGTGACCAACTCGCCATTCCTGTCGTATGGAATTCTTGTTCGCGAAATTCCGCTGAATGACGCGGCTGCGGGTGGTCCTGATGACCAGGCACGCGTTGGAATTCGCTTTGTGACTCAGTACCTTTTGCGAGTCGATGTCGACGTCCTTGGAAACAAAGGCGATTCCGTTGCCGCCTTAATGCTGCAGGCGGCGGCGTTGACATCGCAGGACGGACGCTGTCTGACTCGCGTTTTTGTCAACAACCCGACGGATTCCGCCATGGAATTCTCCGTCGATTGTCAGTTGGTGAAGCCTGATACTCAGGCGGTCGGCAAAAAGTTCGGGCTCGTAGTGCCGGTCCGATCAGCTCAGCCAGCTCCCGATCGATATAAATCCCGAATCCTGCCGAAGACTCGCCTTCGCCTGGAAGAGTTTTTGCCGCATCCGGTTTTCTCCGGAGACTATTCGATCCTGGCTGAAGTTTCGCATCTGGGCCGAGTCGTTCGAAAAGCTGATTTCCGAGTCACAATCCATGATGGCGACTTTCCAGCTCAGGATGCAAAGGTCGTCCGAGTTGCTGAAGACGTGACTATCGAGCCTGCCAACGTCGAACTTTCGCTTCGCAAAGGTGGAAGTCGAATGCAGACAATCGCTGTTCGAAATGGCAGCCTTCAGAAGATCCTGGTGAAGATTGCACCAGAGCCGTTTCAGGGAAAACTTTATAAGTCCTTGCAGTTGAAGCCAGACAATTTTGAACTCGCCCCCGGGCAGAGCCGCAAGGTCGTCGTTACGATCGATTCCAACCGAGACGTCAATGAGCATGGTTACGCGTACGCTGAACTGACGGTGTCGCCGGAGACTGGTGAAGCCATCGGAACGCAGCGAATTCCAATCGCACTGATTACGAACAGCGAAAGTCGCGCGGTGCTGGAGCCGGGCGAGCTCAAATGGGCGATCAGCAACGACCGCTCAGGCTTCACAGTTCCGATTCGAAATAAGGGGCTGCGTCATGTGCCGCTTTCGGGCCGATTGACTCTTCAGGACGAATTCGGTCGCGGCTTCGTTGTCGATGCGGGATACGGACGCTGGCTGCTACCTGGTACTCAGGACGAAGTCTTCTTCGGATTCCGCGAGCCACCACCGCCGGGAACTTACGATGTTCAAATACAGTTGAACCAAAATGACGGAGACCCACCGTTGCAGATGTCCAATACCATTCGACTTGAGAGCCCACTCGTGGAACAGGAAGCTTCGCCTGATAAGGTCTCGGGCGAACCGACGGAACGCAAGTAGACTCAAGCGCTTGCCGAACGCCACGCGCGTGAGGCGATCAGCCGATTTCTTGCTGCGTCATCGGCTAGCCTCAGGCTCAATTGGTATTTCTAAATCTGCTGATCGCCCCGCAGCTATCGAACATGCGAGCGGGTCGGGAAAACCTCCGTCGCAAGTTTCCTCCGCACGTGCTACCCTCACCCCGGTTCAGCATCAGGAATTCATGCACGACTCTACTTCAGCCGTCGTGCTGGCACATCGCATTTGGACGACGTGCCAAGACAGGAATCAAGACTAACATGGACGTTCAAAACCGAGTTGTCGTCGTTACTGGAGCCGGCCGAGGAATTGGCGCAGCGATGTGTCGACGTTTCGCAATGGCCGGGGCAAAGCTGGTTGTCGTGTCAGATCGCGACCAGTCCGCGGCTGCCGACGTTGCCCAGTCGATTGGATTTTCTGCAGTTGCCGTGCGTTGTGACGTCGCCAGCGAAGAAGACGTTCAGAGCCTTGTGCGACAATCGATTGCGCTGGGTGAGCGAATCGATATCTTCTGCTCTAACGCCGGTATCACTGTCAAGGGTGGCCTGGAATCGCTGAACTCAGATTGGCAAAGGATGTGGGACGTAAACGTGATGTCTCGGCTGTTTGCCGCGCGAGCCGTCGTGCCTCACATGCTTGAGCGAGGTGAAGGCTATTTGGTGCATACGGCTTCGGCAGCCGGAGTGCTGACTGAGATCGGCTCGGCGTCATATTCCGTGACCAAACATGCTGACGTCGCGATGGCCGAGTGGTTGTCAGTGTGCTATGGCCGCAGCGGAATTCGGGTCTCCTGCGTGTGTCCGCTGGGCGTTGAAACCGACATGCTGGATGACTCGGATCCAATTCATCGCTATCTGCATCTGCATTCGATTACCGCGGATGATGCGGCGGATTCTGTTCTGGCCGGGATTCAATCTGAGCAGTTCCTGATTTTGCCTCATCCTCAGGTTCTGGATTTCTTCCGCCTGAAAACGGAAGATCATGATCGCTGGCTTCGCGGTATGCAGCGACTTCGCCAGAAATTGACTCGCGAAATGGCTCGCACCACGGCCGTTCGCCGCGAAGATGCAGCGTAAAGCGTTTGGGCAATTGTTCTAAACGACCAACTCGCGTTCCGACGCTTGCTGCGGAACGCGGGACTGCCGACCTCAATCCTTC
>JANMEV010000485.1:0-7947 GCA_031377305.1 Planctomycetota bacterium | reverse complement strand
GGATTTTGGTGGCCAATGTCAGCCGAAGCCGATGACGCAATTTGCGTGATCGAAACTGGCAGTTGGCCAGATCTAGATGCCGGTGATCGCTGGCATGGTAATCCAGCTCGTGGCGAGATGCGGCACATCTAGTTTGAGTAGGGTGTGATAAACGAGCGAATGCGAGTGCAGGCACACCATTGGGCGCCTTGGCTATTCGTCGCTCCTCCGGAGCTTTTCGCTTGTGTGACTCCGGAAACCTCGGGCTGAAGCCCGAGGTTATAATGACGCGGCTGCTCCGCAGCCAATCCCATGGGGCCGACAAAGCGATGTGGTCTGCGACGTGAGCGATCGTAATCGAGCAAAGCTCGACATGTGTCTGCGATTCGCTGCGGAGCAGCGGCTTCTTGATAGCCTGTGGCTTTAGCCACAGGTCACGATGCCCCCAACGCGTCCCAAGCTGCGGAGCAGCGACGTTTTGTGGCGAACGTGTGATGTCGCATCAACGATCCCGATCTCGATGCCCATGAATAACAACTCGCCACGATTCGAAGGCATGATCCAAATTTCGGCCCGCGTCTACGTCGCTCCTCCGGTGCTTTGGATTCGCGTGTCATCGCGGACCTCGGGCTAAAGCCCGAGGCTATCGAGACGCGGCTGCTCCGCAGCCAATCGCAAATTGGTCGGACTAGCTCGACATAGGTCGGCCCATCGACGCGGGCCGAATGATGGAACCAAACGACACGAAACAAATAATGGGGATCAAACATTTTGCGGTCCTCCTGCGATTCGCTGCGGAGCAGCGGCGTCTTGATAGCCTGTGGCTTTAGCCACAGGTCACGATGCCCCCAACACGCCCCAAGCTGCGGAGCAGCGACGTTTTGTGGCGACCGTGAGTTGCCGAATTAACCAACTTGACGACCATGATTGATGAATCGTCACGATTCGCATGGCATGATTCAAATCTCGGCCCGCGTCTACGTCGCTCCTCCGGAGCTTTGGGTTTGTGTGTACGCGAACCTTGGGCTGAAGCCCGAGGCTATCGAAACGCGGCTGCTCCGCAGCCAATCGCACCGGGTCTACGAAAAGATTTGACCTGCGACATGAACGATCGTATCGACCATAATCACTTGCCTTTTGAGACCGCGATTGGTTAGGTTTGCGTTTTCATGACAGATTTCCATCCAACTGGAGCCTCCCTGCATGTCAACACACACCTTCCTGAAATGTCACATCGTCTTCGGCACCCAGTATCGTCGTTCGTTGCTTCATGTGAAATTCAGGCAGGAACTCTATGCGTACATCCGCGGGATCATCAACGGCGAGGGCGGGCATTTTGATACGATCGGAGGCATCGACGATCACGTCCACATTCTATGCGGCATCCCACCGCGGATTGCGGTGTCCGACATGCTGCGAGCCATCAAGTCCAGCTCGTCAAAATGGATCAACGCCAATCAGCATTGCTCAGTCGAATTTCACTGGCAACGAGGTTTCGCGGCCTTCTCTGTCAGCAAATCGAGCATGCCCAACGTCGCTGCTTACATCGCTCGACAGGAAGAGCATCATCGCAAGAAGTCATTCGTTGACGAGTACCGAGAATTTCTGGTTCGACATGAAATCCAAACCGAAGATAAGTACCTCTTCGACGATGAGCATACAGGATGATTATCTTGTGACTTGTCATCTCTGAAGAGAATGGATCGAAGACGTTTAGGCCCATCGTTTTGTAGACAACCGAACAACTGCGAGTGTTGGAGCGCCGATGTTCGTCTTGACATGCCACCGGTCGCGTGGCCCCAGGCTTGCTTCGTGACAGATCTGCATGCGATGATGATCGCGAAAACTGGAGTTGGAGTGCCTTAACTTGCCAATCGATCAGACAGACGTGGGAGGCTCTTCGAAAGTTTTCTTTAAATGGATAATCTGCGACAGGATCTGCACGTGATCGATCGTCCTCAAATTGGTGTGTCGAGGTATTGGGACATTTATCTTCCGCTGGGAATGAGTACCATACCGGCTGGCTGTTTTAAACTCATGCGAATTGCCATGGATGATCTAGACCAGCCTGGAGCGGCAATTGCCACATGGCAAATCATTTCGATAATGACGCTGCAGACCTTCGGAATCATCGGCATGGCCGTGGTGGTGCTGCTTCGGATGGAAATGGGAATGACTCAATTGACGGAGCTATGCCCCAAAACTCCCACATTTAGGCGGCGACGTTGCCTGCTGATCTCTCTGGTCTTTCTGGCACTTTTCGACATCTTTCTGAACGTTGGCCTGGCCTTCAAGGAAGCATCGCCACTGATCGTGTTATCGGTCTTGTGGTACCTTGTTTACCTGCTTGGGATCCGACTGACCTTTCGCGGACTACAAGAGCCAGAGCACCCTTCGAGCGTCCCGCAGTCCTGACTCCAGTAGGGTGCCTTTTCCGTGATAGTGTGTTTATTACTTGGTCGCCGGGGCACGGGATTGCGGGAGAGGTGCAGCAGAGGGTGTTGAACATGAAAGTTGGCGTGTTCGCGTTCAGCTTGTCATGCCGCACTTTGGGGTGACCAGTAGTTATGGTTTAACTTCTGCGGCCGGTTCGGTTGG
The DNA here is from genome assembly GCA_031377305.1 of Planctomycetota bacterium. GTDB lineage: Bacteria > Planctomycetota > Planctomycetia > Planctomycetales > Planctomycetaceae > SXXK01. The sequence continues at coordinate 5,370 of JANMEV010000485.1, read as the reverse complement.
GGCGGGCTTGTCAGGCGGTGTGGCGTCGAAGTCGGGGGCTTTCCAGACGCCGAGGTCGTAGCGTTTCCAGAAGTCGTCAGCCGACATTTCCTGGTCGATGGACGTTTGGATCAGGATCAGACTTTTCACCTTCCGCAGTTCGTCCATTCCCGTTCGAATGCGATCGGGAGTTAGAACGAGACGTTCAAGGCGCAGATTCTTGAGTGGAGTGACATCTGTGATTGGCGTGCTGGCCATATTCAGGCGGCGCAGCGATGACATTGATGCCAGCGCATCGAGGCTACTGACTTCGGTGCGTTCGATATCGAGGCTGACCAGCTTACGGCTGGGGACCAGCGACAGGTCAGTGACTTGAGTTCCGGTCAGCCACAGGATCTCAAGCGGCATGTTGGCCAGCAGGGACAGATCCGAAAACGGCAGGTTCAGTACATTCAATTGCTCAAGCGGCAGGCCTGCGAGAGCAGAGAAATCTGTGACTTTCGAATTCTGCAGCTTCAGGATTTTCAGAGGCATGCCCTTAATGACGCTGATATCGCTGACAGGCACATTTTCCAGCACCAGCGTTTCAAGCTTCATACCACTCAGCGGCGACAAATCGGTAACCGGCGTGAAGCCAAGGTCGACGCCTCGCAGTGGAAGCCCCTTCAGAGCGTCGAGTTTTCGAACGCCAGACCGGAACAGGTTCACCTCCACGATCTCGTTGCCGGAGACCAGGAACTTTGCCATTTCGTTGGCGTTCAGTTTCTTCTGTAGGTCCTTCGGTGCCAGCTTCAGAGTTGTGGAATCGTTCTCCGCAGCTCGTCGAGCATGCTCGGCGGCGGTGATGCCTTCCGGGCCTTCTTCGCATCCAGCGACGAAAATAGACAGGCCAGCAAAACAGGCTGCCAACACAAGCTGCAGACGATTGCCACAAAAGCGATTCATTCGACAGGTCTCCATTCCCTTGCAAGTGACGTGAAAATGTCACCGCGCTCCCGATAGTCCCTAAACCACCCATAGCTTGCACAGCCGGGGGAAAGCAGCACGATATCTCCTTGCTGGCTGAGTGCAACGGCTTGAGCGAACGCTTCTTTGAAGTCTTGAGCAACGCAGACATCGATCGCGGCGATTGAGTTCTCTGGCTTCACCAAACTCTTCAGAGTGCCTGCCGTTTGTCCCATCAGGACGACGACCGCCGCTCGGTTTTGGATTTCTGATGCGAATTCAGCAAGGTCCTGTCCCTTATCGTATCCCCCGGCGAGCAGCACAATTCGTCCCGGAAAAACTCGCAGCGCCATGATGGCGGATTCGGGAGTCGTCGCTATCGAGTCGTTCCAGAACTGTCGACCGGCGACCTCAGCAACCATCTGCAATCGATGCGGCAACGGCTGAAAAGTCTTCAAGGCGGCGGAGAATTGATCGGGGTCAGCTCCGGCTTGCCACGCCGCGCAGGCTGCGGCGGCGATGTTGAGTTGATTGTGAACTCCTGGAAGTTGAGCTGGAACGGTCAGTCGCACGACATCTTCAAAGGAGCCGCCGGCCGAGCGCAGAATGAGCGAACCCTTTTCCAGGAACACGCCGTCTTCACCCTGATCGGAAATCCCGAACAGCAGTCGCTGGCTTCGAGTGCGCCATTGCCTTGTGGTGGCGTCCGAGTCGGGAACGATGGCGACGTCGTCGGCTGTTTGAGCGTCGAAGATCGCCTGCTTCGATTTCTGATAGGCGGACACCGTGCCGTGCCAATCAAGATGATTCGGAGAGAAATTCGTGAGCACGGCAATCTGAGGACGGAAGCGTTTGGTTCGCAGAGTCTCGAGCTGAAAACTGCTGAGTTCCAGAACAACGATGTCGTCCGATGTGATGTCCGGAAGCTGGGCCAGCAGACTGACTCCGATATTGCCGCCCAGCCAGATTCGCCCTTTTGAGGCCTGGTTTTCCTCAGCCGGGACGTTGGTGAAAGTCTGCTGATGCGTCAGAAGATGATGAATCAGAGCGGTCGTTGTTGACTTCCCATTGCTGCCAGTCACAGCGATGACGGGTGCGGGATTGTGGCGGAGGAAAAGCTCAATTTCTGTTGTGACATCAACTCCGTTGTTCATACAACGCGCGACAAAAGGATCGTCTGGTTTCACTGCAGGATTAACAACCAAAAGCTCGCAGTCGAACGCTACTTCAGGGTGTCCGCCAAGAAAGAAGCGATGAATTGCCACGTCGTTGAGCTGGTCGAGCGAGTCCTTGAGTTGTTCTGCGGATCGAAGGTCAGTGACTGTGACAACGGCTCCGTGCTTTGCCAAAAATCTCGCGGCGGCGACGCCTCCCCCGAATTGCCCAAGTCCCATAATCGTTACTGAGCGGCCAGAATACTGCGCAAGAAACTGTTCTGAGGGAGTTGTGTTGGGTGAGTCGCTCACGGGGCGTCTTAGTCAGAATTCGTATTGAAAGGGAGTCAGCGTGTGACGAAAACTAACACAAGGCGGAGGTTGGATGCGTCGGTCGATGGTGGAAATCATCAAATCCGCATGTTCGACAATTGATGTTCCAAAGACGTCCGTTTGCTTTCGACGACGCGACAACTGCTGTACACTCTTTTCGCGGTACGATGCTTTGATGTTTCATGAGGAATGTTGTTTCGGTTGGGACTGTTTTTCACCCCGGGCCATACTTTTGAAAACATGGTGGCGATGCGTTTGCGTCCCATTATTGGCTGATATGATCTCTCACGGACCGGCCGGTTTGTTTGAATCCGCTTGATGGAAGCAGATTCTTGAATTGCAGGGAATGAAAACCGCTGACTGGATTGTTGTCGCCGTCTTTCTTGCTTCCGCGCTGCTCCTGGCGGTGGTCACCGCCGTGCGAATGCGCTCACCGGACGAATACTTTACGGCCGGTCGCCGAACTCGCCGGTTTATGCTCATTCTGTTTGCATTCGGATCCGGCACAAGCAGCGATTCGCAATCGTCGGTGATGGCTGGAACTTGGCGGTCCGGACTTTCGGGGCTCTGGTGGCAATTTCTCTGGTTGCCGATAACTCCATTCTACTGGATCGTTGCGCCCCTTCTCCGTCGGCTTAGGGCGATTACGACGGCCGATTTCTTTGCGATGCGGTTTGGTCCCAGCACTGCCGGACTTTATTCCGTCTATGGCATGGTGATCTCCGTCGTTCTGATGGCTGGCGTTCTTTTTGGAGGTGCCAGGATTCTTGATACGCTTACGGATCCCGTTTTCAGTGATCTGTCGGCTCGATGGAATGTTCAGGTCCCCGTGGTTGATTTGAAGATAGCATTTCAGCCGCCAGCCAATGATCGTCCGTCCCCCGTGACCTGGAGGCCATTGGCCAGCGAGGAGATTGCCGCTGTGGCGCTGAGCGTCCTGATGCTGATTGTTGCGGGCATCGGCGGATTGGGGTCGGCGATTATCATCGACGCGTTTCAGGGCTTGCTGCGAGTTGTTTTGACGTTCGTCCTGTTGCGGATGGTCTTTACCAAAATTGGTGACTTTGGCGGACTGAACAAGATGGAGTCGATCAAGCCAGGGATGCTGGATTTTGTCGCAAACTCCGACGCTGCCGTAGCGATCGATCACGAACCATTCACACCGTTTTACCTTTGCGTGCTTTCCCTTGCTGCATTGGCCGGAATTATTGTTCAGCCACACATCATTACGATTTGTGGCTCGGGCCGATCGGAGATGGATTCGCGAATCGGATTCACCTTTGGCAATCTTCTCAAACGTTGTATGTCGGTGGCATGGGCGTTCATCGGACTTGCGTGCATCGTTTGGTATCTCGGTCCATCAAGCCCGCTGCAGGGAGCAAACGCCACTCCGGAACAGCAGCAGTTGATGTCTGACATGAAGACGCTGGCCGCGGGCACAACGGAGCAATTATCGCCTGAACAACTGCGAGCCATAAATACGGCGGACCTGGCCTTCGCGGATCGAATCCTCGGCCGCATCGCTCGCGAGATTCTGCAGGGCATTATGCCGGGCTTGCTGGGCCTTGTAGTGGCGATGATTCTGGCTTCAGCGATTAGTCATTGTGGTACTCAGATGATTGTCGGAAGCGGATTGTTTGCGGAGCACCTCTATCGGCACTACATAGCTCCCGGGCATTCGCCGCGACACTATCTTGCGGTCGGAAGGATCTGTGGTCCAGTCCTGATCCTGATCGCTCTTTTGTTACAGATGTCCTTTACGAACATTACGGACGTATTGAAGCTTGTTATTAAAACTCCGGCAGTGATTGGTATCAGTATGTGGATGGGGCTTGTGTGGACTCGATGGAATACGATTTCCGTTTGGGCCACAACAGTCACAGCGGCCGTCCTGGGAATCATCTGTGGTTACTACCCGGAAGAGATTCAGAAAACTTTGCCCGCACTGTCCAGTTTGATGTTCTTCCAGGGCCCGGATGGACTCAACATGATAGATGCATGGAAAATCGTGTGTATCCTCAGTGGCGGATTCTTTGTGGGGATCGTGGCGACGATGCTTTCTGACCCGCAGCCTGACGATCAGCTCGAGCACTTCTATCGAGTTCTCAGAACGCCCGTGTCACCCGGTGAAGAAAAGTATGGAGATCAATATTCTCCGTCTGACGATGAAGACCTGGCTCCTGCGATCTCTTTCTTTGGGTTCCAGCTTCCTGGCCCAACGCTGGTCGGCACTGTCGGATTTGTTGTCGCCTGGGTCATCGTGATTGGTATAGTTTTGTTGACGAAACGGTTATCGCTCTTACTGTAAAGGTGAAGTGCGATGGCTCGCATGTTTCTGATCATCGACGGTTACAACCTGATGCACGCTGCCGGGTTTGCAAGAAGTTCTTACGGTCCCGGCGATCTGGAACGAAGTCGCAATCGCCTTTTGAAACAGCTGACCGCCCAACTCGACGACAGCGCTGCCGGCAATGCCATTGTCGTGTTTGACGGCAAGCAGTCCTCAAACGATACGCCGCAGGAAACGATCTCCGTCATCAGCGTCCGTTTTTCTCAGGACGGGATGGACGCGGATTCGGAGATCGAGCTGTTGCTGAATTCTCACAGCAGCCCGCGACAGGTCCTTGTGGTTTCGAGTGATCATCGCCTTCACAAAGCGGCCCGTCGTCGCCGATCTCAATGCATGGACAGTGAAGACTTCTGGAAGCTTCTTCAGTCGGGGGATGGAACCTGGACATCGCCAAAATCCCGGGGTGTGCAGAATGCGGGCGACTCTGGATCTCGCAAGCCGGGTGCCGATGCGGGGCATTCAGAATCCGATTATGCTCAGGATTTCCTGAAAATAGACGTGACCGAAATCAATCGTTCGGTTCGACGGGAAGATCTACGACTGCGGGTCGAAGATCGGGTTTTTGATGGCGAACGTCGCCTATGCGCTTGGCCGGCGCGACGATGCGCG
>JANMEV010000477.1:0-4129 GCA_031377305.1 Planctomycetota bacterium | reverse complement strand
CCAGCCGATTGGCGGCAAAAGTTCCTCCCAGGCCAAGCACAAGCAGCAATAGCCCTGATTTCCAACGAAACCCAACGGACGGCCTTTTGATCGAGCTGGTCGTCGGTTGTTCAACGTTATGGGGGCTGTCGGCCATGTGTTGCCTCAATGCTGCGTTTTAAGGATCCGCACTTCACGTCTCATTTTCGTTTGGTCAGTCCAATATCGAAGACTTTACCTGGACCTTAGAGTTTTTGAAATGCAGACAGGATGGTGGCATCGTGGATCGCTTTCAAACACTGTATTCTACGGCTCAGCCACTTTTCCGCTCGGTTCGCTCACACGGAAGGACAGCGGCGTTTCACAGGAATCAGACACTTGTCAGTACAGACGTTCATAACGACCCCGGCAACGGAAGGGGCTGTCCTCGCCTCATTGCGAAAGCATGTCGGCAATCTTCCATGGTCGCTGGCAAAAAAACATCTCGCAAATCGATTGATCAGTGTCAACGGAATTCTGTGTGTGGACGAAGGTCGACGAGTCGTTGCAGGTGATGTGATTGAAGTTCGTCAGCCGAATCAGCCTCTTCCGCCACCGCCACGCGACGAAGATGTCAGGATCCTCTTTTTGGATCAGCACATCGTCGTCGCTGACAAACCGTCGGGAATGCTGTCCCTCAGGCACCCTGGTGACGTCAACTGGAAGCAACGAAAGAAGGACGTCCAGCCGTCACTGGAAGAATGTTTGCTGCGATTGATAGCTCGTCGACGTGAAATTCATATCCGCAATGCCAGCTCAGAACTGCTCGCCGTGCATCGCATTGATCGTGAGACTAGTGGAATTCTTGTGTTTGCTCGCAACGCGCTCGCTCAAAATGGGCTGATCGAACAGTTCGCGGCTCACAGCTCAGTGCGTCGCTATCTTTGCATCATCCCCGGTTTTCTTCAGGCGCAGAAAATCGAAAGCTGGCAGATCCGAGATCGCGGCGATGGGCTGCGAGGCGGCACGGCAAGCAGTGCGGTGGGGAAACAAATGGTGACGCATATTTCTCCAGTTCGCCGAATGGGCAAATTCACGGAGTTGGAATGCCGCCTTGAAACTGGTCGAACGAATCAAATCCGCATCCAGTTGACTGAGCTTGGTCACCCACTCTGTGGCGATGTGAAGTACCGTGGTTCATTCGGAAAAACTCCCATCCCCGACCTCAGCGCCGCCCCCCGCCTCGCCCTTCACGCCGCAGAACTTGGATTCCTCCATCCCATCACCGGCGAAGCCCACGAATACAAATCCGGCTGGCCCAAAGACATGCTTTCACTGCATCGTAAACTCAAAGGGAACGTTTAGAGCCTGTCGACTGCAACGTTGCCGATCGTTCCAACTGGCCTTTATCTCTTGAATCGCCCACGTTTGATCGTGTCGATCAGGACAGAGATCAGCAGCACGGCGCCGAGGACGATTTTTTGGTTGGAGGAGCCGACGCTCATCAGGTTCATGCCGTTGCGGATGACGGCGATGATGAATGCACCGATGAGGGTGCCAAGCATTCGGCCTTCGCCGCCCATGAGGGACGTGCCGCCGACGACGACTGCGGCGATGACTTCCAGTTCGTACATGTTGCCGTATTTGGGGTCGCCGGCGTTGAGGCGGGACGAGAGAATAATTCCACCAAGTCCAGCGAGGGCACCGCTGATGGTGTAGACGGCAATGCGAGCCCTTTCAACGCGAATCCCCGACAGTCGAGCGGCTTGAGCGTTTCCTCCGATGGCGTAAAGGACTCGGCCGAAGACTGTCTTTCCCATCACTCCATGCGCGAAGGCGTAGAGCAGAACCATGATCAGGATCGGATTGGGGACGCCGAACGAGCTGTTGCCACCGAGCCATTGAAATGATTCGGGGAGGGAACTCGGGCTGATCGATTGCAGATTGGAAAGTCGCTGAGCCAATCCGCTGGCCATCAGCATCATCGCCAGTGTGACGATGAACGACGGCAGTGACGCGAATGTAATCATCACCCCGTTGAAGAATCCTGCCAGCGACGCGACGGTGATTGCAATCAGGCACGCCCCGACGACACCAGGAATCGACGCGGATGAGCCTCCGCAATAGTCACGAATGATGACCGTTGCTGTTACTGACGACAGTGCCACCAATGAACCGACGCTGAGATCAATTCCGCCGGTGATGATGACCATTGTCATCGCGATCGCAATGACGGCGTAGATCGCCGTCTGATTGGCGACTCCGACAAGGTTCGTGAGTTTCAGAAAATCTGATCCGCGGCCCGACCTGGGGAAGACGAATGAGTCTTTCGTCAACTGGGGAAATCGGTCAAAGATGTTCCATGTTGCCGACGCTCCTGTCACGGCAATCGCATTGATCGTTGTTCCCGCGGCAAGCCGAGCCTCCAGCTCTTTTCTCGCCTCGCCAGGAGTTCCCGAAACGGCCCCGACGACCTTGATTCCGGTGCTAGCGAGACCGTTCTGAACAGCCTGCACAAAAAGTCGATCGTCAGCAGCCGCAGGAGCCGCAATAAAAACGTTGGCATTTGCGCCAAAACGCGCCACGACCATGTTGGCCACTTCTTGTCCGGCGTCGGCACCTGTCGGGCGTTGTTCCTTGATTGTCAGGATGCTGAAGGCCACCATCAGCAGCAGCAGGACGAAAATCATCCCGTAGTCGGCGAAGAGTTGTCGAATCAGAGGGGAGCGGATCATGTCGGACTGCAAATTTCAGCGATGGGCCAATTCACGACGTTATGAACTTGTTGTACGCGGTAGTGGAATCGGTAGGCCATCGCTTCGTCAACCGACTGACTGGAGGCACGTTCTCAATTTCCACAATGTCACGATGTGCCGACTTGCAAACAAGATCGTCAGTGTCTGACGTCAAAGCCCCGGCGTGTCTCGACGAGGAACGGGTGCTCGGTATACTCCACGGCTCTTTGTTGGTTCAACTTTTCAAAAAGCGGCAAGTCGGCTGACTAGAATCCGAGTAGCACGCTGGGACAGATGCCAGGAACGCTTCAGTGATAGTCTCTGTCGCGATCGCAAATGCCCCCAGGTCTCAGGAAACCTTGTTCCACGGCCCGCTTGAGAGATATCATACGAGTTCAAAGGAATCGCCATGTCAGGGAAAGTGACCCAGTTATCTGTCCACGAGAAGCTTACGCAGCTTGCGTCGAATCTGTGGTGGAGTTGGGATCCGGAAGTTACGGACGTTTTTCGGCTGATCGATCCCGTGCTTTGGGAATCGGTGAATCACAATCCCGTTTTGCTTTTGCAGGAATACACTCCCGAGCGTTTGGAAGAGCGAGCTCGTGAGGCTGTGCTACACACGCGAATTCACTGGTCCTACCGTCGCTTTCAGGAGTATTTGAGCGCGAACACGACGTGGGGATCGACTCATGCGGGAATTCTGGGGCAAGGTCCTGTCGCCTATTTTTCTGCCGAGTTCGGCCTGCACGAATCGCTGCCGATTTACTCTGGTGGACTCGGCGTACTAGCTGGCGATCACTTGAAGAGTGCTTCCGACCTTGGTCTTCCGTTGGTTGGCGTCGGCCTGTTTTACCATGAAGGCTATTTCACTCAGCAGATCGATGAGACCGGCTGGCAGAAAGAATCTTATCCTCGACTGGAATCGATTGACCTTCCGTTGATCGAAGTCTGCGACGAAGACGGTCCGCTGTTGATCTCGGTGCAGACTCGCACAGGAGCGATTTTCGCTCGAATATTGCATCTGCCCGTGGGCCGAATCAACCTTTACCTGCTCGATACGGACATTCCTCAGAACCGCCCCGAAGACCGTCGGCTGACTGGGCGACTTTATGGTGGTGATCAGCGAACTCGAATTCGTCAGGAACTGTTGTTGGGAGTCGGCGGTGTCAAAGCACTAAAGATGCTCGGCATCCTTCCCAACGTGATTCACATGAACGAAGGCCACTCAGCCTTTGCTCCTTTGGAAGTCATTCGACAGCGAATGCAGGAAGACAGCTTGCCCTTCGACCGCGCGCTGCGTGATACTGCATCGCGTTGTGCATTTACCACTCACACACCTGTGCCCGCGGGGCATGATCGGTTCGATCAGGGCCTGATTGACGAGCATCTTGGTCCGTTGGGTGATGCGTTGGGGTTGGATATTCACGGTTTGATGG
>JANMEV010000465.1:0-32542 GCA_031377305.1 Planctomycetota bacterium | reverse complement strand
CCTGGCGATTCTCAACTTCCTTCCAATCCCGATTCTGGACGGCGGCCACATGGTCTTTCTGATCTACGAAGTAGTCACTCGCCGAAAGCCAAGTCCGCAGGTTATTGGTTACGCTCATCTGGTCGGGCTGCTGTTTATTGTCAGTCTTTTTGCACTCGTGATGTACGTCGATATCTCCGCGCTTTGGGGCGGTGGCAACTGAGAATCTCGCAACGAAAAAAACGTCCATGCATTTTCCATCAACCGATGGTTTGCATGGACGCTTCGTTTCTATCAGGTGCCTGACTGACGTCGCTCGGACGGAACGGGAGTCGCACCCACGGTGTCTAGCTTTTGTGCTTACCTGACTGATGTGACTGCATTTGAAGAACTGGCTGAGGTCGCTCGCCGCTGCAGATAACAACCAGCAGATTGCTGATCAGTTGCTCGCGAGTGTCGTCGCTCATGTGCAGTTCTGCATGTCCCAGTCGGACCACGGCGTCCTTAACGATTTCCACGGCGCCTTCGACGATCGTCTTTCGCGCGTCGATCAGTGCCATTGCCTGCTGCCGCATCAGCATGGCCTGAGCAATTTCAGGAGCATACGTCAGGTCGTTCAATCGCACGTTGAGAACTCGGATCCCTGCGGCATTAACGGTCTCCTGAAGTTCTGAGATGAAGGCGGTGGTCACCACGCTGTTCTCCAGCTTCAGGCATGGTTCGCTATGGTCCGCCGATTCATATGGAAACTGCGAGCTCACTCGCTTGATGACCGCACTGGCCTGGTCTTCAATGAACTTGCGATAGTTCTCGACTTCCAAAGCAGCCTTGTACGAATCTTCAACTCGATATACCACGATCGCGCTGATTTGAATCGGGTTGCCGTTTCGCTCGAGAACCGTTGTCACAGCAATGTCGTGCGTCATATCGCGAGTTGGAATGCGATGCAGAGCTCGGCCGACCGGATGAATCCAGCAGATCCCCTGCTTTCGCAAGGTCGTCACGAACTTGCCGAATCGCAGGACAACAATCTCCTCGCGAGGGTTCACGATAATGAATCCAAAGAGCAACGCGAAACCGAACGTGATGACTGTGACAAACACCACCAGAAACATCTCAAGAGTTCCCTGGTTCTGCCGCATTTCGTTCTGTTCAATCTTGTTCATGATCTCTCTTTCCGCCCTCATGGGCATCATTTGCGTCGTTTCACCGTCGAGTTGGAGTCGAACGGGACAATTCCCGTCCAGCGCTCAACGGGCGATTTGGTTGTGCGGAATCGTAAACGAATCAATTGTGGTTTTGGACCAATCGAAGTTTTAGATTGCGTTAGAATTCCACAGGAACGGCTGCAGTCGGCAGCCGCTGTCCAGTATCCAAAACAACAGTGCAGCAGCCGAAACTGCTTCATTCAAAGTGGCACAACTCACGACAATCTGGGTGGACAAACGGTTTGCTGATTTCGCCGGGGTTTCTGATCGAGATACCAGCGCTATCGTCAAGCTGACTGGGAGCACGAACGTTCAGGCTCTGTTGCTACAACCGGAAAAATCGAAATCGTTCGGCTGAGTCACCATACTTCTCCAGTGTGTTGCGTTTCGACAGCATGCTCTGAACGCCTGACTTCGATTTATAGGTTATGTACTCCACTAGGTTGCAATATCGCGTCATTACTTTCCAGCCTGCCCAATCGGAACAATCACTGCAGGTCAATTCCGCTACCAGCGGCGGCCAGATCATCGGCCGGGAGAGTGAAGATTTATCGCGGATCCCTCAAACCGCAACCTGTCGGAGAATCATATGTCGGTCACAATCAGACAGGCCTTTCCCAATTCGTTCGGCGCTGCCATTCCGATTCTGACACCGCTCTACGGCTTGAAGTGCGACGTGTGGCAGTTCATGGACGAGCGCGAAGTCGTTCTCGGAAGCGATTCCGATTGCGAATTTGTGCTTCCACTCGAAGGAGTTGAGAAACGCCACTGCACGCTGATCTTCCGAGCTGGCGCTCTGTCGGTAAGACGCAACGAAGGCCGAGTTTGGATCAACGATATCCCCGTCGGACGAGAATGCTCGCTGATTCTGGGCGACATGCTGACGATCGGTCCTCGCTCATTTCTCGTTGGCCAGTTGGATCGAACGTCACCAAAAGTCGGCATCTCGCCAACCGTTCATCAATCTGTAGTTCCCGTGGTGCCATTCACTGGAGCAAACTCGCAGGCGATCACTCCGGCAGTCGATACCGCGGCCGCTTTCGCCGATACTGCGGCCTCAATAGTGCAGACAATCGTTCAACCATCGCCGACGGCTGCGACCCTTCATGCTGCAGCTGTCGAGATCATTGAGCTGGAAGTAAAGCGAAAGGCACTTGAGAGTCGCGAGCTGCAGCTTTTTGAGCTTTCCGGCATCGTTAAGGAGCGTGAGCGTTCGTTGGCCGAGCGTCAGCAAATGCTTGAGGAACGAACAGCTCTTTTGACAGAAAAACGAGCCTCCATTGAAAGTACGCAGAGTTCCTTCGCAGCTCTCGAACAGACACTGAAGCGCGAAAAAGACGACATTCACGGCCGTATGAGTGTGCTCGTCGAACGTGAGTTGACTCTCGCCAACCAGTTCGAGGCATCGGCTGTCTCTTATACTCAAATGGAGCAGACTCGGCTGGCACTTGCCCAGCAACTTGACGAGGTCGATCGTCGAGCGGCTCAGATCGCAGCGAAGCAGTCCGAACTGAATCTATTCGCTAACCAATTGGAATCCAAAGAATCTGAACTTGCGGCCCAGGCGAGTGAATTGAGCGGTAAGTCAACCGCCGTAATGATGCGAGAAGCGGATCTGGAGGCGCGTTTGGCCTCATTGATCTCCCGGGAGCAGCATGTTGACGTCGTGGTGGAGAATCGTTCGTCAGACTTCGACGCCCGTCAGAAGGCAATCGCCGAATGTGAAACTGCCGCTCGTGAGCGATTGCAAATCGTCAATCAGCGTGAGGAGGAAGTTCGTACCATTCGAGACGAGCTTGAATCACTCCGCGGCGACCTGATGCGACAGAACGTCGAACTTGATGAACGGTCAACTCAGCTTGTCACACGCACGGCAGCGCTGGATGTCACGGCGTCGGAACTCGCCGCATCAAGATTGGCGATGGATGCCGCCAGCAGCAACAGCGTCGCTGAAACTCGCAGCGTAGGGCAGTTGGCCGCGATCGCCGCTGAACGAGAGTCCGCGATTCGAGCAAAGCAGGAAGCGTTTCAGGCGCTGACCGAGCTGACCAACATGAGAGAGTCGCTGGCTGCTCAGGAATCAAAACTGTCGGCATGGCAGACCGAGATCGATGCTCGCCATCGTGAGTTGGCCGATCGCGTCGTTGCGATGAAGCAGCTCAGGCAGACAGCCGTTACGACGAACACGCCCGATTCAAGCCATGCGGAGCAAGCGTCTTCATTGCACAATGAATGGCAGAAACTGGCAGCTCGCCATGCCGAACTTGATATCAAAGAGGCTCAGATCGACGAGCTTCAGGCAAATGCGTTGGCAATTTCACGAGCCGCCGAAGCCGAGCGTGATGCTTTGCAGAATTCACACAAGGACCTTTTCTGCGAACGCAATTCTCTGATGCAGTTGAGTCAGGATCTGCAGAGCCGTGCATCCGGACTTCACGAGCGAGAAGCGAAAGTTCAACACCAGACGGAGGAGTTGCGGTCGCGTTTTGACGCGTTGCATCAGCAGACGGCAGAATTCAACAAGCTGGAGGCCGAGCTCGATGCGCGAGCCGCGGACCTGAATCGCCGGACTGCAGAATTCGCAGCTGCTTCCAGCGAGAGTTCGCAATTGAAGCCTCAAAGCCTCATATCTGTCGATCACGCCAACTCCGGGGCAACTCCAGCGTCTCTCTCAGACAATGTGCAAGCCACGGAATTGGCGAACTCACTTCGTGTGATGGAATCGGAGCGTGATGCGATTGCCGCACAGCGTGACGCATTGATGACGGCTGTTCGAGAACTTCAGCAGGCCATGCAAAATGCACAGGCTGATGTCGAAGAAGCTCGCCGAGTGCGACTTGAGTTCGAACGGCAGGAAGAAAAAATAAATGAGCTGTATCAGACTATCGAGGAGAAGGGTGGTCAGCTCCAGCTGACGGATTCACGATTCCGACAGACCGTCGAGCACCTTGAAACACTTCAGGCTCAGATCGCCCAGCTAGCTCAAGAACGGGACAACGCTCTCAATCGTTTACCAGTTGATCGACCGTCTACCGAGTTTTCGAGTACTGACGAGCATGACGCTTTTTTGCTTAGCCAAATCGAAGAGCTGCGACATGAACTCAGCGATTCCAAAAGCGGAGGCTCGAATCGACTGGAGCAGTCTCATCAGGAGATTGCTGAACGGGATCAGATCATCGCCGACCTCAGAGCTGAGCTCGCAAACGTCGGTGACCGAGCTTCAACTTCGAACTCGCTCGCCAACAGCATCGGAGCAGACTCGATCGACATGGACAAGCTCCGCAGTCGACTGGACCGCGCGGACGAAGTTCTGCGGGATCGCGATGATCTCATTCGTGAGCTGCGAGCTCGTCTGATGAAGCAGACAGATACCACTGCAGCAGAATCCGTGGACCCCGAATCCCTCCAGCTCGAAGCACTTGAACTCGATCGCCGAGCCACATTGCTGGATCGACGAGAAGCGGAAATTCGAGAACAGGCTCGCAGAGTCACTCAATCGGAAGACGAGGTTGAATCCCAGCGTCGTCAGCTTCTCGATGCTCGTCAGCAACTGGAGATTGCTCGTGCCGAGATTCAGGTGGCAATGAAGCAGCACGGAACAAACAGCGAGTCATCCGGAACTTCCGCTCTATATGAGGCGTCAACTCGGTCGGCTTCCGTGCCGATCCATGAATCGTTGGGAGGTGCGTTTGGTTCCCCAATCATGGCCGACAGCGAACCTGAAAGCAGCTCATCATCCAGCGATCTTCGGGCTGAACTTGCAAACCTGTTTGGGTTGAAGAAGCCGGCTGCAGAGCCAGACGCCAGCTTGACCACGCCGAAGCCGGATTTCTTTGATCTTTCAGAACCCGCTGGAGAATCCAAGGCCGTCTCATTCCACTTTGACGAGCACTCCTCCGGCATTTTTCAAACTCCTCCGCCACTGCCAGTCGCCTCGTCTGAGGCCGCCGCAGAACCAGCACGGGAAGAAAACTCGGACGATTTCGTTCGCGACTATATGGAACAGCTGTTGTCCCGAAGTCGCAATGCAGCAGGAAACAGTTTGCCGGAAGAGCTAAAGTCGCCACAAGCGAAACGTCAGCCGGTGCCGTCAGGACCAACTGCCGCGTCATCAAAGAAGAATGAAGCACCCGCGAACAGTAAGACTCAGGAGAAAAAAGGCCCGAAGACCAAGTCCTTTATTGAACAGTACATGGCTGGTGGTTTCGGAGATCTGACGGGCGATGGATCCATGCCGGAACTGATCGAACAGGAGAAAGCCGACGACGTTGAGGTCGAGGAGACCCGCCCCAGCGAACCTCGCCAACCGAGAGCCAAGATTGATCGCCAGAAGCTTCGTGAAAACATGGACTCATTCCGCACGCTGTCAACGCAGTCAGTGGAGAACGCCCTTGTCAATCACGCCCTTCGACAGGAACGGAGCAATATCAATGGACGAATTACATTCATTGTCGTGCTTGTCGGCATGAGTGCCTTTCTTGCAATCGCCAACGCAAAGGGCATCATTCAACAACCATCATTGATCTGGATCACTCTGGTTGCGACCATCGGTGCTTCTGCGGAACTGGCTCGAAAGTATTACAGTGTGCGAGTGCGTACCAAGGGCATTTTGGCTCCCGAAGAATCGGCAGCCCCGGTCCCTGTCAATTCAGCAAACCATTTATCAACAAACCCGCTGGCCGCAGAGGACTTCGAGAAGATGCGCTCTGCTGATGGGGCGATGGATCCAATCGCTGCGCGACAATATCAAAGGGACGATGTTCAATTCTCAGAAACTCCGTCTTCTGAAGGTCCAGCCAATCGAGACGCCGTAAAGGTCGAAGAAAGCGATAGCCGCTCAAAGTACTTTGAGCTCTAGAACCCTAGACCCGGAGATTCGGACAACGCCGCAGAGTAGCGCTTTCAGCGGAACGCAACAGTTCAACTCAGATTCTGAATCTCTTTGGCAAAGATTGACTTAGAGGTTCAATCAAGGCTTTTAACGGCAATTTAATCGAACAGAGTAGCTATCGCGGGCGGGTATCGAGATGACCAGAGGAGAAACATTTCCAGAGAATTCTTTCGCAGAAACACGGCACAAAGCGGTGAGAATTCCGTGAAGGATTGTATTGATGCCTGAAGACTACTGCCCATATTGTGATGTCGCCGACGGTGTGCTTGTCACTCGATCTCGAGGAAGGCAATTGAGAAACTTCTTCCGCCTTCGAACGGGTATGAGCTGCACTTTCTGCCAAAGAAAGTTCTCCGTGCCGTTCAAGTTTGTCTGGTGGCATAAGTTTGTGCATCGATTTGTGCGTCGATACGTTCGATCTGCGCCACGGTCTTCGCTGTTACAAACGTGACAAGCCGCCATTGCGGCGAAATGAGAATCCCTCGAACTGAATGGCAATGCGTCCAGCCGTGGCTATGGCTTCGAAATCGCCTCATCGATATTCAGAAGCACACTCATCGCGATGGTCCAGGCAGCGAGCTCTGTCGGTTTCAAGCCCGCATTCCCTGGAGAATTGCCCGTCGCCAGCAATTGGTCAGCAGCAGCCGGTGTTGCAACGAAATGCTCTCGTGCCTCTGCGATGATCTCCAGCAACGCAGCGCGCTCAGAGTCTTCCGGAAGTCGAGCCAGAACAACGCGAAACGCGTGCCGCAAATGACCCTCATCGTTGTCGGAAGCCAGCAAGCTTCTTTCCGCAAGCTTGCGAGCAGCCTCAACGAATGTCGGATCGTTCAGCAAAACCAACGCCTGCAGCGGCGTGTTTGTGCGAGCCCGGCGGACCAGACAAGTCTCCCGATCCGGAGCATCGAATGTGGACATGCCTGGCGGCGGGCATGTTCGCTTCCAAAACGTATACATGCTGCGGCGATACAAGCCTTCGCCAGCATCCGGAACGTATTTGTCTCGCCGCTCGACGCTGACGTCTTCCCACAGGCCTTCAGGCTGATATGGTTTCACACTCGGTCCGCCGATGTGTTCCTTGAGCAGGCCGCTGACAAACAGAGCATTGTCGCGGACAGTCTCCGCTGAGAGTCGGTGACGCGGTCCACGAGTCAGCAGGTGATTTCGAGGATCACGTTCAAGAAGTTCGGGAGTCACTCGCGACGATTGCCGGTAGGTGGCGGACAGGACGATCTGCTTTAGAACGGCCTTCTGATCCCATTCTCGAGCAATCAACTCCGTCGCAAGCCAATCCAATAGCTCCGGATGACTGGGCAGGGATCCCTGGATTCCAAAATCTTCCGCTGTTTCGACAAGACCGGTTCCAAAGAGCATCTCCCACCAGCGATTAACTGCCACTCGTGCTGTCAGTGGATGATCAGGGTTGGTCAGCCAACGAGCGAGATCAAGCCGAGACATCGAAGACTGGCTGTCCGTCATCACCATATTTGCCGCATTCAGCACGTGCGGTAATGCGGATTCCACCTGCTCGCCTCGCTGGTCGTACTGGCCGCGTTTCAGAATAAAGGCCGGGCGAGGTTCCTTCGGTTCAGACATCACCATCGTGGCGGGAATATTCTTTTCGATCTCTTCACGACGCTTGGGAAATTCCGCAAGTTCATTCCGTAACTGTTTTGACACTGCGTCGACCTGATCTGCGTAGTACTGGCGAAGTTGCTGTTGTTGTGATTCAGATCGATGGGCTGCTGGGAACTTTAGGATTCCTGAAAGCGACGCGAGTGTCGGTCCCTTCGCGAGACTCGCAACGTCGTCCGGAGACAACTGAGCTGAATAGAGCTGCACGTCATCGATTGAGCCCTTGAAGCCTGCCGAATGCTGCCGTTGCCCAATGTGCAACGACTTGCTTGTTTTCAGCGTATCAGACAATGCGTTGTCCGTCGGAACGTCAAATTCAACAGCCGCTCCATCCACGAAGATTCTGACTCCGGTGGCTCGAAGTGAGCCGTCATAGGTCACCGCAATGTGGTGCCATTGATTCAGGCTGATGGGTTGTTTAGACATGACCTTGAACGCTTTGTCCGGCCATGAATTCACAAAGTGAGCCGCAACCTTTCCGCCTTCCATGATCAGATCATAGCCTCGAAAAGACCCATCTTCGTCGATCTTTGACAGCACCGTGCTGGCATCGTTTGAGGTTAAGTTGATCCATGCAGCGACTGAAAACTTGTCGCTCGTTTCGAAGTTGCCCACCTGGCCGGCGTCAACATAGTTGCTTCCATCCAGCAAAATCGATTGGCCCAGTCGTCCGACTTCTCGTTTTGCCGTGCCGATCAGTTTACCGACCCGTTCGATGTGAACCTGATCGTGAACCGCATCGCCTTCGATTTCATCAAGGGCAAAATGTGCTATCAGACCTGCGGGACCTGCTGTCGCGATCTGTTCGGCGGTTAGTGTCTTTTCCCATGCGGCGATTTCAGCGTCGATCTGCGATTCGCGAGTCTTCAATATGTTCATAATCTCGGCCGTTTGAGCATCAATCCTCTCAAGCTCCGACTGCTGTGCGGCCGACGGAACTTTCAGAAGCGGTTCCGCCATGCGAGCGTTGTTGTATGACAGACTTTATCGGGGACGTTGTTGAAGAACGACGCAAACTGATAATACTCGCGTTGTGAAATGGGATCGTATTTGTGATCGTGACAACGAGCGCACTGCATTGACATTGCCATGAACACCGTCGCCGTCGTGTGGACTCGATCAGCAACGTATTCGACGTGGTACTCTTCTTCGATGATCCCGCCTTCCGTCGTCAGCACGTGATTACGACTAAAACCAGTGGCGACTCGTTGACTGATCGTGGCGTTCGGCAGCAAATCTCCGGCCAGTTGCTCGGTCAGAAACTGATCGTACGGCATTCCCGACGTACAGGCGTTAATGACCCAATCTCGCCAGGGCCACATGGTTCGAGTCTCATCGTTGTTGTAGCCGTTGGTGTCCGCGTAACGAGCGGCATCCAGCCACTGCATTGCCATTCGCTCACCGTAGCGAGACGATGTGAGAAGTCGGTCGACAACGTTTGAGTAAACTGCCTCTTTTGTCGTCTTCTTCAAGTCGATCTCAAAGGCGTCCAACTCCTCGATCGATGGAGGAAGTCCGGTCAGATCCAAAGTGACTCGCCGCAGCCAGACATTGGGATCCGCTTCGGGCGATGGCTGCAGTCGCTCGATCTCGAGTCGCTTCAGGACAAAACTGTCGATCGGATTCTTCGGCCAATTGGATTCTCGCACAACCGGCGGACTTGTACGGACTGGCGGCTTGAACGCCCAATGCGTCGAGTACTCCGCGCCTTCTGCAATCCATTGGCTGAGGATTCTCTTCTGGTCCGCCGTCAGCGGCTTCTTGGCGGAACTCGGTGGCATTTGGATGTCGGCATCGTGTGATTCAATGCGAGCGATCAACTCACTTTTCTGCGGATGTCCGGGAACGATCGCGATGGCTTCGCTTTCGCCACGTCCTAACGCGGATTCTCGCAGATCCAGTCGAAGCTTTCCCTGGCGACTGGCCTCGTCCAGCCCATGGCAGGTCCAGCAATGATTCGACAAAATAGGCCGCACGTGCTGGTCGAAGCGAATCTTCACCGTCTCCTGAGCATCCGCCGCTTGCGAATTCGCCATGACGATGAGGCCGAACAGGCAGAGTAAAGTTCGTCGCTCCATGAATTGAATCTTTCGCCTGAAAAGAAGTTTGAACACTCCCGAACACTACTCTGCCCGAACCGAAAACTCTCCACGTCGCAGACCGTCGCGCATTCGATGTTGCAGGCTACCGCCCACCGCCCTGAGTCGCTGGGCGTTTGGCCTTTGCTGTTTTCAGATCAAAATTTCCTTCACCGACAACATCAGCAAGAGCCTGAAGAAACTCCGGCCCGACGTTGACTTTACAGTCGTTGCCGGTCGTCAAAATGTACCGCATCCGTGCGCCTGATGAGGTGTCCGCCTTCTCGTCGGAATGGTCTTCATTGATCTCGCTTTCAACATGTGCGGCCGTTCCACTGCGAGCGTTTTCTGCAAACGAATCGACGATCAGGATGACATCAGTCGGGCCCTGGAATCGTGAAACAATGTTGCGAACTCGCTGAACATCGTCGTGTGAATGCAGGCCTTTCTCGAACTTGATCGCCACCTGAGTCGTAAATTCCTTGTCGGCCTGATCGAGCGTGTAGATTCGATTCACGATCAGATTTGGTTCGCGACTGCGACGGTCGACTTTACCGGCGACGATGATCACGCTTTCCGGTTTGATCAGTTCTTCATACCGAGCGTAATCCTCGGGCCACGCGATGCACCGCATGATTCCGGATGAATCTTCCAGATCGAAATTGGCATAACGAGTATTCCCGTTGCGGCTTGGCTTCTTTGCGTTCGCCAGCTTGATCGATGAGATCATGCCGCCGACCGTCACAATCCCGCCGTCGTCCATTTCGGCAAGCTCGGAATTTTTGTTCGCCGCATATCGTTCGATCCGGCGAGCGTGTTGAGTCAACGGATGCGACGTTAAGTAGAAACCGATCGTTTCCTTTTCCCATGCCAGCTTTTGCGTGTGAGTCCAATCGGGAACATCCGGCAGACTGATCGCCACTGGAGCACCAGCGTCGTCGGTTTCTTCATCGTCGTCGCCACCGAACAGGCTCTTCTGACCGCGTGCTTTATCCTTCTGTCGCGACAACGCTGACTGCACGGCTCGTTCGACAATCGCCGACTGCTGAGCCCTGGTTCCTGGCAGGCAATCCAGCACGCCGGCTTTGATCAGAGTTTCCAGATTTCCCTTTGTCAGAATCTTCGGGTCGACTCGGTCAGTCAGATTGAAAATGTCTTTGTAAGGACCATTCTTAGCTCGCTCCTCGACAATGGCCCGAACAACGTTTTCGCCAACGCCCTTCAACGCAGCCAGACCGAACGTGATCTTTTCGCCCAGCACACTGAAGTCGACATCCGACTGATTGATGTCCGGCCCCAGCACTTCGATTTTCATTCGTCGAGCATCATCAACGTGCTCACTGATTCGCTCAGTGCTTTCCATTTCGCAACTGAGCAGTGCGGCCATGAAGGCGACCGGATAGTGTGCCTTTAGATAAGCAGTCTCGTAAGCGATCAGACCGTAGGCCGTCGAATGCGACTTATTGAATCCGTAACCGGCGAACGCGACGATCAGATTCCACAGTTCCTCGGCAACCTGTTGCGAGATCCCGTTCGACACCGCACCGGCAACGTACTCTTCGTGGAAGCTGTTCATCACGTCGGCCAGTTTCTTGCTGATCGCCTTGATGCACTTGTACGACTTGGACAGGTCGATGTTACCCACTCGGTTCAGAATGCGCATGACCTGTTCCTGGTAGACCATCACGCCGTAGGTCTCAGCCAGAACTTCGTCGACCACCGGGTGCACTTTGCGAGGCGGCTTGCGGCCGTTCTTCACGTCGACGTATTCCATCACCATCCCGCCTTCCAGCGGACCGGGACGGTACAGCGCAGACGTGGCGATGATGTCGGCGAAGCAGTCGGGCTTCATCTTGGTCAGCAGGTCTCGCATCCCGCCAGATTCCAACTGGAACACGCCCTTGGTTTCGCCGCGTTGAAGCAGGGCGAACGTCTCCTTGTCTTCCAGATGCGCCTTAACGTATTCGAGATCGAAATCCGGATGCAGGCGTTTCACGTTCTGGACGGCCTTATCGAGAATCGTCAGATTTCGCAGACCCAAAAAGTCCATCTTCAGCAGACCGACCTTCTCAACGGTCGGCCCATCCCACTGAGTGATGATGTCCTCTTTGCCGGTGATCGTTTGAAGCGGCAGCACGGTGTCGAGCGGCACGTCGGCGATCACGACTCCCGCCGCATGAGTTCCCGCACTGCGAGCCAACCCTTCAACCGCGATGGCAAAATCAAGCACTTCCCGAGCGACAGGATCGACGTCGTACGCCGCCTTCAAATCCGCACTTTCCGTCAGCGCGGTTTTGAGCTTGATGTTGAGTGTATCCGGAATCATCTTCGCGAGTTCGTTGATTCGCGGCAGCGGCACATTGAGCGCGCGGCCAACGTCGCGGATGGCGTTCTTGGCCTTCAGAGTTCCGTACGTGCCAATCTGAGCGACGTTGCGTTCACCGTATTTCTGCTTGGTGTAGTCAATCACCATCTGCCGACGATCGCGGCAGAAGTCGATATCAATATCGGGCGGTTCGGTTCGACTTGGGTCGAGAAATCGTTCGAACAGAAGGTCATACTTCAACGGACATACGTCGCCCAGTCGCAGCAGATAAGCCACGATCGCTCCGCAGGCGGAACCTCTCGCACCGCAGGGAATGCCATTACGGCGAGCGAACTCAACGAAATCCCACACGATCAGAAAGTAACTCGCGTAGCCCTTGGATTCGATGACGCTGAGTTCATACTCAAGACGCTTCCAGTGCTTCTCGGTCAGCTCGTCTCCGTAGCGTTCGTGCATTCGCTTGTCGCAGAGATCCTTAAGGTACTCAATGTCGGTCTGCTGATTCGGCGGCCGAAACACCGGATAGAGTTTTCGATCGCCCAGTTGGATGTCGACTCGATCGGCGATCTCCTGCGAACGAGCAACTGCGTGATCCATTCCCGGAAAGCAGGCGTACATTTCGTCCGGAGTGCAAACGAACAAGCCGTCGTGCTCCATCTTCATACGCTTTTCGTCGTCGCGAGTCGTGCGAGTATTCACGCACAGCATGACGTCCTGAACCTTGGCGTCGGCTTTGTGAAGATAGTGCGCGTCGTTGGTCGCGACGAGCGGCATTCCCATGCGATTCGCGAGGTCAACGGTCAGTTCCATACAGTCTTTTTGAATCTGAAAGCCCGCGTTCTGGATCTCCATGTAGAAACGGTCGCCGAAGACTCGCGAGTACCATTCGACGAGCTTCTTCGCTTCGTCATTGTCATCGGCCAGCAGCAGACGCGACAACTCAGACGACGCGCAGCCGGACAGGCAGATGATGCCTTCGTTGCATTCTTCAAGGATCTGACGGTCGATGCGAGGCTTGTAGTAAAAGCCTTCCAGATACGCCGTCGATGAAAGGCGAATGAGGTTGTCGAATCCTTTTCGATTCATCGCCAGCAACGTCAGATGCGACGACGCTTCTTTTTGACGGCTTGATGTGCGATCCGACCGTCGTCCCGGCGCGACGTAGGCTTCATAGCCGATGATCGGTTTGACTCCACCCTTTTTGCATCCCGTATAGAACTCAATCGCGCCGTAGAGATTGCCGTGGTCGGTGATGGCAATCGAATTCATGCCGCTGGCTTTGACGTGCTGCACCAGCTCAGGGATGCGGTTCACTCCGTCCAGCAAACTGTAGTGCGTATGACAGTGCAAATGCGCAAATGGGCGAGTGGAAGTCGCCGCAGGGGCTGTTGTTTCGGGCGTTTTATCGGCCATTTTCGTCGATCCGTCGTGTGCTCAGGTCGCAGTCGTCTGGAATTGACGCAGTATACGCGGATGAGCACCGTTCGGAAATCAACACGGAGCTTCGAATAGTTTTTCAAAGTGCAGCCGGTTAGGATCTGCCTTCGCACGCGGGTGAGGCCAGTTGCGGCGCCCGGCGGTCAATGCTCCACGCACAGAGAAGCAGCACTATGGATCTGAAAATTGTTCGCGCAGTGGCACTCTGGACGACGATTTTTACAGGACTTTTGTCCTGCATCTGTTCCCTGATTTCCCAAGGATTCTATTGGCTGGGTGACTGGTCGTCCTATCCACTTTTGGGAGAATCGGGACCGATCCAGATGATGCAGGTGCTGAGCATCTTCAGTCTGGTTGGAAACACGACCCACATGATTTCGTTACTGGTCTTTCTTGCCCTCGTGCAACGAGACCTCACCAACACGGAGCGATGGGCTGAACACGCCCGCAACTTCATGACGCGCGATCTGATCTCGGATTCAAACCCGCGACCAGACTCCAGCACGGGCCAGAGGTAGCGGGACATCTCCATGTTGCAGGAACGTTTCATTCCGGGATGATCAGCCGGAACCGGCGAGCGTCCGGTTTTCCCTTCTCTGCTTCCTGTCAGGACTAAGCTTTGGGTTTGATACGAGCCGACCGAGCGGCTCGACTACGTAGGGTCGGCGACAACGTTCCTGTCGGCACTCAGAATCAGATGTGGAAACACGGATGGTGAGACGTGGGAAAACTTTTCCGTTGTGCGGAAACTGTTTCCTGCATCGACGACCTTCGAGTGGGCCAGCGACCTCCGGGTTTACCCAACCGGACCAAGCGGATCTGTCGGCAAAATCGTTGTTGTCAGCATTGGATAGTTGCAAACCCGATTGCCCGGTCCAGGAATTGCATTCCTGTCATTCGGTCCCTGCGCAGGGCGGTGCGGGGAACAGAATCGAGTCAGGGAAGAATGCAAAATGATCTCCGGTCTTTATAGCGCGGCGACGGCGATGGATGCGTCAACCACGCGACACGAAATGGCGGCCGAGAACCTCGCCAATATTCAGATGCCTGGCTTTCGGCGCCGAATTGTAACACAGAGTTCGTTCGACACCGTGTTAGATCCGCTGCGCAGACCCACCGATGGCGTTGATTCCAGCAAGTTGCTTGGGACAACAACCAATCGAATCGAATACGACTTTTCGCAGGGACACTTCGACCAGACGAAGCGACCGCTGGACCTCGCTCTGAGTGGCGATGGATTCTTCACAGTTCAGGGGCCGGACGGACCGCTCTATACTCGCAATGGGTCCTTCTATGTTGATGCCAATCGCCAGTTAGTCACGATCGACAATCTGCCGCTGATGGGAAGTGGCGGGCCAATCGTTCTTCCACCGCAAGTGAACTCGGAGAACATAGAGATCTCCCGTGACGGGCGTCTCTATGATGCTGGCCAGGAGTTCGGTCAATTGGAACTCGTGCAGTTTCAGGATAACAGCGTTTTAACTCCGGCGGGATCATCACTCTTCTCGGCGGCCGCCAACGCAGTCCCACTACCGTCAGCTGCTGAGGTTCTTCAGGGGACGCTGGAGCTGGCGAACACATCGTCGATTGACGAGCTCATCAACATCGTCACGGGCACGCGGCAGTTTGAGGCGGCACAAAAGGCACTTAACACGATCGCCGAGTCTGTCCAGAAGCGAATTGGTCTTCGATAGTAGACGATAAACCTCGTTCAGAATTGAACCAAAGTTAACCGGAAAGGAACCCAGACAAATGTTGCGAGCCCTTTATACCAGTGCGACGGGCATGAAGGCTCAGGAGTTGCTGATTGACAACACGGCAAACAACCTGGCGAACGTCAACACGGTCGGTTTCAAGCGAAGTCACATGGACTTTGCGGATCTTGTTTATTCGAACTATCGAGCCCCAGGCACGGTCGTTGCTAATGGAACAGTGTCGCCCACCGGACTTCAGATCGGCAACGGTGTTCGCGTTGTGGCCACCAATAAGCATTTTGCTTCGGGAAGCACCGAGCAGACGTCGAACCCATTGGATCTTGCCATTGAGGGCGACGGATTCTTTCAAGTGCAAATCGGAAACGGCGAAACTCGTTACACAAGGGCAGGAAACTTTCGCATCGACAATCAGGGTCGACTCGCCAATGCTGACGGCAACCTTTTATTTCCGGGGATTACCGTACCGAACGGAGCCGATGCCACCAGGATCACGATCGGTACTGACGGAACGGTGCAGTATGGAACAAGCGGTTCAGCGCAGGATCCGCAGACCATTGGCCAAATTCAGATTGCGACCTTCCTGAACCCATCGGGCCTTTCGAGTGAAGGCAGCAATCTGTTTGCCGCGACACCGGCCTCCGGAGCTGCTCAGGCTCAAACACCAGGCAACGCCGGCTACGGATTGATTCGATCCGGCTTCCAGGAAGGTTCGAATGTGGAAGTTGTTACGGAGCTGATTTCACTGATCAGCGCGCAGCGAGCCTATGAGATCAATTCGCGAGCCATCCGTGCCGGTGATGAAATGCTTTCAACCTCCGTCGACATTATCAGGTAATGCCATGAACACAGCGCTGTCGTTTCGTAGCTGGATCGTCAGTCTCATTTGTCTGGCTGGCACGTTCGTACTGCCGCAGGTATTTGCGGCTGATGTCGTCGTGCAGCTCTACGAGACAACGACCGTCGGTTCGACCATCGTTCTGCTGAAAGACGTTGCGAAAGTGACATGCACGGACGCCAAAGAGAAGCTCAGGGCGGAGATGCTGGAGGTTCAGCAGTTGGCCGACACAAACGCGGCCGTCAGTGTCTCAGCCGTCTCCATCAAATCGCGACTTATCTTTGCCGGATGGTGCCTTGAAAACATATCAGTGACAGGTGCCAATTCCATTGAGTTGACCTACCTGGAACCGCGGTTCGTGACAGACGCCGACGTCGAGATCGAAGCTCACCGAGCCATGTGCAAGATATCCGGAATGGAAGAGAAAGAGCTGACGGTCCAGTTGCAGCAGGGCTTCATGCAAATGGTCCCCGACAAGATGAAGGAGCGTGACGGATTGCGAGTCCAGGTCAACCCGCCGCGTCAGGGACTGGGCAGCGTTATTATGCAGGTTCAACTCTGGTCCGGCAAGGAAATGCTGACAAGTCGACCGGCAACATTTGAGGTTCGCAAACGCCATCGAGTTGCAATCGCACGAGTCTCACTGTCGCGTGAGATCGCACTCGACGATCGCTCGATTCAATTCGAGAATCGTTTTCTTTCAACGCCTGCAGATGAACTTGCCCCGGAAATGATTCTTGGTCGAAACGTAAGAGGCAGTGTTGCCGCCGGATCCATTCTGCAATTGAGGGATCTGCAAGCCACGGCATCCGGCATGAAGGTCGCCATTAGAAAGGGCGAAAGTGTTCAGGTAATTGCTCGCGCCGGAAGTCTGAGAACACGGCTCAGAAATGCGGAAGCCATGCAGGACGGCGGACTTGGGGAATCGATCGAATTGAGGAATCGAGAAACCGGCTATCGGATCACGGGGAAAATCATCGCACCTGGTCAGGTGATCGTGCAGATTCGATGAGTTTCCCAACTAGCCCTGGTCACAGGGATCCTGGTGGGCCAGACAAGCACCATCAACATCGAAAACGAGTGTTGAGCAATTCAAGGGCCACGGGTTTCAGAACCTTCCGCATAAATCAAACGAAGTCGAATCAAACAAGTCAGGAGAACCCCAATGAAGCGATTCACATGGAAAGATGCCATTGTGCTCGTACTGCTGAGCATCAACCCGGCCATTCAGTCGGCTCGCGCTGATTCGCTGTGGCAGAAGCGTAGCCCGCAGCGATCGTTCCTCTGTGCCGACTCACGAGCACGTGCGGTGGGCGACCTTTTGACGGTCGTCATCAGCGAATCAAGCGATGTCCAGAACAGCGAAGACAAAACACTGGATAAGTCTGGCAGCAATAGTGTCTCATCCGACTTCGAAGCGGCCTCGGGCGGCGGTCTTTCTGAACAGGCGTCGAACGCATCTCTGAAGCTGGCAAATTCGGCAAAGCGAGCATTCTCCGGCAAAGCCAGCTATCGTGACTCACGCGAGTATACGGACAATGTCACGGTCTCCGTGGTGGATGTATTGCCAAACGGAAACATGGTGATTTCTGGCCGCCGCTGCCTGACCATTGCCGGCGAGCAACGGACGCTGGTGATTTCAGGAGTCGTCAGACCAATCGACCTTGGACCGGACAACAAGATTAATTCGAAGTACATTGCTGACCTGAGAACAGTCTATGAGGGCGACGGCCCGTCGAAAGGATTTGTGCGGCAGGGATGGCTGAGCCGAGCCACCAACAAGGTTTGGCCGTTTTAGGTCGTGCCGATTCAAACTGCTGCGTAAGATGATCCAGACAAACAAGTCGTGACGTTGTAGATCCAGCGAGAGAAGTAACCCGAAATGAGCAACCGAAACAATCGATTTCATCGAAACTGCAAATGGTCTTGTGCCGCTGTTCTGATCGTATTGACTTCCGCGTTCAGCAACTCACAATCAATAGGTGGCGAGGTAAAAGTTAGAATTAAGGACATCACCCACATCAGTGGCGAGCAGTCCAACGTTGTGAACGGAATCGGCTTGGTCATCGGACTTGCCGGAACAGGCGGAACCAGCCCGACGACAAAACAGTTTGCACTGCAGACGCTTCAGAAGTTGGGGAACCGCGCTGACCCAACGCTGCGTGAGAATATTCAGAGATCACAGGAAAAGACGAACAATATGTCAGCCGTTTTCATTCAGGCTGTACTGCCTCCCCATGCAAAGCGAGGACAGAAGATCGACGTTACTGTTGCCGCTTTTGACGATGCCAAAAGCTTGACTGGTGGGACCTTGATTGCTGCCGAATTATTGGGGCCGGATGAACAGGTTTATGTCGTGGCAGCAGGCCCGATCTCGTTGAACGGTGGCGACTTTGGAGGCAGTGCGGCCACCGTCACAAAGAACCATCCTACCGCAGGTCGCATTTCCGGAGGCGGAACTGTGGAAGGCGAAGTCCCATGCACGGTCTTTAAAGGTGACGTCTTCGAATTGCTGCTCAACTCGCCTCAGTATGCCACGGCCGACAGGATCAGCAAGGCTCTAAATCTCTATTCACCGGGGTGTTCCGCACCGAAAGATCCGGCGACGGTCGCTGTTCGACTTCCCGCCGATGCACTGGCAGATCCGTTTCGGTTCATTTCCGAGTGCCAGGAATTGATGGTCGAGCCAGGAAACATCGCTCGTGTGATCATCAATGAACGTACGGGAACGATTGTCATCGGCAGTGAAGTGAAACTGTCACAGGTCGCCATTACTCATGGCAATCTGATTGTGAGCACTGTAGAAACTCCCGAAGTTTCGCAGCCCAACGCGTTCAGCAATGGCGACACAACAGTCGTTCCAAGAACTTCGGTCGACGTCACCGAACAGCCAGGCGTGATCAACGTACTGGAACAGAATGTCACCGTTGGGGATCTGGCCGCATCGCTGAATGCACTCGGCGTGAGTCCTCGCGACCTGAGCTCCATCTTCCAAATGCTTAAGGAATCGGGTGCGCTTCATGCTGAACTGGAAATGAAGTAGCGCACGACATTCACCGGGTGCTGGTCGGCCAAAGAAAGCAGTGCACCACCGAATTGCGACACGGAGCAGCGTATGTCCATTAGTTTAACTCCTACCCTGTCGCCAGCTGACAGCGTTAAATCAGGTAGCGCAGTATCAACCACGAAGGCAACGCCTGAAGAATCTCAAAAATCCGACAGGGCAAAAGATGCCATCGAAAAGTTTGAGGGGCTCTTCATGTCGATGATGATCAAACAGCTGCGTGAAACGGGGACTGGGGAAGGCTTCTTCCCAGGTGACGCCAGCGACACGTACGGCGGCATGTTTGACATGTTCATGGGAGATCATCTCGCGAAGTCGACCGATATTGGAATCGACAGGCTGTTCAGTTCGTCGGCTGCAATGAGGCAGCTTGAGGAGCATGTGACGCCAAAATTGATCCTGGGACAACAATCGAAAGGAATCGAGGAGTACCGCAATGAGCAGCTTCGCTCTGGCACAATCACCGCGCCGCCTTCAGCCTGAGCACCTGCGGGGCCTGCTGGTTCACATCGACGCGGAAGAGGTATCACTTCGTAATGCCATGCGCCTGCTGCAGGATATTCCACTTTTTGCTGCCGACGAAATCTTACAGCGAGAACTGCGAGTCCGAATTGAACAGGCACTTCAGCACGTTGCGCTGCTGAGTCAGAATCGGAACAAAGTCACTTCGGCACTGGGTCAGTTTCTTGGAATCCCGCAGGACCAGATTTGCTTTTCGGCATTGCTGCCATTTGCTACTCCGGCGGCAGCGTCGCTGTTGGTTCCCGCAAGACTCAGATTACAGCGTCTGGCACATCAGGTTCGCACACTGACGAATTCTGTCGCGTGGATTATCAACGAATCGTGGCGAATTCACCTGGCCGTGTTCGATTCTCTTCCCGGAGCCAGCAGCTCGGATCGCTACGATTCCAGTGGGCAACGGCATTTGAATCCAGCATCTTTCCGTTTCGAAACCAGATCCTGAAGAGACGGTGCCATGAAGGCATTTGATATTGGATTGTCGGCCCTGACCGCACAACAGCAGAAGCTGTCGGTGCTCGGCAACAATTTGGCCAATGCGTCGACACCCGGCTATCATCGACAGCGAGTCGAACTGGTCAACCGATTCCCCTTGCAGAATGACAAGCTGCACATCGGCTCAGGAGTCACGGTCAAGCAGATTTCCAGAATGCGAAGCAGCGCCATTGAAACGGCGTTGCTGCGGAACACGTCGGAAATGACAGCGAGCCAGGAAACCCTGGCGATGGCCAAGCAACTGGAGTCAATGCTGAATCCCGGCGACTCCACCGTTCACGCAACGTTGTCGAAGTTCTTCAATCGCCTTGAAAAAGTCTCCAACTCGCCTCAGGATCTGACTGTAAGGCAGGAGTTCCTTTCTGCAGCTTCGGAGTTGATGGATTCCTTCAATTCACTGACAAACCAAATGTCGGATCTCGGCGACGACATTCGGCAGAACCTTGACGACAGCGTAAAGCAGGTGAACCAGTTACTGGTTGACGTGGCCGACCTGAATAGCCGCATCTTTCAGGCGCGCCTCACCAGCCACGAGCCAAACGACTTGCTGGACCGCCGTGACCAGCTCATGACAAAGTTGGCCGAGTATCTTGATGTTGATACCAGAACGCTCGAGGGAGGCGAGGAACTGGCGTCTGTGGCGGGCGGAGCTGTCATCGTTGGCGCAACTCCCGTGGCCTTCAGCGTCGTTGAAGACAGGACTGGGAAAGTTGGAATCGCTGCGGGAGGCCTGACGTCGTCCATAACTCTGCATACGGGCAAGATCCTTGCCATGTCAAAGATGCTGAACGAGACGCTGCCGGAGTTTAAGGATCGACTAAGAGAACTCTCGCGAACGATCGTGCAGTCCGTCGATCAACAACATGCACAGGGGATGTCCAGCCAGGGACCGTACTCGGTGCTGCTGGGAACTCGCGGTGTCTCTGAAGTGACTCTGCCGCTGGCACGAAGTTCACCAGAGTTTCCGATCCGTTCGGGCGACCTCTATATCACGGTTTCAGAAGATGCCACCGGGAATCGACGAACGGAAAAGATCACGATCGACTCAGCGACCGACTCGTTAAACGATGTCGCGACCAAGCTCAGCGCACTAAATGGCGTTCTGGCGACTGTCGACCCAGTGCGAAAAACGCTGCTCATTTCTGCTGGCGGTCCGTACTCGATCGACTTTGCAGGAAGGCCCGACAACACACCGGACGTGTCCCTGATGACGGGGACAAGCAAGCCGACATTCGGCGGACTTTACACGGGCGACACAAACAACCGTTGGACGGTGACCTTTTCTGGCCCCGGTGAGATCGGCGTCACTGACGGGCTTGTCGCCACAGTGAAAGACTCGCTCGGACAGATCATCGCGGCTAAAGATGTGGGAAAGGGCTATTCCCCTGGATCCAGCTTCGAAGTTCACGACGGTGTTTCATTGTCGCTTGGGAGTGGCACCATCGTCGTCGCTGACAGCATCTCAGTTGCGGTGGTCGCGACGCCGGACGAAACCGGTCTGCTGTCAGCCATGGGAATCAACTCGCTGTTCTCAGGATCTGAACCCGGCCTGTTCCAGGTACGCAGCGAACTTCGACAGCATCCCGAGCGTCTTGCTTCCTCCATCACCGGGAAGCCGGGCGAAGCGTTCAACGTTGTTGCGATGGCAGGACTTCGTGATATCCGTTTGCCAAACCTCGGCGGTCGAACGTTCATTGAAGAAATGGCTGACCTGACATCGCAATCGGGACTGGTTGTTCAGGCTGCGGACAGTCAGACAACTCAGCTTCAGGCGTTTCAAACTCAGTTGGAGGGTGATCGAAGTTCAGTTTCCGGCGTGGATGTGAGTCAGGAAATGCTGGAAATGATGCAAACACAGCGAGCTTATCAGGCAGCAGCGAGATTCCTCTCGACGGCCGACCAGATGCTCGCAGAACTATTTCAACTGGCACGATAACACTTCATGCAGCACCAGGAAGACGGGCCCACTGGCCCCTGCAGGAAATTCAATTCGAAACGACTAGACACAAGATTACGAGTACTGGTTCATGTTCTACCGCGTCACACAGTCTCAAATGGCAGCCAACGCTCAGGTGTACCTGACAAAGCAGTCTTCAGAACTGTCCGTTGCGCAGCAGCAGGTCAGCAGTGGTTTACGAATTCAGCGTCCGTCTGACGACCCCGCCGGAATGCGCCGTAGTTTAATCCAGAAGGATCGGATCGAACGGCTGGCAACACACGAAGAGTCCATTCAGGCCGTGAAGTCACGACTAAATGAGGCTGCCGTTCAGCTTCAGGACACGAATGATTTATTGACACGCGCAAGAACGATTGCTCTTCAGGCTCCTCAGACCACGGATTCCAGCGAAAGAAAAATCCTGGCGCAGCAGCTCACGGGGCTGATTGAACAGCTCGACAGCATCGCCAACGCCTCTGATGAGAACGGCTTTCTGTTTAGTGGCACCGCAGCCAATACCCAGCCATTTCTGAACGTCCAGTCAACGGCCGGGCAACAGCAATACAGCGGCGCATCGGCGACGACTCAGCTACACATTACGGGAGATGTGTCTCGGCAGGCACTGCTTCCCGGAGATGCCATTTTTCAGCCTGTCTCTCGTGAACCATCGGTCATCGTTGGTTCTACGGGAGCGAAGATCGGGACTGGAACAGACTCTGCGACAGGTCAAAGAGAGTTGCTCGTTTCGCATACGCTGACAACGTACGCAGCGGGTTCAGGCGTTTCGGCGGGAAGCGATTCCGTGAATGGCGACACGATCATTGGCCCCGCCGCAAGGCATCAACTTGTCATCAACGACACCAGTGGTACAGGGGCATCGGGAACAGTTTCTCTCAACGGAGGACCACCGATTGCGTTTACGAACGCAGATACAAACCTTGAAGTGATCGGCAGCAAAGGGGAACGAGTCTATCTCAACACAACGGGAATCTCAGCCGGATTTGTCGGGGCGGTTGATATTACCTCTGAAGGAACTCTGTCGATCGATGACGGAGCGACGCAAGCCGCCATCACATACGGTTCGAATCAGATAGTCACCGATTCGCGGGATGGCACAACAGTCAACCTTGACACGACCTCGATCATCAAGGCTGGAACTGATCACCTCGAGTTTCCCGGCACTGCGGACATGTTCAACATTCTGAAGACCCTGCGGGATGACGTTCTGAATACGCGAAACCTGGAGCCGTCGGCATTGGCAAAATCGCTGAATCGTCGGCTGGCTGATGTTGAGCGAGTGCAGGAACACCTTCTGGATATCGTTGGTGTGCAGTCGGTAAGTCTCGAACAGATCGACCGTCTGGAAACTCGCACGGGCGACCTGAAAGTTGCGGGACAAGTGCAATACAGTGAAACAACTTCCGCCGACCTCACTGCCGCGATTCTTCGATTTCAGGAACTCACCAACCTGCAGCAATACACATTGTCGGCGATTGGCAAATTGATGAATACAGATTTGTTAACGTACCTTCAATAAGTTACGACGATCACAAGTCGCGAGCATCGACGGAACAAGGCAATAAAGTGGAGATAAGACATGGGAGCATCGAAGGAATCGTCCTCCAGCATCTTTCGACGAAACAAACCTGCTAACATTCGAAGGTCGGAACTGAACGCGCTTGTGCAGATGGTTGAATCCGTCGACTGCAGCCTGATTCAATTTGGCAACGAAGTAAGCAGGCACCCGGCCGTCCTGAATCAAGTGCTCCGCGCCGCGAACTCGTCGCTGACCGGTAGTGCGGTCGAGATTTCTGAGCCAAGCCACGCTGCGCTGTTTTTGGGTACTCGACGAATTGCTCTTCTGCTGAACACACTTCCGCCGGAGATCATTGAAGAGGATCAACTGGCCAGTGACGTAGTGGCTTAGGGTCAATTCTCTGAAAAACAGCATGCCTTCCACGTTGAGTCAAAATTCAATGGGTGCCTTTTCGGAGATCCGCTGGTCACCCGGAACGAAACAAAGCCCGACCGGTGCGAGTGGTCGGGCTTTGTCAGTTTAAGGGCACGATTATCTGCCTCTGCCTTCTTCGACTATGGCTTTAGTGGCGGGGCGTTGGCGTCCCATGTGAGATTGGCTGGACGATTTGCAGGAGCCTGAATCCAGCCAGCCAATGGTTGCAATTGTGCAACGTTGAACTTTGTTTTATTGTCGATCAAATGCAATGCGACCGTCGTGATAAATGGCGCCACGGTGGCAATCACCGTGGACTTTTCGTCGCGATTCATGAGCCCCTTGCGATTCAGGACAGGCCCCGTGGCTTCCGCAGCAGTGATGTGACGAAACGCGACCAGAAGATCCCAGCCGCATTCTGGCCACTTCGGATTCCCGGGCTGTCGGTTGAACTCAATGGCCGTATCAGCCGCCACGCTTGCGATCTTCCATGCCAGCGGATCCAACTTCATCTGCAGGTCAAACGCGCCTCGCCCAATTCCAGCGGCCGCGTGACAACGTACTTCCACCGGCTTGGACTTGTCATCCAGAACAGCGGCAAACGCCTTGAAGGATGTCGGCTCAGGAGCCCCAATCGTTCGGCGAGGCAGCGAAATCTCCATCAATGCGTCAAGCAAAGCGAGTTGATAGGCTGTTTCAGTGCAGGGGCGTGAAAGTTCGGCCAGAATGCTGTCACAGATCCTGTCCTGATCCTGTCCCACGACATCGCAATTCACTAGTACATTGTGAAGTGAACTGACGACCGTCACCTTGACTGAGTTTGGCTGTTTTTTGTCCGAAAGGACGGCCAGAAGTGCAACCATCGCATCGGAATGAAGTCTTGCCCTGGCTCCATTTTGGACCGGCATGACGTCGTACAGCATCTGCATGGTTTTCACAGCGAGCAGCCGTGAGTCCAGATTGTTATCGAGAAGCGGTTTCACCGCCTTCAGAACCTCAGCACAGTATTTCTTTCTTGCCGTCTGCTGGTTGGCGGCATTGCCGATTCCAGTGGCTGCACGGGCAAGATCGTTTTTCACGTCGTCCAGAAGGTTCTGCATGTTCTCGGGAACAGTGACAAACGCTGGATCAGTCGCTTCGTGAATTACATAGACTAGATGATCCTGAACAGTCTTCGTCTCAGCCGGCCCTGTGAAGCCGTTGGCAAGGAAACCCTGGTAGTCTTTTTTCAATCGAGCAGCATCCGCCCTGGAAGGACGCGGCAACGGATCTCTCATGTCGCGAATCGAACGAGTCAGTTTCTGCTGATCCAGTTGTTCCTTCATGCAGCCTTCTAAGACAGGCTGGGCAGCCGGAACACTGGCGGCCGGTGCCGGATTTGTCTGAACCTCGGCGGCGGGTTCCGGTTTAGCCTTTTCCGTAGAGGCTGGCGGGGTCGCTTCCTGACAGAATCCAGGACTGCTGCTGATCCCAAACGAGATCAACAGAACCGTTCGCAGGAACAGGCTGACAGCGAGGCTATCAGGAATCCGAATGCTGTGTGCAACAACAGGCATAGGTTCACCAAGACAGGGGAGACGTCGATGTCTCATTCGTTTTTCAAGAATCCAGAGCCGCCAAACTCACCAAAGGTCAGTAGTTTCATTAGGCGGACTGGAAACACAACGGGCCGATCCTGGCCCACCGGACTTGTCTGAAGACGCCGGACCTCCTCACACAGACTCCGAAAAATCTCATAAACATGACAGGTTCAGGCATTCACGTCCAGAATCAGGACCAGAAGAAGCCAACAAATCAGCAGTTTCGTGCTTGAATTCCGGATGTCCAGGCCAGTCGGTACGATCGTTCGGGGTGTACCAGATTACCGGCATCATGCTCAAGCCGACCTCGCCGCTGGCAAAATCGATTCGACCGTTTCGACCTGTCGTCCGCCATTCGGCCACCCGGTCTCTTTCGACTGGACAGGAAAGTCACTTCGCCCCAATAAACTGCCCCATGAGGTCCCAGCCGTTTGGGTACTGAACGCCGGAATCCGCCGCCGACACTTCACTGTAGGCCACAGCCGCGTCGGGCGAAACCCCTGTTCCACACATCGCGAATGGGCAATATCCGTGGCTGTGAGTTCGGGTTCGCAAAAACGTTGGATGGTCCGGACAAATCAAAAGACGATAATCGCCCTGTGACTTGAGCCAGCGATGCAGCGGCCCAACGATGTGCTGGTCGATGTTTTCGACCGCCCGAACTTTCTCGTTCACATGACCTTCGTGAGACGCCTCGTCCGTCGCTTCGACGTGGACGACGACGAAGTCGACGTCCGGCTGCGAGAGCGTGGCAATCGCCGCTCGACCCTTCGCCGCATAGTCGGTATCCAGATAGCCCGTCGCTCCCTCCACTTCCACAATGTCCCAGCCGATCAGCCGACCGATTCCTCGCAGAAGGTCCACCGCTGTGATGACCGCACCACGAACGCCGAACCGTTCCACGAACGACGGAAACGCCGGTCGCTGGCCGAGTCCCCACAGCCACGTTTGCGTGGCGGCAAGTTCGCCGGCCGCTAGTCGCTTCAAATTCGGCTCGGCCCTGGCAAAAAGTTCTCGGCTGCGAGTCATCAGATTCCTGAGTTCGTCAGAACCCGGACCGGTTGGCAGATATCCGGCGATTGGCTGATCCGTAATATCGTGCGGCGGAGTGCTATCGGTCTGTTTCGAAAACGGCGCGGCCGTTCCACGAGCTCGGTAAAGTAGCAGATTTCGATAACTGACCCCGGCGTGATACTTCCAGTGGGTGGCGCCGCATTGATCCTTTTGAAGCAATTCGATGAGCTCGCGAGCCATGTCGCTGGGATACTGCCCGCTGGTAAAGCTCGTCATTTTTTCGTCGGTGACATTGACCAGATTACATCGAACGGCCCAATCGCCCGGCTGCAACTCAATCCCCTGAGCCGCTGCCTCCAGCGGAGCTCGACCAGTGTGGAATTCGAGCGGGCTATAACCAAATAGGCTCATGGTCCCCACATCGCTGCCAGACGGCATTGAGGCAGGAACATTATCCGTCTGCCCCACCATCCCGGCTCGGGCGACTTCGTCCATATTCGGGATCTTTGCCGCCTGCAGCGGCGTAAGGCCTCCCAGCTCAGGTTGCGGCTCATCAGCGACGCCGTCAGGAATTACGAGTGCAAATTTCATTGTGGGGAAAAATCTCACGAAGTCAGCGGAAAGCGGTGGGCATCCGGAATCAATCAGGCAGACTCATTCGCACACCTTTCAAAGCAAGCCATTTTGTATGTTCAAAATCGCTTGCAAACAAGGCAGAAGCGTCTTCATCAACTGTTTCACTCCTCGGGGAATCCAGAGAATTCTGCTCTTCGAAGCCATCCAGAGTCGTTCCCCGAAGGCTTCGCCTTCCCCATCACCTGAATTCACAATCCCGAGATCGTCGGGCTCGTCCAAATCGGCAAGCCGTTAACAGCAAAGGCAGGTCGCAGGTAAGCCATTCCCGTTGAGTATCCTCGGCTGCTCTACCCCCTGGATCTGGCAGGAACAGCACAGCATCTGAAGCAGAACTGACATTACTTCGCACGGGTACATGTCGCGAAATGCTCTTCGGCGTTGCGGCAGATGGCTTTGCTGCGAAATGGAGCACCCCAGTGAATTTTGGGATCGCGGTCCCGCCGAAAGTGACTCAGGGGCAGAATTCAACGTGTGATAGAACACCGACCATTGCCTGGAATGCGCTGCCACGAGCGGATGTCTATGAAGTGTTCGTAAGCAACCTCAGCACGGGAGCCACGACGCTCCATGCAAAGAACATCACCTCCACACAGTCCACGACGCCAACGCTTACCGACGGTAGTTATCGGTGGTGGGCGATTGGCGTGACGGTTCAGGGTTTCCGAAGTCTCTGGACGGCACCAATGGATATCTTTGTTGGAGGTCGCCCTTCTTTCCTGACGCCAACCGGCACTACGACGGACACGACGCCGACGTTCTCATGGAAACCCGTTGATGGTGTCGTCCAGTATGATCTTTGGGTCGATCGGCTGGGTGGTGCAACGCAGGTGGTACGGCAGCAGCTTTTAACCACCACTTCCTTTACCACTGTGACGGCACTTCCCGCTGGCAACTATCGAGCCTGAGTGCGAGCCGTCAGTTCGGCCAACGAAATCAGCGTTTGGAGTGTGCCGGTCGATTTCACAATAGCGGATAGCAATAACACTCCGCTCAAAGAAAGCAAACTCCTGCCCATTCTGACTTCCACCATCCGTTCCCGCCAGATCGTCGACGAAGTTGCCGCTGATCAAGTTCGGAATCGAACAGTGGATCACGACCAGGAAGCAGTGGAGTCAAAATCTGTACCTTTGGACGCAGGGAACTCATCTTCGGAAGCCGACGATTTAACGGTGGCCAAGGCGTTAATGGAGTCCACGCTGCTATGGTACGGCGACGTTTGAGCCGCAGCGTCTGAAGGCCACAACTGGCAGACTCGCCTCGCGGAGCGACAACCGGAAACTCCGACATTTCTCGGCAGCAACAACGCCCTCTTTCAGAATTCAGAGCGATCCTTTATCAAAGAGGCGAAAAGGACGCTCCCCGTGAGCGTCAATCCAGACCGCCTCAAGATAATGCGACAGCGAAAGCCATTCGCGGCAGCGGCCGTCCATGGCCTTGTGCCGCACTCACACATCCATGCGTAAGTCTCACTGACGAATCAATGAGGGCGGGACGTTATTGAATGTTGCTGATTCTGTCAAAACGAATTTCCCCGCAATCATTCTGCCTCGTCATGAATGTCGAATTTCACATTGCGAATGTAACTTTTACAAAACGTTGCGGCATGATCGATGGCTTTGTGATTCGACAGAACTGATGTTGTAGTCCGGCAGAATCTGCTGTTAGTCTTTCACTGCACTCACTCGCCCGGCATGTGGAATCGTGCCAGTCATCGGATCGCATTCATGAGCCATCAAAACATCATCGCAAATGACTTTCAGGAACCATTAACCCGGACAGCGTGCGGTATCGCATTGAGGACCCTGGCCACGGTAGTTCTCCTTGCGACCGTTTCTGGCTGCATGAATCCGCAGTTCACCCGATTTCCCACATGGAATTCCTCGTTCCCAAGCGCCGAAAACGCAGCGTATGAGCGACAGGATCCGTTTCCCGATCCAAACTTCGGCCCGTCGACAGATTCAACGCCTCGCGGCTACGATCGGCCGCGCGCGTTGCCTCGCCAGGCGGCCGAGCAGCGATTGCTGCAGGGAGTACCTGTTGGGCCTGAAAGTGTGCCAGCCGGAGTTCCTCGCGGGGGCTTCAATACCAGCAAGGTCGTGCGTTAACTTGTGGCTGCAAAGGCGGTCAGCCACAACGTTCGACCGCGTCTGAGAGTGTGCTCGAAACATGCGACAGTCGATTATCCGTCGCTGAGGTCGAGGGGCAAGCGGCTCCACTTGATATGAGGGCGGCCCGATTTGAGGGCTGCACGATTCCAAACCGTTTCAAGGTCAGCATTTCCGCCTTGCAGCAGTGGGCTTTGGGGAGATTGAATTGTCGGATTCTTCAGACTCAAGAACCGCTGGATATCAACGCTGGCGGAAACTGGCATTCTTTCATTGGAGGGTGTCCGCCGAGATTCTGCAGTCGCTGATTCCTCCCGAGTTGACCATAGAACAATTTGACGGATCGGCCTGGTTGGGTGTGGTGCCGTTTTCGATGGAGGCGATTCGTCCCTGGTGGTCGCCTCCGGTTCCCGGAGTTTCCTGGTTTCTTGAAACCAACGTTCGCACGTATGTCGTGGATCAACGAGGTGTTCGTGGCGTATGGTTCTTCAGCCTCGATGCGAACAAGCAACTTGCTGTCACAGTTGCTAGAACGTTTTGGCACTTGCCATACAAGATGGCAACCTTGACCTTAAGGGACACGCTCGACAATCATGCGGCGGGAACGCGACGTCAGATACGTTACGATGGACATCGAACTGATCAACCGGCGGCGGACTATTCAATCTCAATTGAAGTGAATCCCGACGACGTGGCAAGAACTGCCCTGGCTGGCACACTCGATCATTTTCTTGTGGAACGCTATATCCTTTACGCTAAAGACGGTAGTGGGCGACTCGTGACCGGCGAAGTTCATCATGAGCCCTATCGGATCCTCAACGTGGAAATCCCCCGCCTTGCGCAATCGCTGACTGCCGCGATGGGCTGTACGATTGGTCCGGAGCGGGCCCCGGATCATGTCGTCTTTTCCGACGGAGTTTCGGTTCGAGTTTCTCCGTTGAGGTCGATTGCCTGACTACGAGTTCGACTATCCCTGGCTGCCATCTGCGAGCTGTACTTCGTAAAGCATGGATTCGATGTATCGCTCCATCGAGTGACCGGCCAGGTGATCAATTTTGAATCGCAGCAGGCTCTCCAAAAGGTCCTTAAAGCGATCGTAACTTCGCTGCCAGCCATTGACGGCCTGAAGGCGACCGACATTGTTGAGGTCCATCTCGGCGCTACAGTGACGATAGCCCATCCAAACTGGAGGAACGCGGGTCACGATGTCATTGTTATTGACCCATCGAATGTGTTCGAGCTTCACAAAATTCACGAACTGTTTGTCGCCAACTCGCGGACTTCCAAAAGTAAACAATGCTCTGGGAGTCCCCTTGACCTCAGAAGGTTTGCCAGCTCAGCAAACAACAGCGATTGTCGCAGGCGACTCTTTTTCTCGATCGGAGTCATGATATGAGAATGCAAGGACACGTTTTCGACGGCAAATCGAGTCATGAAACACGCTTTACCCGGAACACGAAAACCGACAGAAAACGGAAAACGTCTAATGAAAACAGGAGTCGTGGACAGTCCGGATGGTTTTAGAAAGAGTCGATTTCCACAAGGTCTAGGAGAGATTTCCTGACTGAGGTATAACCCACCGCGTGTTGAGCCGACGGTGGGTTCAGTTCAAATGTTGGCAGACTCGAACTGTCTGAGGATGCGAAGATCTGTTTGCCGCGTTTGAGTAATGACCAGATCAAAGGATTGATGCCGTGTTGTGGATACTCACGTTGATCTCGTCGCTGATCCTTTACTGGATCTACGATGGTTATGGTCGCTTCCTGCAGATTCTAAACCTGTTTCGTCGAATGACGAGAGCTGCACCAACTGACGTTGCGTCATCGGTCGACCGGGACTGGCCGACGATCACGATTCTTGTGACCGTCCATAACGAAGCGACCGTTATCAAGGGCCGAATCGAAAACCTTCTGCAGTCTGACTACCCGGCGGATCGCTTTTCCATTCTTGTGGCGTCCGACGGATCAACCGATGCCACAAACTCCATTGTGAAGTCGTTTGCCTCGGATCGAGTTCGACTTCACGAAAGCCCTGGGCTCGGCAAAACGGGAACTCAGAACGTGGCGCTACGATCCATCGATTCTGATCTTGTTGCCTTCACTGATGCTGATGTTCAGTTTGACGTCTCGTGGTTGAAGCAGATCGCAAGTCGCTTTCGAGATGCTCGTGTCGGGGCAGTCGATGGTCGGCTGCTCTACGGATCGGACGCCACGAACGCGATGCAGGCCAGCCAGGGATTCTACTGGAACTACGAGTTGAAGTTGCGGCATCTGGAATCGCAGTTGGGCATTCTGGCCGTCGTTGCGGGAGCCTGTTTCGCGGTACGGCGAACGCTCTTGCTTCCGATGGACCCAGCGATCGGAGAAGATTGCATCGTGCCGCTGGATGTTGCTGTTCAGGGATTTCGGATCGTTCATGAACCCAAGGCGAAAGCTTTTGACAGTTACGAACCCGATAGTGCCTTTACATTGCGCCGCAGAATTCGGATGACACTTCGCAACTGGCAGGGCACCTGGACTCGGCCGCAGTTGCTCAATCCGTTCCGCTATCCGGGCCTGGCGTTTGCGTTGTGGTCACACAAGTTGCTTCGCTGGCTGTCGCCGTTCTTTCTGGCCATCGCCACCTGCAGTTCTCTGGCCATGGTGATGCTACAGCCAAGTGTGGTTTCATCAGCGATCTTCGCTCCGTTCGGGTTGCTTTTTGTTCTTGCCGCATGCGGCTGGCTGTCGCTCCGACGACGTTTTCAAGTACCGGGGGCAGGTACCGCTTACAGCTTTGTGCTGGCCAACGCGGCATTTTTGATCGGCATCTGTCGAGCTGTTACCGGGCATCGAATTCACTCGTATCGAAATGCATGAACATCGGCGGACACGACTGCACGCAAGCGAACGAAACCGGGACACGAACGAAACCGGGACAGGCACCCGCAAATCGTACTCTTCGCTCTTCTTTGCCGTGTTCGGGAGCTATTCGCGGGTTCGTTCTGAGTTCTAGCTCGTGCGTGTCCGTAAAATGCGACTGGAAGGAAATGATTTGGCGTAGCGGGTTCCTGAGTAGTCCGAAGAATCAAGCGTAAGGCAGAATCACCTCCAGCCGTGTTGGCGATTGTGGCTGATCGAGGCATGACTTTCGTCGTTC
>JANMEV010000460.1:0-3900 GCA_031377305.1 Planctomycetota bacterium | reverse complement strand
GAGTCAGTCATGATTATTTCACCGGTCGAACAAAGATCTTTGTGGCAGCCACCGTCAGATTTCCAGATTCATCACGTCGTGCCGTTCCCTCAGCAACAACAACGGACAGTTCTTTCACACCCAGCAGTTTGCGAGCGTCGTCGGTGACAGGTTTGCCTTCGGCATCGACCAGTTTGACAATGGCGATGTTGTCCTTCACCTGATCCTGAGTGCAGCAATAATCCCACGGTGTTGGACATCCTTCGTCGGCCGAACAATATGCGATTTTTAAATCCACCACGGTGAAGGCAGCCACGCCATCCACAAAGGGTTCTCCGGAACCGCCGATTCGCCCCACAATGGCAATCGCTTCATCCGCTTTGGCCGACTTACGAGCGTCCGCAACTTCCATGACTGCGGCAGGTTCTGACAAAGTCAGATATTGCGTTCCGGTGCCCGGCGCGACGGCCTCCGTTTTGTTTGCCCCTCCGTTATCCTGAGGAGCATCGCTGCACCCGGACGTCAGAAGTAGGGAGAGACCCAAAACACAAAGATGCTGATACTTCATAACTTCAACTCCTAAACCGCTTTCAAACTAACAGCCACCGATGAACGTAATGCCTTCAACGCCGGTGGCAGCGCGCCGAAGACTCCAAGTAACAATCCGGTGCCACAGCCGATCAGAATGGCCGGGCCATCGATCCGTAGAGTGAAGGCACCCATGGTGAATCGCACGGCAACGCCATTCAAAAGAGCCAAAGCGATAACACCGGAAATGAGCGAGCTGGTGGCTGACAAGAGCACACCTTCCTGAATCAGGCTAAACAGAATGGCTCGTCGGCGGTAACCGATGGCCTGCAGTGTTGCAATTTCTCGAATGCGACCGGCGACCGCTCCATACATCATGTTCAGGCCAGCGAAGACTCCAGCTCCGGAAACCATGATCACCACGGTCCAGGCGAGAAGACGAACCGGACGATAATGCTGCTGCAGTTCAGCGTAAAAATCAGTTTCCCGGACGGCGCGTAGTTCCAGATCCATCCGTTCCTTGCAGAACAGCGAAACTTCTCCGGGGGATGCGCCGGGTTTCAGTAACAGCGCGACCAGACTGAGGTCCTGACGCTTTGTCGCGGACTGAAAGTCTTCCAGATTGCACCAAATCTCGGATTCATACGCAGCTCCATCAGCAGAGAACTGTCCGCTGACCTTCCATGTCTGACCTTCGAAAGTCAGCGTCTGCCCAATGGCGACGGCCTCATCAGTCATACCCAGCTTCGCAGAGGCAAGGCGTCCCACGAGAACTTCTCCTCGGTCCGGCCAGTGCCCTTCCTCAATTCGCACGCTGCGTCGAACCAACGGAGCGGCGGTAGTGACGGCTCGAATCAGCCCCGGAGCCGGCTCGCGATCGCTCACTGTGACTCTGGTGCCAAGATACATTTCCGGTGACGCGCAAATCACACCGTAGCGCGATTGTGTGCCATCAATACTGGCGGCA
The DNA here is from genome assembly GCA_031377305.1 of Planctomycetota bacterium. Taxonomy (GTDB): domain Bacteria; phylum Planctomycetota; class Planctomycetia; order Planctomycetales; family Planctomycetaceae; genus SXXK01. Next base: position 2,426 of record JANMEV010000460.1, on the reverse strand, counting down.
ATCAAGGTTGGTGTTCGAGCAGGGATCGCACTGCTCTCCAGATTGGCTTCCGAATTGATTGAAGAAATCAGCACAACATCGGGATCGCCTGTCACACGCAGAGACCGTTCCAGTCCTCGAATAAAGCCAACGACAACGAAGACCAGCAGAATCACAATCGAAAGCGCCATCAGCGTCAGGCCGGTTCTAACCGGACGACGTGACAGATTGCGGACAGAATATTCCCACGGAAGTAACATGACTGTGGACAGGCCCTGTGCGTGGCGCGAAAACTTGACGAGACGCTCATGGCAACAGCGACGATGGCTGTCAGCGCGAAACGGGGACGGACAGGCGTCTGCAGAAACAGGAGTTCACCGGAAGTACGATCGAGCGATGGCTTCGAAGTGGTACACTCGCTGCAGAATGAAGTCTGGCAGGGAACTGACGAGGCGCTAAATACACCATGACTGGCGCAAGGCGAGCGCAGTCTGAGTGTCTGCTGGCGGCAGAGATTCGATACACATTTCGGAGCCGCTGAAATCTGCCGCAAGCAACAGCCGGGCTAAAACAGCATCAACGTGGTGATCAACAAAAACGTCGATGATGTGAATCGCAAGATCGGCAGCTTTCGTCAGCGTTGCACCCTCGCAAATGCAATTCGGACAGGAACACTCATTTTCGGAGGGATTGGCGGGGCGTTTTTCCGGAAGCCGCGACGATTCTGATTCCTCAGGGCAAACCGCCTTCTTTGCACAGCACTGGCATGTGCGCTTATTCTGCTGTGCCTGGTCGGTGGCCGGAGCCGAAGTATGACACGCCGCACAGCGCAGAGGACACGCCAGAAGGTTGGCGATGAGGCAGAATGTCATCAGAGCGTGTTGCATAAAGGGATGCTACGTCGCAATACACACTTCGACAAGCGGATTCCAGTTGCATGTTGGTCCAAATCCACCAGTCTGCGTCGGTGAGTCCGACGTGAAACTGCCTGACACGAGTTTCCCTCCCACTCTTTGCTTCCCTGATTCCATTGACCTGCACCACTCCGGCGTGTCGGATAGCGTGTCGGATAGCGTGTCGGACCGGAGCGGGAACGCATAACCGTTATCTCGCGTCGGTCGCGACCAGGTGCAGATTGTGACCATCCGATTTCGGGTTCGTCGTTTTGTTTGCCGCAGCCCTGAATCGAATGGAGGGACTGGCTGATCGCCAGTCCCTCCAACATTGCAGTCATAAAACGATGATTGCTCTCGCCAGCAGTGCGTAAACCCTGAAATCCGATAGACAGACTTTAGGACTTACTTTGTCATCTTCGCCATTTCGCGGCATTCTTTGGCACACGCTCGGCAAGTCTTGGCACAGGCGGCCATCTGCTTGTCGTCAGCGATTTTCTCGCAGGCGGCGGCACAGTCGTCACAGCACTTGGCACAACATTCGGCGGCGTGAGCCGACATCATACTTTGACGTGCGCACAGCGTCGCGCACATTTTGCAGCAGTCAGCACAATCCACGCAGCAATGCATGCACGCGGAGTGGTCCTTTTTTCCGTCAGCGACGAGCGATGCGCAATGATGAAAGCATGCATCGCACTCAACGGCACAAGTTGAACAGGTTGCTGCACACTTCATCATATGCGCGGCGTGCGGACTGTCTTCGATTGTTACCACGGCGGCGCTTCCTGAAAGCATCGCCAAAGCAATCGTACCCATGGAGATCATCGTGTAAAACATATTCATCATCCTTCGATCCAAACTCAACACTTCCTGACCATTCTCGAAGGCAACATACCCTCGTTGACCACAGACCGTTTCCAGTCAGTGAATCTCCTGGTCCTCACACAGGGGCCGTCGAAACGAGCATTCGAATCAACGTTCCCTTGACTCTCTGGCGACAAGATCGCCCAAATTACATCGTGTTCGCGACGCGTGCCAGTGTCCGCCGCATTGTGATACACAGCAAAAAAGCCGACGCAGCAAAGTCTTTCAACGACTCCACTACATCGGCTTCTCTCAGTGCTCGCATCGCGAACAATAAAAAAAGCCGACACAGCGAACTCCCTGAAGGATTTCACCACGTCGGCCTACTCATTAACTCGCCCGTCAAAATCTTTTGACACGCGATTTATTTGGTCGTCCGAAACATCCCGGGGCTGTTCTGAAAGCTTGTGGTCACTCTCTGCCAGCCTTCGTGCAGAGTAACAGCGTTGGTTCAAATTGCAATGCAATTTTGTCACTTAGTTGCTTTTAGCAGCTCTGTGCTTATGGATTCACCTATGCGAGCAGCTGCTGCGAAAGAATGAAGAGTTAGTGCGTGTCCGTAAAATGCGACTGGAAGGAAATGATTTGGCGTAGCGGGTTCCTGAGTAGTCCGAAGAATCAAGCGTAAGGCAGAATCACCTCCAGCCGTGTTGGCGATTGTGGCTGATCGAGGCATGACTTTCGTCGTTC
>JANMEV010000442.1:0-1864 GCA_031377305.1 Planctomycetota bacterium | reverse complement strand
CCGGTAATGATCTGGACTCGACCAATCGCCCGCTGCTCATTGTCGTCGCTCTTCAGTCCTAGACGCACATTGTTGGGAACGAACTGACCGGCCGGAAGCAATCGATCCAGTACAGGGTGTCGACCGTCGCGAATGTCCATCACCGGATCGGTCGTCAGCTGCGGCCGAGTGTATCCAGCGTTCGCCGCAAGAGTCGCCAAACTTGCCAGCACATCGATTTCTGCCATCGAGTCGGCCGTGCGAAGCAGCAGCGGAACAAACGCCGCCACCTGTTCTCGCAATGCGGCGAACAGTTCTTGTTCCAACGCCTTCGCGCGGTCTTCGGCGCGGAGCACTTTGTCTTCGTACTCCTTCAGCTCCGGCGTGATGTAGCGTTCCTGATTCTTCAACGTCTGCTTGCGAATGTACTCGGGCGGGACTTTCGAAGTGTTCGCGGCCGTCACTTCCAGGTAATAGCCGAAGACCTTATTGAATCCAATCTTCAGACTGCTGATGCCGGTGCGTTCGATCTCCTTCGCCTGATACGCCGCCATCCACTGACGACCGCCTCGCATGAGATCCCGGAACTCATCCAATTCGGCATTGAAGCCCGGACGAATGACGCCGCCGTCGGACACGTTCAAAGGCGGCTCATCGACAATGGCCGCTGTGATCGCTTCGTGAGCCGCTGGACACAGTTCAATCCGTTGCTCGAGCGTCTGCAGTCGTTTTGATTTTCGCTCGGCCAGTTTGGCTCGCAAACGAGGCAGTTGTTCCAGCGTGCGAGCCAGGCAGACCAGATCTCGGGGGCTGCATCGGCCGGTGGCGATGCGAGACGTCAGACGCTGCAGGTCGTAGGTCTGCTTGAGCAGTTCTCGAACATCGTCGCGAAGAGACAACTGCAGGACCAGTTCTTCGATGGCATCCTGCCGCTGTGTGATTTGTTCCAGATCCGTCAGAGGGCTGGAAAGCCACTCGGCGAGCAACCGCGATCCCATCGGCGTGCAGGTTTCGTCCATCACACCGAGCAGCGTGAAATCTCGCCGGCCGTCTCGCAATGTGACGGCGAGTTCCAAACTTCGACGCGTCGCTTCGTCAATGATCATGTGCCGACTGCGACGCCACGTTTCCAGTCGCACAATATGCGGCAGCGCGGTGCGCTGGGTCTCGCGGACGTATTCGAGCAACGCTCCGGCCGCGGTGACGGCGGGCGTGTCGTCGACGTCGAAGCCTTCGAGCGTCTTCGTGCCGAAGTGTTCGTTAAGCAGTCGTTTGGCCTCCTCGCGAGCGAAGCACCAGTCGGGCCGAGTCGTCAGCACCAGCGACCCCGGTTCCGGCCGACGCATTGGCAGATTGCCCTCCTGCGCCGCGCTTTCCGGGATGAGACATTCGGCGGGGCCGATGCGAGCGAGTTCATCCTGAAGCTGCGAAGGTTCCACATCCTGAATCAGAAAACGCCCGGTCGAAACTTCCAGCCACGCGAGTCCAATCGTTGTCTTCGACGGCGCGACGCAGGCGAGGAAGTTCGATTGCCGCGGATCAAGCATCTGATCATCAGTCAGCGTGCCTGGCGTCACGACTCGCGTGACTTCGCGACGAACGAGCCCCTTGGCTTTTTTCGGATCTTCGACCTGATCGCAGATGGCCGCTCGAAATCCAGCGGTGATCAGCTTCTGCAGATAACCATCGAGCTGATGATACGGAAACCCGGCCATGGGAACCGGGTTCTCCGAGTTCTTGTCGCGGCTGGTGAGTGTGAGGCCGAGGACTCGCGATGCGTTCTGAGCGTCTTCGTGGAACAGCTCGTAAAAGTCGCCCATGCGAAACAACAAAATCGCCCCCGGATGCTCGGCCTTGACGACCTTGTAGCGTTCCATCATCGGGG
>JANMEV010000421.1:0-4872 GCA_031377305.1 Planctomycetota bacterium | reverse complement strand
GCCTCCTGCTCGCCATCGCAGAACATTTCCTTGAGGATCGGTGACGATAGTGACTGGAGAACCGCCGACGTTGTAGCGAGTCAACACTCCAACGTTGTCGGGACTATCCACGTCAATTTCAACCGGAATGAACTGCGCATTGACCGTGGCCGTTACCTGTTTATCAGCCCACACCTGGCGTTTCATGATCCGGCAGGGAACACACCATTGGCCAGTAAAGTAGAGGATGATTGGTTTGCCCGAGTCGGCTGCTTGTTGCTGAGCCGAAGTGTAGTTATCAGACCATGTGATGCTGTTGGTGGGGACGTAGAGGCTGTACCAAGCATACCAAAGTGAGGCAACGAGAAATGTCAGCCAGAAGCATCGCCAGAAATGGAATATCTTCTTTTCGTCCGGCGGTGATTCTGAAGTGCTGGAGGGTGGTGATTGGGACGGCGATTCATTCATTGATATCTGTGTGCCTCTATGCGACTGGCTATGCAAATGTTTTCCTAACCGATTCGGACTTTCTCCTGCCAACCTCGTGTTCTCCTGCTTCGAACTCGTGGCCGTGCTGTGATGAGAAACAAAATACACGGGGAAAGTGCAGTCCCATGTACCAAACACTGGCACAGCCGGTGCCACACAAAGATAATGTCGAAGACAGCGCCATCCGCCGAGAACAAACAAGCTTATGTGCCGCCACCTTCGCTCGGCGACGAAACTGCTTTGGGTTTGGCAAGAGCACCCCAGGCACAAGCGACGATTGCTATCGCAAGGCCAAGTATCGTGATGAAATTGACAGGAATTCCTGCGGCATTGAAGAGTATTGAAGATACCTGGCCATCGACTGAGGATCTCAATAGATACTCGCCAGAATTATCGGCCGTCTCAATAAACTCCATTTCGTTTCCTATCTCCAAAGTGCGAGCAGTCTTGGCGCTGACTGGGATGCTCACTTCCTTGTCATCGGACTTGCCTACAACATAGGGAATCGTGAAGCCTCGGTCGTTGGGCTTCTCAATTATTGAGACGTCTTTCATGATCTGTGTTGGACGACTTGCCAACGAACGGTAGTACTTTGCGTCGGAAATTCCCCAATAGATCAACACAAGTCCGAGCGGTACTACCAGGAACGCAAATCTGGGGTTCTCAATAGACTTATCAACAATCTTTTCGGCGAGTCCCTTTGACATGGTGCTCTTTCTTGTTCTCGCGTGGAGTAGAGGTGAGTTCGGGTGTTTCAGACCAAAAGGTTCGGATGACGAGGATGATCAGCCCGCTGCCGCGGTCGACTGGCCATGTGACAAAACTCGGACGGCCACTCGACTGCGTCGTCTTGTTCGGCCCGGCCGCACTGTCACATGTTATCATTGCCGGTCGCACAAAAATCAAGCTATCTGTCAGGGCTATCCCGCCGACTTCAAACAGGTGGATAAACGCGACGGGCGGCTGGCAGAAGACATCGCCGCCGATCAAGGCTCATCTTGCAGAGCAAGATGGCTACATTAATCGCCAAAGTAGCCGTCTCGCTCCGTCGAGACGAGCCTTGCTGTGGCGCCGTCCAGCGTCTCCGCCAATTTCGACTGTGAAGGGAATCCCGGTCGGAGATCGAGAGTTGATAGTCTGAAACGACCCGCTGCTCATCAATCACGCTCTGGGTTCCACTCGCTACCGTTCGCTGAAACCTCGACCGCCTAGCTGCGAAACGTTTGCTGTCGGTTCGGGAAGGAAGGCCTCAGCTTTGATCGAAACATTTTTTTGCCGAGGCCGCCTCATCATCAATCAATCAATTACATACACACCAATCCCGTCAAACGATGTCTGTTCCCGGCTGCCGTTGACTACAAGTGGTCGAGTGCACGGTTCTACCTTCAGGCGATCATCGATACTGATCTGCGAAGCTTCGCCGTCCTGACCCCCGAGTGGTTCCACAACTCCGGAGCCATGTTCGAACTCTCGTAGCCCCGGCTCACTCGTTACGACACATTCGGAACCTAGGCCATCAGCCATTGCAATTGACAATCGAGGCTCCGCATATCTCGATACGTCACAGTACAAGCCCAACGCACTGGCATAGCCAGTGGCACACAAATCAACTGAATCCGCCAGTGCCACCCCGCCGAGCGAGCTTCCATATCAAAAACCCGTCGTCGGCAACTTGGGTTGAGCGTCTTGCTCGCCACCATCACGTCGCAACGACAAAAGAAAGATGATACCGACACCCAGTGTTACAGCGACATCCGCAATGTTGAATACCCCCGTACGCATTGGTCCGAGACGCAGCACAATAAAGTCCGTCACAAAACCCTCATGCCTCACACGGTCGATGAGATTTCCGATTCCGCCAGCGAGAATCAACGCTAGCGCTAGAAACATTGAGATGCTGATGTTTGCCTTGCGTACAAGAAACACTGCAATGGCAATCATGAATACTGAATTCATACCGACGAACAAGCATTGCCGTAACGGGGAGGGCAAAGTTCCTCCGAGACTGAGAAAACCACCGGGATTCATGGCAAAACTCAACTGGACAGTGTCGCCTAGAAAGCTACGAGTTGGCTCGCCAGCTAATGCCTCTGAGGCCGCGTATTTGGTCACCTGATCGCAACCAACGCCAGACGATATCACAAACAGGGCAAGCAACAATCTTGCTCGAGAAATCGATAGTAGACTCAAGTGTGACTCCATTCTGTTGGCGAACGACCAAGATCAGCCGGTTGGCGCGGATGACTTGCCATGTGAGAAACCGCCGACACCAACTCGGCTGCATCTTTTTGTTCGTCGCTTTGATTATGTCCGTCACCAGTCAAAAAATCGGCCTAGAAAAGAACTCGGCTCCAGAAATATGACCGCATTTGAAATCCACAGTCAGTGTGAGCCAAAGTTCACTGGTTTCCGGGATCACGTTGTGGTTACAGGGAACTTGGATGGTGAGACTCTCACCCGCTTCGGAGAAAGATGCCCACATAGGATCTGACAGCAGGTTTTGATGTTTTGACTTGTCGTCGCCAATGACCTTTCCATCAATCACAGCCTGAATGAACGCTTGCTCCGGTGATGTAATCTTTGGTAAGGCAATCGAGGAACGGTAGCGCGACAAACCCACAACACTCCTGTCGTGATAGCAGGGTTTCGGAAACCAGTTGAGTGCTAAAAATACACAACACACGATCAACACCATCCCTGGTATCCACTTGCGAGGCGAACCCCAGCGGGATCTTGATGTGCCTTCCAGTTTTGTGCTCATCCGAGTCTCCGCATTGAAGGCGAACTCTGAATTACACGCACCGGGACGTAATGGCTGGCGAGTGTGAAAAATACAAGGATCTAGTACCTGAAAAACGAATATCACACGGCGCGTTGTATTGGATTTTGAACGCGCCGGTTGGTAGTTGATATCAACCCGCGGATAGGGTGTCAATGAGTCGAGTTTCCTGGTATCGAATAGGCAGCAAAGAGTCTCGTGCAGAAATGCGACGTGAAATGCTGCTGGATAGCCTGAGGGATTCCGAGGGATGGCACCCGTGGCGAAGCGACCGAGGCTCGCTGGAGGTTGCCACCGGCTTTTCACTGTCTTGGAAGTCGGGGAGTGCAACTACCAGAAGAAGTTTTTTTGCCTGCAAACAGTTCAGGGAATGGAAGTTTACGAGATAGGGGATGATTCGGATACGTTGAGACACAGTTCCGAGACTTTGAAGTGGCCAGTGGCACGGGAACGTTGCTCAGTCCAAGCCGTGCCAATGGTTGATGTTTGGTTCTGAGCTATTTGTCTTATGTAGGCTAGACTTTGACTCAGGGGCCATACTCCCTGGAGCTGGCAAGGGCGTGGATTTAAGGAAATTCATCAGGCGATCGGCCTACGTCGCGGCCCTGATCTCGTGTGTCTGTTTCACGCCAATCAGGGGATTGACATCCCCCGCTCGCCTGAGACCACGCCCCCGGAAGCTGGTGCAAGATTCCTCGGCTCTGGAGGTCAGCTACGTTCATCCGTAACCAGCAGCCGATGCTTTCTGAACGCACGGATTTGCGGAGACATCGTGCAGTCACTTCGTTTGCTTCCCTGCGCGAGCTGGTTGCGTTGGGCAAATGACAGGCTCCCTTCGTCGAGTGGTGCTGACGTGGCGAAAGGCCAATGCAAAAGGGACCGGTCTGTGAAGACTGGTCCCTTTGATGCACAACTTAACGCTGCTGGCGTTACGTGAAGTCGGATGGGTTTCCGAACATGCCTCGACCGCTGGCACTGCCGGTACCGCCGCGGAGGTTGGTGTTTCGCGGCTTGCGTGGTTCGACAGGAGCCTGTGGTTCCGGTTCTTCAACTCGCTCTGACTTTGGTGGCTCAGGGCGTTTTTCAAGAGCCTTCAGAGACAGCGAAACTCGCTTGCGCTTGGTGTCGACTTCGACAACCTGGAAGTCGCGGGTCTCACCGACTTTCAAAATTTCGCCAACACTGCCGACTCGTCGCCATGCCAGTTCGCTGATGTGAACCATGCCTTCCAGGCCAGCTTCCAGTTCGATGAACGCACCGAACTCTGTCAGCCGAGTAACCTTGCCGGAAACGGTGTTACCGGTGGCATATCGTTCGGCGGCGCTGGACCATGGGTTTTGAGCGAGCTGCTTCATTCCCAGGCTGATGCGTTTCTTTTCTGCATCCAGCTTCAGAATCTTGACGTCAACTTCCTGCCCTTCGGCAAGAACGTCTTTTGGATGGTTGATGCGAGACCAACTGATTTCGCCAATGTGCAGGAACCCGTCGACAGGGCCGATGTTGACGAAGGCACCGTAGTCCTTCAAAGTCTTGACCGTTCCCTTGAAGTCCTGCCCGACTTCGACGCCGGCCCAGAATTCGCCTTCGCCCTCAGAGCGTTCTGCCTGAAGAAGTGCTCGGCGGCT
>JANMEV010000413.1:0-6103 GCA_031377305.1 Planctomycetota bacterium | reverse complement strand
CACTTACGCTGACCGTGGCGTTTCTAGAATCATCCGCCTGCTCTAGACGCTGTCATTCTCGCGTGACCTTGGGCACGAATTTGATGATGAGAGCCGTTCAGCGTTTCCAAACAGTCCGTTCCAAGCAGCGGACACTCATGATGGATCGGGCTACCGCTTCAGAGAGGGTAGGGCGATCTGGTCCGGTTAACCCCGTTAACCGCCGTGTCAGAAACATTGGGTTTTGGGTCAGTTTTCAGGTTAACCCGATGATCGGAAACCGTTGAAAACATTGGGTTTTCTATTGATCCGTATCTCTTAGAAGGCGGTTGCTCTATCCAACTGAGCTACGGGCGCTTGAACAATTGAAATCACGTAAACGATGGAGTTTGTTCTGCAGCATTCTCACTAAGGTCGAGACATGCAACGAGACACAATTTGAGTTTGTCTCGTCCCATCGAAGACACCGGAAAGGGCGAAACCATACAAAGATTTTTGCATGTTTGCACACGACAGAGACCGATGGGCCAGAATTTTGGTTCTTCCCGCAGTTCGACGGCTGGAATTTGACGACTTGAATTTGGCGTGGATGTTGGTGTCTCGTGAGAGTAAAAGCGAAGCACGTGTCTTTGAGGATGACGGCTTGCCAGATTCTCTGTGCTCCATCACGCAGAATCTGACTGAGCACCTGACCAACCGCCCCGGCCACGCCGACTCCAAAGGCAACCTCCAGCCTTTCGACTTGGCAAGCAGCTTCAGCACCGGAGTTTTGGTCACTCTACCTCACCAGTGGCGTTAGTTTTCGGGAGATATTGGTCTTTGCTTGGTGACCAGTTCTCGTGGAACCAAGTCGCTGATTTTTCCGGACCTCAAAAACGGCTTTCAAAAGTAATGTCAAAACGGCGAATTCCTTGGATACGGTGGTCGACAACTCAATTCAATGAAGTGCTCCGTGAAACACTCGCGGAATCAACTCTGGCTCATCGTCCAACGTTTCACTACACAGCAATCTTCTCAGCCGTTGCGCCACGGAACTTCAGGTAGCGAACCCAGATTTCATTTCCATTTGGATCTTCCTGGCCGTTGGTGCGCATCGAGACCTCCAGCGAGTCCATGTCGCGAGGGGGGATTTCGTTGGTCTTGACTCCGTCGAGCGCAAATGAGCTCGTGTGGCAGGGGCAGAAGAAATCGTTCTGAGCTCGCCGATAGTCCACAGAACATCCTAGATGTGGGCAAATGGAATTAAACGCAAGAATCGGCCCGTCGCCTACCTTACGAAGCCAGATGCTTCCTGCGGGGACGTTCTTAAAGCGATTCCACGCGTCGACGATATCGTCCAGCACGGTCACGGCCACCGGAGAACCATCCAGAGGGACAGCGTCTTTCGTAAGATCCAACCGAATGAAACCCGCGTCATCCTTGCGAGAGATTTCGCCGTCGGTCGCTCCACCTTTGGCGCTGTTTCGTTTTCGAAGGATTGGGTCAAGAAAGAAGAGCCCCCCCAGCGTCGCAGGAATAGCAACGATGGCGAAACTAATGACGGCCGTGACAAGTTGTATCAAAACGCTTCGTCGCGGAGTCGCAGTTTCCTGAGTCAACCCTTCCATCAATTTCGATTCCTGAGATGGGGCGGTTGGCGAATGGCTCATGGGCAACGTTCCTGAGGCAGATTTCCAGGCGCCGCGGTCAAGAGGCACCAAACGGCAATTGGTAGGCATTTGCAAGCCCTTATTTGACGCTGTCAGCCTGAAAAACACAACCCTGACACGGAATGTTGCAGCCAACAGGGTGCAATCACAGATCTCGGTAAAACGCTTCTTCATCGAGATTCTCTGGAGGGCGAGTTTCCAGCCAAGCCGCCGATGGGCCACTCACGCGGCGCTGCTGGAGCCATGGTCGCCACGGTTTTTGCCCTTGCTGCAATCGGCCGTTGGTGCGATGGGAAGAGAAATTCTGATTCGAGGTTCCTCGCCTCAGGTTTGCCGAATAACCGGTCTTTCCGGGCGGAATGTGGCGGGTGTCGTCGCAAGTTCAGGGAAGTTTCCGCGGAACTTGTCACAATCCGGCCGTCCCTGTACTCTTCTGAGCCGATTGCCGACGCTTTGACAGTCCAATTTCGGCGGTTTCTATCGTATCCAGTGAGCAGCGTTGCGACCGTTTGTGTTGAGGTTTTCCTTTGTCGGACTTGGATCGAATTGTCATAACCGGAATCGGCCTGACGTCTCCGAACGGAAACAGTCTGGGTGAATACCGTCAGAATCTGCTGGCCGGGCGGTCCGGCGTTGTTAACTATCAAACTCGGTACATGGGTCCGGTTCTCGCGGGCATTTGCAACTTCGACGAGCTTCGCTATCAGAAGAAGAAAGACCTTCGGCGAGGCACGCGAGCCGGTTCGATAGCTGTCTATTGCTCCAACGAAGCGGTGAAGGATTCAGGTCACGACTGGCCGAATGTGCCTCGAGACCGCGTGGGCGTTTACATTGGGATTACGGAACACGGCAACGTCGAAACGGAAAACGAGATCTACGAGATTTCAAAGTTTCAGTACGACACCAAGGTATGGTCGCACCATCACAATCCTCGCACCGTCGCCAACAATGCAGCTGGCGAAGTCACTTTGAACATGGGCATCACCGGCCCGCATCTCACGCTGGGAGCCGCCTGTGCCGCTGGCAACGCCGGATTTATTCAGGCTGTCCAGATGCTGCGGCTGAAAGAAGTCGACCTCGCGATCGCCGGTGGAGTTTCAGAAAGCATTCACACCTTTGGAATCTTTGCCAGCTTTGCGGCTCAGGGTGCCTTGGCGACTCACGAAGACCCAACAAAGGCTTGTCGACCGTTTGACATAAATCGAAACGGCATCGTTGTGGCGGAAGGCGGAGGCATCTGCACGCTGGAACGACTCCCCGACGCTCTGGCACGCGGGGCAAAGATCTATGCCGAAGTCATTGGCTATGCGATGAATTCCGATGCGAAGGACTTTGTGCTGCCGGACTCCAATCGACAGTCGGAATGTATTCAGCTCGCGATGAAGCGGGCTGGAATCAATCCCGACGACGTTGATATCGTCAGCAGCCACGCGACCGCGACGGAACAAGGGGACATTGAAGAAGCGTCGGCCCTGCGGCGAGTATTCGGAACCTGTAAGAAAACGTACATCAATAATACGAAAAGCTTCATCGGTCATGCGATGGGAGCGGCAGGTGCACTTGAGTTGCTCGGCAATCTTCCGTCGTTTGACGATGGAGTTGTTCACGCTACAATCAATCTTAACGATCTCGATCCGCGGTGTGCGCTTCCCAATCTTGTGATCAATCAACCGCGCGAAATCGGCCGAGTTGGCTGCATCCTAAACAACTCGTTTGGCATGCTTGGGATCAATTCGGTGGTCATTATTCGTAAGTATCAATGACTTTCGAGGCTTGTGTTTTACCGTTTTTTAAGTTTCCCGTGGCTGACACAATGACCGTCGCCGTGAGCAGTGAGAGGGTGGATTAATGACGTCTGATCAGATCCGGCAGGTGATTCTGGACATTCTGGAGCGAATCGCTCCGGACGAGGATCTGACCGATCTCGATGACGCTCGACCGTTCCGTGAACAGATGGAACTGGACAGCATGGATTTCCTCGATATCGTGATGGAACTGCGGAAGATGTACCGCATTCAGATTCCAGAAGAAGATTACTCCAATCTCAACACAATGTCTGGCACAGTCACCTACCTGCTGCCTCGATTGAAGGATGTTCCCGTCGGAGCGTAATGGGTCTGTCAAGACTCAGAAAAGTCGTCAGGATTAAGATTTCAACACCCCGAGGAGATATCTTCGGGGTTGTTGCAATTCCGGGTTTTATGCTCCTGTCGTTCATTAGGGGTTGATGGCTGTGCGATATGACACCGTGATCATCGGTGCCGGAATGTCCGGGTTGTCGGCGGGGGTACGTCTGGCGTACTACGAAAAGAGCGTCTGCATCCTCGAACGCCACACCACAATCGGCGGTCTCAATTCCTTCTACCGCCTGCGAAAGCGCAATTACGACGTGGGCCTGCACGCGGTCACCAATTACGCCGAACCAGGAACAAAGCAGGGACCACTCAGCAAACTTCTCAGGCAGCTAAGGCTGACCTGGGAAGATTTTGACTTGAGGCCTCAACTGCGTTCGTCGATCATCTTTCCCGGAGCGACGCTGCATTTTACGAATCAATTCAACTATTTCGTTGAACAGATTGCAGCAAGCTTCCCGCAGCAGATCGATGGCTTCCGCAAACTGGTGACTCGAATCGCTGAACACGACGCGCTGGATTTGGAACGCCAAAGCGTCTCGGCCCGACAGGTCGTTTCTGAATACATCCGGGATCCGCTTTTGGTCGACATGCTGTTCTGCCCGCTGATGTTTTACGGCAGCGCGACGCCAAGCGACATGGATTTCAGCCAGTTCGTGATCATGTTCAAGAGCATCTTCCACGAAGGCTTCGGGCGGCCGTTTGAGGGGATTCGCCTCATTCTGAAGCGGCTGGTGAAGCATTTCAAATCGCTCGGTGGGCATCTCAAGCTGCGAGCCGGCGTGCGGGAGATTCGTCAGTCCAATGGCCGAGCGACATCGGTGCTGCTGGATGATGGTACAGAGATTGAGGCCGATAACATCCTGTCGTCAGCGGGTATAGCTGAAACGATGCGGATGATTGGTCCCGGGGTTCCGATGGTCAAAGCGGAGCCCGGCGACATCTCCTTCGTGGAATCGATCAGCGTTCTGGATTGTGAGCCATCAACTCTGGGGCATCACGACACCATCGTGTTTTACAGCGACTCGAAGGATTTTTACTACGAGCGTCCAAACACTCCGGTCGACCTTCGCAGCGGGATTATCTGTTCGCCAAACAACTTTGACTATTCGCAGCCGCTGGAAGATGGCCGCATGCGAATCACAGCGTTGGCCAATCCGCATTATTGGATGAATCTGCCCGAAGAAGAGTACGTTACGGCAAAAGACCACTGGAATCAGGAAATTCTGAAGAGTGCGATTAAGCACATCCCCGACTTCCGCTCGCATGTCATCGACACGGACGTTTTCACGCCTCGCACAATCCGTCGCTTTACCGGACATCTCAACGGGTGCGTTTACGGTGCGCCGCAGAAGTCTGTAAATGGGACAACGCCGCTTAGCAATTTGTTCCTTTGTGGGACCGATCAGGGCTTCCTTGGGATCGTCGGGGCGATGTTGAGCGGCATTACAATCGCCAACCGCTACCTGCTGAAGTAGTTCGAGCCGCCGTCCCGAATTGGGTCGGGGACTTATATCGCAACATTTGTGCCGCCGTTCGGGGCGAACCGCCTGAATTCGGCGGCCATTTTGCAAAACTTGTAGCTTGATTCGCCAGAATTCCATCAGGCCCAGATTCTGGCGGATCCGGCTGTGAGCGGGCACATCAAAATCAAATTGCGAGACACGACACGACCTCGCAACCAAAAAAGAAAAACCCCGAAAAGACACAGGCCTCCTCGGGGTTTTCAGTAGCGGCGGAGGGACTTGAACCCCCGACCCGCGGATTATGATTCCGCTGCTCTAACCAACTGAGCTACACCGCCAAGACATGATTGCTAATACACACTCGCCGATTTTACGGATCCTTGAAAATGCACTGCATCAAGACAACACTGGTCACAATTGTCGGGTTCAGAAGGGCCAGCAGTTTAGCAAAATCCGCCGCCCGAACAACCCACCGGAATCAATTTGCCGAGCATTGATGCTTTGGCAGCGGATGGTCATCCATTCCCGTTGGGTTTTGGGAATTGACTGGAGCAGGATCGCCACGGCTTCGTGTAACCTAGCCCGGGAAAGATTCCCCAGTTGTTTAAGTACTCAGAGATGCGCGGTCCATTGCTTACTGATCAATATGCTCAGCGACCAGGAAAGACTCTCAACTGCAATACATGACTGCCTGTTCGGCATACTCAGAAAAGCTTGGGCAAATGAAGATGCAGATTGTAGCGGTCGTTTTGGACAATAACCCTTATATTCCACCATGTTGCGCGTCAAAGCTGATGTGCGGGAATGAAAGGCCGTCTCTTTGCTCATCTTGGGCTCCGCGTCGGGGGTCGTGCGCCATGCGACGGCGCGGGAGAAT
>JANMEV010000405.1:0-2877 GCA_031377305.1 Planctomycetota bacterium | reverse complement strand
CCATCAACCAGAGCAATCTCCTCGGCACTCAGAAACGAACGGCTGGGGGCGACGAAATCGATTTGACGCCACGCACTGTCCTGCCCAAAGAACGGCAACAACTGAGGAACCCAGCTCATGCGATAGCCGGCTGAATCTACGGCATCAGTTGGTTCCAATGAGCGGACTGGACCTGTTACGTTTACGCAACCGGATGGCAAAAACGAATGGGTCTGGTTATAGGTCCGAAACGCAACGCCCAACTGCATGAGATTGTTTCGGCACTGAGTTCGTCGGGCGTTTTCCCGAGCCTGCTGAATTGCCGGCAACAGCAACGCGATCAAAATGGCAATGATTGCGATGACAATCAGCAATTCGAGAAGTGTAAAACCTCGGGCGACTCGCCAACGAACCGGGCTGGTGAGCATCATTAAAAATCTCCAAGGGTCTGCATGTCCTCACGGCTACCAAGGAACGACAGAATCTTCGCATCAATGTTCTCACTGAGAAACCGAACTGAGCCATCTGCCAGAAGGGACTGTGCTCCTCCTGTGTGAAAGCTGCTGTAGCCGCTGGTTGCAGTGTCCGATGGAGCAGGCAATGGGGCTGAACCAGCTCCTCGAACCCGTGAGTTTCCTCCAACGTCCCAGCCGCCATTGATCGGTACGCCGGTATTTCGGAGAGTCGCCAACGTGCCCGACATCCAACCCAAATCGTTGATGCCTGAAACGATTCTCTTTTCGCCGACCAGAATTGTGTTCGATGCTCCATCGCGAATCTGCTGATAGCCGATGCTGCTGTTGAGAAACATCACACCTGAATTCAGAGAATCGATCGCCACATCTTCACCACTGAAACACGCTGCGTAGTTCACAGAACTAACGCTCATATTTCCACCATCTGATGGACACAGGAAAGATGGTATGCGAGTTGCCTTGGTGGTGCCGTTTGCAGGACCATAAGCTCCTTCATTGAAATTGATGTTTGAAAACAAATTGCTCTGTTCCATCATCGGCAGAATCTGAACGGTCCAGCTCATGTGATATCCTTCGGGGACATGGTGAATTGGCCCAGTTGGATTCACACAGCCTGGCGGCAGCATCTCAAACGCCATATCGTAGTTATGAAACGCGATCCCAAGCTGCATCAGGTTGTTCTTGCATTGCGTACGGCGAGCCGCTTCACGAGCCTGCTGAACGGCAGGCAGCAACAAGGCAATCAGAATCGCGATGATGGCAATCACCACCAACAGCTCAATCAAAGTAAAGCCACGAGGGTCAGCTTTGAATCGCTCTCGAATTGAACGACTGGTTCCTGAATCTTGTTTGTCATGGTTCATGCGTGTGGAACTCATGGTAATAGCCTTCTTATCCGAGTAACCTGAAAGGGAAGCTCTGAATTGGCGGGATAGCGTGCAACCACAGTGAAGGTTTCGTCCTTCACAGTGATCACGACTTCCGCAGAATTTGTCTGATGAATTGAACCGGGCACCAGATTCCAGGTAACTCCAGTCCATGTGGGATCTTTCTTATGCGAACTCACAGCGAGTGCAATGCCAGCATCCGCCAGTTTTTCCGCCTGCAGGTGAAGCACCTCCTGTCGAAACTGACGACGTTCCATCAACACTCGACGCACATGCTGACCCAGCATTCCTGCCAGAATTAACAGCACAAGTAACGCAACAATCGTCACTGCACCGCGACGCGTTGCAGACCTGTTTTTGTGGACAACATCAGGAGCACGACGCTTCATGGCTTTGCTCCTCGCAGATGGATCTCGGCGAAATTTGGTTGAGCCACATGAGCCGGGGTCGCGGGAGTCGCCTCTTCGGCAGGCTTGCTGCGGTTGCTGCCCCCGTTTGCCAGCTCAGAATAGGTCACAAACGCTGAAGGCTCCGTAATGCGGATTACGACCGAGTCTTCAGGCCCTTCCTGCATCGAGATTTGACTTCCGGCAGGGAAGATGAACCGGTCTGACGAAACGGCTTCGTCTCCGCGAGTTTCGCTGCGAGTCAGAAAACTCTGATCAGAGGCCCATCGAATATTCGTCTGTTCCGGCGACTGCACCACAATCGCCGTGGCGGAATCACAGACGAATCCGCTGCTTTGCGAATCGACTCGCAATTGATGTTCGGCCCTCATCATCGAATTCAGAAACAACGACTCCCGACGCTCCGAGGCATCAGCTTTCAAAATTGAATGAAGGCAAACTCCGGCCGTTGTCATCAGGGCTGCAGCGACAGTCATGTAAATCAGAACATAGTGGAAAAACGCTCCTTTTCGAGCACTTCCATTTCCTGTCGCCTCGCCTCGAAATCGGCGAATTGATTTATGGTTCGAGCAAATTCGTTTCACGGCGTGGGCTCCTCAACAATTTTCCAGACCACGATCGAAACCTTCTGCTCGGGCATCTTTTCAAAGATTGGCCGACGAATTGTCAGGCGAACGGGCTGCAGCGACTTCGCGCCATCGACTGTTGATTTCGGAAGCACTTCCAGATCCAGACTCGCCCTGGCATAGCGACTGGTAAACCACGCGGAGAGGGCGGGCTTCTTTGCAGAGTCGCCAATCAGCTCGCTGGGAGATGGCAGGAATTCTGCAATGTTGTTCAGTTCAACCATGGCCAACGATTCGAATCGATGCGACTGTCGCTGATGTCGCACGGCTGTCATCGCTGGAACGAGCATCGAAATTGCCGCCCCAAGAATGATGGCCGCCACGATTGCTTCGACAAGGATCGTGACTCGACGAACATCAATGGGAGTTGGCTTTAGTATTTTTCGCTTCATTGAATAATCTCAGAACACAAGGGTCACCAAACACCTGCAATCGTGTTCGGATTTTGAATCAAACCCTACGTTGTGCATCGTGCCTGACGGTGGGTCACAGCACTCTGTTC
>JANMEV010000304.1:0-4086 GCA_031377305.1 Planctomycetota bacterium | reverse complement strand
TCAGACCGCCCGATGCGTTATTCGGCAATGTTTTCAGGACTTTTGGCTTCACCATCCAGACGCGAGCATTCGGAGGAATCTCAACAACAAACGCTTCGCCGCGTTGATCCAGACCGTCCAGAAACGCGCCGTCACGACCATGGCCTTCGTCCGCTGTCCAGGCCAACACCTGAATTCCATTTGTTCACAGAACGCCGGTTAAGCGTTTTTAACTGTAACGCGAGTCCCAACTGGCGTTCGACAACAGGTTTTTCCCAGTAGTTTCAACACCCATGAATTCCCGGTGGAGAAGGTCAATTTTTGAAGAATGACCGACGGGTCAATTTGCTGTGAAACGACAGCGTCGATGCGACCATCTCGATCAAGATCCCCGGCTGCCATTCCCCGTCCAAGGATCGCCTTCTGAAAGTAGTCGCCGGCAATGGCGGATGCGTCGACAAAAAAACCATCTCCCTGGTTTCGGAAAAGCTGGGCCGTCATCCGAAACGGCTCCGGGTGAGGTCACCAAGTTTGATCATACGTATGACCATTGGCGATCAATATGTCTTTCCATTCATTGTTGTCGACATCAATGGCGGCAACTCCAAAGGCGACTCGATCGAGGCTAGCCGGGCCAAGTCCCAACATTCTTGTACTGTCGTGAAAGAGGAGCCCATCGGCTGTTGAATGATTGAGATAAAGTGTGTTCGATTCATTTAACAAATGTGTTAGGAAGATGTCGGGCAGTCCGTTACGGTCAAAATCCGATACCGCAACGCCCAGTGCCTTTCCGGGGACTTCAGCAAGCCCTGCTGAGGTCGAGCCGTCAATGAAACCTCCCGCTCCGTCCGATATGAGTATTTGATCGGGTAAGCCTGTAAAGTGCGGAGGAGTACAACCCGTATCACCAATCCCCGGCTTGGAGTCGCGGCAGAGCTTCGGATGAGTATCGGACTCGGCCAGATAGTTGGCGACATAGAGATCCAGAGCTTGATCTGCGTTGAGGTCGGCAAAGGCCACACTGGAACTCCATTCCGAGACGTCGGGGATTTCCTTCGTTGTGAGCGGCGAGAAACTGCCATCTCCATTGTTAATCCAGAGCTGATTGGGACCGAACGCCGCAATGTAGAGATCTTCGAAGCCATCCTCTTTCATATCGCCGACAGCGCATCCACTGCAGAAACCAAACTGCATCAAACCGGACTCCTTGCTGCAATCGCCAAAGGTCATTCGTCGATGGTTCCGAAACAACTTTCCAGGTGTTTCCCTTGATTGCAGCGACAGCGGAACGCGGCATCCGTTCGTCATATAAATGTCCAGCCATCCGTCGCAATCAAAGTCAAACACAGCTGCACCGCCACCGTTGACTTCGAAGATTCGTTCCAGCCCGTGCATGTCGTCGTATCTGACGAAGTCGAAACCAGACTCCTTGCCAATCATGCATGTCGAAAACCAGAGAGAATTTGTTTCACCGGGTTTGGCCCCAGGAGCATCAGGAACTCTCACCCCTGACGGCTCGACCATGGCAGACTTCAAAGAATGGGATTGTGGTGCGATAACCGGGGGCGAATGCTGCTGTTCGCATCCCGTCCAGGACATCAACACCAGACCACTGCAAATTAGAAGTTGTCGAACATTTTTCGAGGGGATACATTCTTCATTGATTCATTTTACACCTTCTTTAAACCGTATCAAAAACGCCACTGAGAATCATTCCGCGCTGGTCATGAGAAAGTGATCTGCATAGAGTGCAGTCACTGTCAGATAGACCAGAAGGAAGCATTGGATCACATTCGTTGTAACGGGCGGAACAAGATTTGGATCTTCCGATGCCTCTGGCGGCACTCGAGCGGCGATTGAGGAATAAAACCGTCCGCAACGCACATGTGATGATTGCTCTACTCGCAACGGACGGAATGCTCAAATCGTGATTTTAGCAACGCAGAATATCTTCATTCGACATCGGAGCCACCGAGCAGATCGCAAGGGCAAAGAAATGAAGTGTCTTTGTGTGATTTGGTTGCTGTGTATGGCGATCTCCGGATGCAATCCTCCGAATCTATCGAACTCAGAAGAACCCGTCACCAGCGAGAGTTCAGCTGGGGGCGTTGAGTCTCCTGTCACTGAATCTGGACCAATAAAGGCGCCCCCGCGTTTGGTCCCGGATGCGGGAGGTTCCGTCAAGAGAATTTCTTTTGTGGATGTCGCGAAAGAACGCGGCCTGAAATGCGAATGGCCAGAACAGCCCCGACCAATAACGGCACTTCATGCCTTTGGAGCCGGATGCGCGGCGTTTGATGGCGACAATGACGGCTGGCAGGACGTATTGCTCGCATGTGATCCGCATCCAAAACTGTTTCGAAACCTTGAGGGGGACCGTTTTCAGGATGTCTCTGTTGACAGCGGTCTAACGTCTGTGGACGGTGATTGGATGGGCTGTGCGATTGGCGACTACAATGGCGACGGGTTGCTTGATGTTCTTATGACAGGATATCACCGTCTGGCGCTCTACAGGAACGTTGGCGATCTGCGATTTGAAGTGGCCACCGAGGAAGCCGGACTTGATCGTTTCAACTCAGGCCAGTGGGGTTCCAGCGCGGGATTCATGGATCTGGACGGTGATCAGTATCTCGATCTCGTGATATTGAACTACGTCGTCTTCGGTCCTGAATCGAAGCAATATTGTGAACATCGTCCCGGTGTGCTTTCCGGTTGCAATCCCAGAGTAACATACCCGCCCGAGAGGGGTCAAATCTGGCGGAATACAGGCCGGGCTGGCTTTGAGCCGGTACCAATGTCCAATGGAATGGACACGACTCATGGAATGGCGCTGGTGCTGGCGTTCATTGACCTTGATGAAGATGGTCGAAAAGATTTCTACATCGGGAACGACGGTACTCCCGCAGAACTGATGCACAACAAAGGAGATATGCGTTTTGAGAACATCGCAAAGTGGGCAGGAGTCGCTGAAGGAGAGCGAGGGGTCGCGGCCGCGATGGGCGCGGATTGGGCCGATTTCGATGGCGATGCAATCCAGGACCTTTTGATTACAGACTGGGAGGGTAAAGGGTCTGCTCTCTTTCAAGGTATGGGATCAAACGTGTTTCTGAATCGTTCACAGACAACCGGGTTGACTCATCACACCACCAACCGAATGGGTTTCGGCACAAAGTGGGTTGATTTCGAAAACGATGGTTGGCCGGATATCTTTTCGGTTAACGGGCATGTTTATGACAACTCTGCTGAGATCAATGGCCCAGGCTCTACTTTCCGGCAGTCAATCAATCTGCTGTCGAGTCAAAACGGGCGACGATTTGTCGACGTCGTGGCTGACTTTGGTGACGATGTCCAGCGAGCGATTGTCGGTCGCGGTTCAGCGACGGCAGACTTTGACAACGACGGGCGGATGGACCTGCTGGGTGTTGACTTCGAGGGCCCCGTGATGCTGCTCCAGAATAGAACCGAATCAGACAATCATTGGATCACTCTTGAACTCCGCGGCGCTGGGAGCAACGTGTTTGCTTACGGCGCACATGTTACCGGAAAAGCCGGTACGCGTGTCTGGTCGTCTGAAGTATCTCCTGCGTCCAGCTATCTTTCATCAAGCGATATTCGCATCCACTGGGGGTTGGGAGAGCTCAGCCGCCTTGAATCGATCAAAATCCGCTGGCCCTCTGGCGCTCAGCAAATGCTAACGAACATCGCCGCTGACCAAATCCTGCGTGTTACAGAATCGCCTGAAACGAAATGACGGATCACTTCCCATCCATAGTGAGTCGGCAGCATACCGCATGGCGGTCTTGTTCACGATCATGGCGAATGCGAAGCGACATCATCTTCAGCCGTTCGCGTATGTGCGTGATCTGCTGCTGAAGATGTCGTCGCTGTGCGCTGAATGCGGAGTCGATACTCCGGACTTCACGGAGGCGTCAACGCTGAGCGGGACCGAACTTCGTGAACTCGGAATTTCTCTGGCCAGGCAACTGCCGGAAGAATCTTTGACATCGCTGCTGCCGGACCGCTGGGCCGCCGCGAATCCTGCTCACGTGCTGGTGCATCGCATCGAAGAGGCTCGCCAACTCGCCAACCGCAAACGCGACGACCGCC
>JANMEV010000229.1:0-2341 GCA_031377305.1 Planctomycetota bacterium | reverse complement strand
GTCAATCACTGATTCGGCATCGATGCGGCTCATCATCGCGCGAGCGTCGCCGTCAGTTGGGATCTGTTTGTAGATCCGTTCGAAGCAGGCTCGCGCGGCCTTGTAATCGCGTCGCTCAAAGAGAAGATTCCCCAGTCGCCGATTATAGTCGACGTTGTTCTTTTCCTGTTCGACTGCCTTTTCAAAACCGTACTTCGCGACGTCTTTGTTGTTCTGCTGCTCGCAGGCTTCGCCCAGTTCGAACATTAATCCGGCATCCCAGGGGTTTACGAGGAGCCCTTCCTCAGCGGCGGCTTCGACGCTCTTCCAGTCCTTTTGCAGGCGGCATTTCTTGATGCGGCCTTTGACTCCCATCAAGCGCATTCCAGCCATTGCTGCGCCGGAACCGTTGTCGTTGTATTTCTTTCGGATGCAGCCGTGCTTGTTTTGGCGGTAGACGAGATTCTCCGGCATTAGGCGGATGCAGTTCGTGAAACACTCAATGGCGTAGTCCCAATTCTTGTGGCTCATGGCTTCGGTGCCTTTGCGGTACCAGTCCTGAGCGCCTTTTTCCCGTTCGTTCATCTCTGCCTATGCCTTCGTTGATTGTCGCTAACGATCGTTGTTCTAACGCGTTGTCCAAAACGCGGATGGGAGAGCAAGATCGCTGCGAATCAGCCTGTTGAATTCTCACTTTTCCGACGTGGCCGGGAGGCTCAATCTACCAGAGCATTCGTTTCGCCGCCACACTGCAGTCCCGTCTGAGGACAATAACTCAACAGTCAGGCAATTCAGCCTGCGGCGATTGGAAGCTCGACCCTGTGAAACGGAAAATCGCGGGCGGCCAAGTCAAAAATCGCTGCTTCCGAATCAGATTTCCGAGGTCTAAAGATAGGTCGTCAACCATTCGGCCATACGCTCAAACGATTCGGGAGAAACGCTATGCCCCTGATGATGGTTAAGAAGACCCAGGCGAACCGGCCGATCGTAGAGTCTCCAGACGGGCATTGCCGGATTAATCAGGGCCCAGCTTCGATCTCCATCGGCCGCGCCAGAACCGGATTCCCCGCCCAGAATCAGAAATGGACGAGGCGCAATGAGTGCCAGCAGTTGATGATGGTTGAGCGGAAAACTGGGATCTCGAATGGCGTCACCGAGATACCATGAGGCATCCCAATTGGTCGACCGGAAACCAAGACCGCCTTCGCTGGCGACAGAGACTTTGACTCGTTCGTCAAACGCGGCAATGTAAAGGACTTCCTTCGCCCCCAGAGAATGCCCGATGGCTCCGATTCGACCGGCATCCACTTCCGGCAGCGATGCCAGAACATCGACACCTCGCATGGCGTCATACAGCATCTTCGCCATTCCGATCGTTTGTGGATGCCGCTTTCGATGGTGAGCGACTGCGGCGTCACGACTGTCGACATCCTGCCACAGAAAACAACGAGGACAAAACACAACAAAGCCGCGATGAGCGAGATGCAATCCAAATTGCTTTGTGTCTTGTCCGCTGATTCCTGCGATGTCGTCGATCGTGGCGTCGGTTGTGGGATGCAGTGCGAGGATTCCCGGACGTTTGCGTTTGTCGACGCCAGCCGCATGAGGCATCAACAGATAGCCTTCGACGAATAGCCCTGGTTCGCCTTCGTACCGGACCAAATTACGAATCACGGTTTCAAGGATCTCAGACTTCAGGACTTCAATCTTCGAATCCGGGCGAGGATCCGGCATCGGCCCGAGGAATGATTGCCACTGCTTGCGAATGGCTTCGCGTTGAGTTTCCCATTGAGCGATGTCGGAAATCGCCTTGCCTGCCGCATCAATTAACAACGGTTCAATGCGACCCGGCGATTCCGCTTCAAACGTCTGCGGAGCGGTATTCACGTCCGCTAGCCACGGAACGTCGTCAGCCGTGCTGATTGGCGAGACCGTCAACAGCATCGCCGCAAAAAAGCCAATCGGCAACTTGCGAGTATCGAAGACTACCAGACTGTGTTTGCGGGTTTTCATAGCGAGGCCATTTGGTCGACTGCGGATGGTTTTTCAGCCAAGCCAAGTTTGCTGGCTCAACATGTCTGCGTCAATGTGCCGGACCGTCGCCCTGATCACGATTGGCCAGTGTCGTTGCCCAGCGATCCTTACTCCAGCTTTCTGATTTCCAGAGTGTGAGTCACTGGAACCATCGCGGCTGAGATTGCCTTGGCGAGTGGTTCGCGAACGGCTTCTGTGTCCTTCACCGCTTTGCTGAAGTCGGCCTTCCCTTCCGGTCATGGAAGATGTTCTTCACCTGAGTCGTCTCATATTCCTGCTTGGTAAACACAGCTTGGTCAACCTTGTCAAATGCCGCAGTGAACGGGTT
>JANMEV010000185.1:0-13297 GCA_031377305.1 Planctomycetota bacterium | reverse complement strand
GCCGAGGAATTCGCCCGTGGGCGATCGAACGGCGCTCACATTGCTCTGCGCGGGGAAGTGCGATCCATCTTTGCGGCAGCAATTCTTTTCAATCTGGAAATCCGGTCCGCCCGCCGCCAGCCGCGCGACGTTCTGCTTCGTCAGCTCCACGCTGGAAGGGTGCGTCACATCCACGACGGACCGGCCCAGCAGCTCCGCCTCGGAGTAACCGAGCATCTCACACCAGCGCTCGTTGACCAGCGTCATGCAGCCGGTCGCGTCGGTCTGGACGATGCCTGCCGGCGATTGCTGCAGGATTCCCCGGTACCGTCCCTCGCTCTCGTGGAGAGCGGCAGTGCGGACGAGGATGCGTTGTTCCAGGAGCAAATTCGCCGCCCGCAACTTGGCGAGTGCCCGGACATGCTGCGTTGAAAGGCCAGCGACGATCAGGGCGGTCAACGCACACACGCCGAGGAACGCCTGGAGGGCCACCACCTGCTGCCGCATCTGGTCCGGGGTGCCAGCGAATTCGCCCAGGCCGGATCGGGTGACGACCGCGACCGTGAGGATCACCGCGGTCAGCACCACCCAGGCCCCCCTGAGTTGGAACCGCACTGCCACCCAGACGATCACGGGAAGCACCATGTACACCGTCGGCAAGTACCCCCACAGGGCCAGCCACGACAACAGCAAGGTTAGCCCGCATGTGCCGGCGAACTCGACGGTTTTCTCGGCCCGAATGCGGCCCCGGTGCCGCCAGGCGTATGCCGCGGCCAGCGTGAGCGGGGCGGACAGCAGCAACCCCGTCCCGTCGCCCAGCCAGACCAGGAGCCATGCGTCCCGGAACGTGTGCTTGCCGATGATAGCGTCGGCGGTCGCGATGATCGTGGCACTGACGACCGGGGCAACACCCCCGGCGAGGACGGCGAACAGGGCCGCGTTCTGGGGTGACTCCAGCCGGTGCAGACTGACGACGCGAGACGCACCGCCCACCGCCCGCCTCGCCAAGTACGCCGCCGTCATCGCTGTCCCGGCGTTCGCCGCGAAGTACAGGATTGCCAGGTGCAGCGGGTTGTGGAACCACAGGGCGTTGCCGATCAGTTCCGCCACGCCGGCCCCGGCCATCCACCACGGCCACTTCGACCGGTCGGTCAGCAGCAGTGCGGCGACGAAAATCCCCGACGGGGGCCAGAACGTGATCGACACGCCGGGGATAAGTTTCAACCCCTGACCAGCTCCCGCGGCCACCAGATTGGCGACGACGAAACCGCCGAGCCACCAGAAGTTCGGCGTCCTTCCTGGGCAGGACTGGTGCGGCGGTTGGTCTGCCAGGGTGGTGGCTCGCACCCAGCAGCCGACCAAGCCGGTGACGACGAGCGACAGGAGAGCCGCCTGGTCGTCGGTGCGCTCGATTCGGAGGCTGAATCTCGGCTCGATGAATAAGAAGTCGAGGGCGAGCGTGCCGAGGACGGTGGACAGCAGCCCGGCCCGAACCCCGCCGAACCACGCCGACGCCAACGCCGCCCCGATGAACAGGACGACGCACGAGTGGGACGTGGGGCCTGGGATTTCAGCGAGGGCAAGCCGCAGCACGACTGCTGCTGCCGTGGCGAGAACGGCTACGAGATAGCGGTTCATACACCCCACCCGTAAACCCCCTCAAGATCACACTCGCCCGTTTCCTCGATCTCGCTTCGCTCGATGTGGACGTGATCGAGCACGATTTTTTTCTGTTCCACAAGCTCGTCGAGGTCGAAGCCGAGCGAGCGCACATTGTCCGTGAGCTCCCTGGCATTTTCCTCCAACATCATAAACACCCCCGGCTCACCGAACTGCGTGGCGCCACGCACGAGGAATTCCATCGCGAGCATCGTCGTCCCGCACCCGGCGCCGCAGACGGGTGTGGGCCGACCGGAGGGCAGCCCGCCGCCGGTGATTTCATCGAGGCCGGTGATGCCGGTGGCGGATTTGGGGAGGGCGGCTGGGATGGGGAGACTTTGCGTATCCATGATTTTGTTCCTCCGCGTTACGGTGCGGTCGTCGTAACCGTGGAACGCCCGGACAAAACTCAAGTCCGTCTGCCAGAAAATCAAGGTTTGAAAGAGTACGAGCCTGCATTACGCACCACGCCGCATTCGGAAGGGCCTTCACATGCGGATCAGTGGTTATGACATCATGACTTAACTCGCTCAGGAGGCGTTTGAATGTCTGAAAAAGAGTGTACGGAACAATCGGAGCATTGTGAAGTTGGTCGGCAGCAGGTCACGATGACTTTTGATGAGGGCGAGTCGTCAGCGAGCCCGGGTTGAGCACTGCAGATCTGAATCTGCAGGTGTTATTTTCGATTCGCGTAGAGATCTCCCAAATCGCGGATGCGGTCGTGTCCTGCTTTCACTTGGGAATACTGCTTTTGCAGAACGGCGTTCATTGCGTTGCCGGTGGTTTGCTCTAGTGCGTCTTCATAGGCATCTTTGATTTGGTCTTCGCCGAATTCGGCTTCTACCAACACAACATGCGGATCTCCGCTGTTGAGTTTACTGCGAACGTTGATCCAAGCACGATGAACACCAACGGGCACTTCGATCGATGGCGAGCCGTGTCGAACTGTCCTGAGAATACGCCGGTAGACTCAGCGGGCCGCGACTCATGCAGACGCTCGATGCTGGGAAACAACCTTCTCCACAATAACCGCCTCGGCGCCGGGTATGGGTTCGACGTGGGCGTTGTTCATGTCAGAATAGACTTGTGTGAATTTCGCTCCAAATAACATGACCTGGGCGGAGTAGTAAATCCAAAGCAGGGCAATCACAAGGGAACTTGCCGCTCCGTAGGTTGAAATAAGGTTGATCCTGATCAGATATTGACCAAACAGATACTTGCCAAGGTTAAAAAGCAACGCCGTAATGATGGCACCAGTCAGAACGTCGCGCCATGCCAGCCGCACGTCGGGCAGTATTTTAAAGATTATCGCGACCAGGATGGTCAGCATACAATAGGAGACGACAAACCGGATCACTTGCCAGAGTGTTTCCTGAGTCGGCACCTTTCCCTGCGTCATCGCATCGATGGTGGAAAAGCCCTCACTGAGAATCAATGCTGCCAGTAGCAGAAAACCAATGCCTACAATCAGTCCAAACGAAAGCAGGCGATCTTTCAGGACGTTTCGAATTCCACGGCCCGGTTTTCTGCGGACTCCCCATATCGTATTCAGTGAACTTTGAAGTTCCACGAAAGTACCCGTTGCTGTGATGAGCAGAATCGACATGGCCAGCATCGCCGCCCATGGGCTACGGTTCTCCGTATGTGCCACGCTGACGAGCGATTGAATCGCGTCGCTGCCCTGATGTCCAACGGCACCTGAAACCTGTCCAAATAATTCCCTCCGGGCAGCCTCGTCCCCGAACCAGAACCCCGAGATCGCAAGTACGATGACGAACAGCGGCGGGATTGAGAACAGAGCATAAAATGAAAGAGCGGCCCCGAGTCGGGGTATGTCCTGTTCGATCCATTCACCGGCAGTCTTTTTGATGACGAAGAGAGTTGAATGCAGGATTCGCCGCATAGTGGTTCAATATCCTGCAGAAGCAATCGCCCGGAGTGGTTGGGAGTTTGCCGAGACCGTCGAAGACACAGGCTCGCGGTTCAATAGTGGCAGGCGAGAATTCAAAAGCTGAATTGTTTCCGCCAGTGAGGTTGTGACAAACGTAGCCCCAGCCTGTTCCAACTGTTCGCGTTCCAGTTTCAAGTTACGTTTCTGGCCCCAACGCCCCACGACGATCTGCAACTCGGGCGAACTGTCGCGCAGTCGTTTGCAAAGATAGCGGGCGTGAGCCAGCCCGCGTGGTGGGAGCGCTGCAATGCAGAGAATCGCTGGTGGATCAACCACGATGCGAGCAACCAATTCTGAAGTCAAGGTTTCAACAGCCGTCTGTTCGATGTTCCATTGGGTCTGATCAAGCGATTGACGCAGCATAACCAATGCCGCCGAATCTGAAGCATCCGCTCCTGGACAAGTGAGAATCGCCACACGCCTGACGTCACCCGGTGCCGGTGCATTCGCCTGTGCCCCCGCAGGTTTCAGCTCATCGATTTTTCGTGAAGCAATCGCCTGAAGGAACTTCTCCGCGTGGGCGAGAGAAGTCAGAACGCCATCGAGCACCCGTTTATGATCCTCCTCCGACAACTGATTTCGGAGAAAATCACGCTTTGCATAGCTCAGCGCTGGAATCAACAGCTCATCAAAGACCTCGTCGGCCGGTGCATCTTTCAATCGCAGCACTACGAGTCTGGCGGCCTCCTGTTGATCACCCAGCATAAGTCGCTGGTAGATCCCCATGTCAGCACGCAGAGCTGGTTCGCTGCCCAGCAGCAGATTCAGGAACGCCAGTTGCGGAATATTTTTACCAATCACCATCAGGCATACAGCGATTGGAGCAGACATTACCAATCCGATTGGCCCCCACAGATAACCCCAGAATGCCGCTGATATGATGAGCGCTGTCGAGGAAACGCCCGTGCTGTTACCGAAAGCCCACGGTTCGATGATGTTATTTCCGATCAGCTCAAGTACCAAAACAAATCCAAATACCGCGATCGGTTGAAACCAGCCCTCAGACGTTGCCAGAGCAATTGCGATCGGCCCAATGGCGCCAATCCATGGTCCAATATATGGGATGAAGCGAAGCGATCCGGCAAGGAAGCCCCACAAGAATGCATATGGAACCTGCAAGGCAAACAGCCCCAGGCTCAGCAACACTCCGAAGCCACCATTCAGCATGGCCACCATCATAAGATATCGGCTGATACGATCTGTCACGTCCTCCAGTGCTTTACTGGTCATCGCAATCCTCGCTCTTCCAGCAAGGACCACGACTCGATCTCGAAGGTCATCGCGACCAATAAGAAACACAACCAAAAGGATTAACGAGAAGGCAAGTGTCGCAAGAACCTCAACTGCCGAGCTGAGATAACCAGTCAGTCCCAGCCAGGGTGTCGATTCCGTTTGTACGATGACCGGGCTCGAAGAAACTGCCTTGTCCAGAAGGCTCTTGTCACTCTTTTCTTCAGGCGAAGTCGCCTCTTCTGCAGCAGGCAACGTCGTCGCTTCGCTGATTTCCTCGGCCATCTTTTCGAATTCAGCCGCCATGGGGCTGGAACCAAACTGACGAAGTGTCTGGATTTTTGCTTTGATGTTATCTTTGTTCTGAGGTAATTCCCCGACAAGTATCGTAACCTGCCTTGCAACCAATCCACCAACCAGGAGCATTGCCAGTCCAGCCGCAGAAACACCGAGCAAGACAGCTGGCATTCGCCCAAGTCCCCGCTGTTGCAGTTTTTTAATCACTGGATTCAGCAGAAACGTGAGCAGAACCGCTAGGGCGATGGGAACCAATACAGGCCGCCCCCATTGCAATGCAATGACAATGATGAGGCTGACCACCGTACCTGAAAGAATGATGATCGCGTTTTGCCACGAGGGAATGATTCGCGTCTTGGGCATTGGAATGGCTGCAACTGCGGGGAACGAATACAGAAGAAACTGAGTTTCTCAGCAAACAACAAAACTCACTTGAGGCACAATCTTACAGTGCTTAAAAGTGTTCTCGAACTCTTGCCGCGATTTGTCGATCAGTCATCTTGTCGGTCGTGGCAGATTCAACAACATGGGCTGGAAACTTCTTACTGAGAAGCCGCTTCTGGAATTCTCCTTTGGCCTCACCGGGCCCGAGAATCAACAGCGGGTCGGCACCATGCAGTGCTTTAAGAACTTCATCGTAGAACCCGTTGAGCTGATTCATGAATTTGTGCTCCTGCTTATTCTCCGACTGGAAGTTTTTCGGGTGCTCAGCGTCCGAGCCAGAACCAGCCGCTGATGAAAATGGTTTTTCCACGTCGGAGTTGATCTGTATGATTTCCTCCCCCGTGGCTGTCATCCGGACAAGTATTGCCTTGTGGTGATCAATCCATACGCCAGCTTTGATAGACATCTTTTGACCTTTCTTTGCGAACTTCGATACGGTTGAATGTACTGACACCGATTCACATGCCGGCTATGAGCGGAGGCTCCATCGGCAACACGACAGGATCCAATGCCGCAAGGTCGCTATTCGCCGGTCCGCACAGGAGTGCCCCTTGCTTATCGAATCGGGAACCGTGACAGGGACAATCCCACGTGCTTTCGTTGCTATTCCACTCCACGATACAACCCAAATGCGGGCACACTGCCGAACACTCGTGCAGCGTTCCGGTCTCATCGCGGTAGGCGGCGACTTTCGTGAGACCTTTTCGAACGACAGCACCGGTGCCTGCCACGATGTCATCCGTGTCACCAATGTCTCCGCCGGTCACCCACGCTCTGTATTGAAGAGCGACGTTAACGTTCTCTTTCACGAAACGCTCAGCGGCTCCCAGAGTCTTTCGAGAAGGATCGTAGAGTGACGCCCACGGATTTTCTCGTTCCATGATCAAATCCGTCAGCAGTATCCCGGCGATTGTCCCGTGCGTCATTCCCTGCCCGGAGTCGCCCGTGGCAATGAAGATATTTGGCCCGTCGAGAGGATTCCGACCGATGAAAGCCAGGCCGTCGATGGTCTCTAGAACCTGACCAGACCACTGCGCACATCGTTCACCTGCCATCGGGAAGCGTTCACGAGTCCATGCTTCCAGCCGTGCATAGCGTTCGTCGGCGTCGTTCTCCTGACCAGTTTTATGATCCTCGCCGCCCACGATAAGCAGTTCATTATTCAGTGACTCACTGCTGGGTCCACCGGCCACTGTGTCAGCCGGAAGGCACTGCAACCGAACATAGTGATACGGATCCTCCGTATCCCAAAACAGCGCCCGCGGAACAGTGCCGCGAGGAACAAGAAAAGCAAGCACGTAGCTCATGTACGGAGCCTGCTTGGTATGCATCGTGACGAAATCGTTAAACGGAGTGTTCGTGGCAACGACAACAGCAGTTGCCGTGATCGTAAACTTTCCATGTGTCGTGACTCGAGCTGGCGGACCGCATTCAACCTTTTCCGCACGTGTCTCCGTAAAAATCTTTCCTCCCATCCTCCGAATGGCTTCCGTCAGTCCAGCGAGATACTTCCAAGGATGAAATTGCCCTTGGCGCGGAAATCGAAGACACACTCCGGTGTCGAATGAAGAGATCGGCGATGCCTGAACAAGCTCGACATCCGCCAGACCGGCTCGCCGTGCAGCGTGAAGTTCATTCTCCAGCAGTTCAGGCCCGGTCTCTGCCGGCGAAAACAGGAATCCATCCAGCCGTTCGAAATCGCAATCGATCCCTTCGCGAGCGACGATCGCTTCAATTGTATCAATCGCCGCTGTGTGGCTTTCGGCTGCAAGCCTCGCTCCATCCTGACCGTGCCAGCTTTCGATCTCAATATACCGATCGTCGATCGCGTTCGACAGATGAGCTGTCGTCCTCTCTGTTTGTCCGCCTCCGACAGGGCCGTCGTCCAGAATGACGACTGACTTCCTCTGTTTCAGAAGGAGGTAAGCAGTGGTTAAGCCAGAAATTCCTGCACCTACAACGCAGACATCTGTCGTCGCGTCAGCGGTCAAAGCGGTATCAACCACGATCTCGCCCGACTGCATCCAGACAGACGTGGTCTGTTCCAACTTTGTCTTCATGGCTCAAGTTCCTGGTAAAAGTGAATGTAGTTGCAGCCCTTAGCGGCCAAACCGGTGTGTAGTGATGGAGTCATTGTGTTTTTCAATGTCACGCCGGAGCGCGAGTCAAGAGCCCGGCTTTTTAAGCGGCCGAACTCCTGACACCTCGACGTTGCCGTTGCGTTAACCAACTCCGCCTCAGTGGCTGACACGATCCGATCCGCCGATCTTGACCAGCTTGTTGTAGACACCAAGGAGCAGAAACGGTGCTGCCCACTGGCCGACAAACATGCTGTCATCCTTCTTGCCTTTCAACTTGAGGCTGAAGGAAAATGCCATGGACCCCACGGCGGCCCACAGCCACAAGTCGGAAGGCAACTTGGCTGTCTGCTCTTCCAGCGTACGAGCCACGAAGCCTTCGGAATGCTCTCGTGCTTCCGCCGTATCAATTCCCGGTCGTGTTCTGTTGATGGTCTGACTCATTTCTCATTTCCTTTTCAAGAATCTCTCCAGTCACCGACCTTCGGTGCCTGATTTCAATGGCTTGTCATTTCCAACAACCGCCGCGTCCGTCGGCGATCGTTGACTTCCATGCGAAGGCAGCTGCGTCCACGTGTTTCTGTAACAGACAGGACCATCCGAGAAAGCGCTGCTCGCCTGGATGTCTGGGATCAAAGCGAAACTCGCGAAGATCCTTAATGAGGAACCCCTCGCGCCACTCTGATCGGATGTCTTTCTCTGAGACAACGGACGGGCCCAAACTTTGCTGTGGTTCGATCGCATTTCCAGTGAGGACGAGTCCCAATCCGCCGGATCGTGTGAGCGAATGAACTGCGCCTCGATACCCCTTGCCATCTGTATTCCGAAGCGCGCAATAGCAGCCTGAATCGAAGAAGAAATCGAAGGTGCCGTCCACCGCACCTTTCTCCCGAACATCTGCAACTCGGAAATCGACCTCTACACCCGCTGCACTCGCACGTTGCCTGGCTTCGTCTATCGCCACCGCACTCAGGTCTACGCCAGTCACATCGAAGCCTCGTGACGCCAGCCAGACCGCATCACTGCCAGTTCCGCAACCGATTTCCAGCAGCCGACACGGTTCTAACGATAAATAGTTGACGACCCGCTGTAGTTCCGAGTGCGGGCGATGAGTGTCCCACGCGACATCCGTGGCCTGATATTCCTCGTCCCAGTGCTCCTGGGTCAGTATTTCGTTTTTCATGGGGTCGAGGCTCAGATTCATGGTTCGCACCGTAATCAAACTCACTTTGTATTCGCCGCCACACTGTGTCACTGGCGATTACCTTCGTGCTGCCAGACCGCCAACCCACCAGAACACAATGGCCGACGACGCCAACAACAGGCACTCGCCCTTGAAAAGGGAGATCGTGAACGGGCCAATATCGGAGTACCGAAACAGGCTCGCAGTGCGAAACGCCACCAGACAACCGTGTATGACAAGGCAACTCAGCAGCATAATCCCAGTGTGTTCCTTCCAGAACAGCGGCAGCAGAAAGATCAGTCCGATGGCGAACTCCAGTCCTCCATAGACCACCAGAAACTCCGATTGGCCACCGCCACCGAGCAACTCGAATCCGACTTTGCGGGAGAGCTTTGTCGGCTGGACAGAGCACCAGATTCCGAGGCCGATGTACAGCACACCAACGAGTGACAGAAAGGCACGACCAATCATGTTTCACCTCGTCCGTCGATGGTTTTTTTTGAGCCCTCGAAACCAAGCGTCTGCAGCAGCGGCCGCTTTTCCTTAACTCGAATTCTAACATCATTCATAGGGCCGGACCTGATCCATTATTGTGTTCAAACCTTGTCAGCAGAATCCTTTCATGAACCGACTCAGTGCAGTCATCTCGACGAGTGTTTTGCAGTCGCTTCGAAAGTCGATGTGCATATTGTCCCGACGCAATCAACGTGCCAGACGTGAAGGAACTCCACCGATCACCCAATTCCGGACGCACTGCCCCCTTTACATTGTGGACAGAGCACTAGCCGCTGTTTATGCGCCAAGCACCTCTTTCAACCAATCTGGGACAGTCGAAGCAAAAGGCGCGATGAACGGGGTGGTTTGGTCGGAATCCTGCCAGGATGATCGATCAACAACCGTGTTCACAGCGAGCATCGACGGCTTTCCGATTGAGATTGCCTGTGGGACTTCATTCCAGAGCGCCAAGGGAAGATGCACGAGCCCCGGATTTCTAAGTTGTGACACCAGTCTCCATTGTCGTTTAGTGGAGATTCGTTACCGTACACCTAAGTTGGCGTGTTGAACGCAGGGCATCTCGGTCTTCACCGGTCGCCAGGCAGCAAAAAAGCCGACGTGAGCACAGACCTTTTTGGTTTGCGCCCACGTCGGCTTTTTTTCGTTCAGGCCGAAAGGTCGAACACACGGGCAATACAGAAAACGCTTGAAAAAAGCACTCGCACGACTCTGAACGTGTGTTCCACTTTCAGCGGAAATGGTGTTTTGTCGCCTTGGCCAGGATTCGGCAACGCGGTGTCAGTAAACGACCAGGAAGGATTGTTCCTTGACCAAGACCGTCACAAAACATAAAGCATCTCCTGAAGCGAGTCTGCCCAAATGTGCGACTGGCATTCAAGGGCTGGATGAGATCACTGGCGGTGGGCTCCCCAAAGGCAGAACCGCCTTGGTTTGCGGCGGCCCGGGCTGCGGCAAAACGCTCATGAGCATCGAGTTCCTTGTTCGGGGAGCCATGCTGCACAATGAGCCGGGCGTGTTTCTGGCGTTCGAGGAAACCGCGGAAGAACTAGCTCAAAATGTCCGTTCGCTAGGCTTCGATCTTGATGAACTCGTCGAGAAAAAGAAACTGGCGGTAGACTACATTTACATCGAACGAAGCGAGATCGAGGAAACGGGCGAGTATGACCTCGAAGGGCTGTTCATTCGCCTGGGCCATGCGATTGACTCCATAGGGGCTAAGCGGGTTGTACTTGACACTCTGGAAACGCTGTTCAGCGGCCTGTCCAACGTTGCCATCCTGCGATCCGAACTTCGCCGTCTTTTTCGCTGGCTCAAGGAGAAGGGCGTCACATCCATCATCACCGCCGAGCGTGGCGAAGGCTCACTGACGCGGCACGGCATGGAGGAGTATGTCTCCGACTGCGTGCTGCTCCTCGATCATCGGGTCGAGGGTCAAATCACCACTCGCCGCTTGCGGGTTGTCAAGTATCGAGGCTCGGCCCACGCCACCAATGAATTCCCGTTTCTGATTGATGAGGGCGGTCTTTCCGTGCTGCCGATTACGTCGCTGCAGTTGCAGCACAAGGCATCCATCAAGCGAGTTTCCAGTGGTGTTCCGGCACTGGATGCCATGCTGGGTGGTCAGGGGTTTTTTCGAGGCAGCAGCGTTATGGTGTCCGGCACGGCGGGTGTCGGGAAGACCAGCCTTGCCTGTCATGCCGCCGATGCTTGCTGTCAGCGAGGTGAACGCTGTCTGTATTTCGCGTTTGAGGAGTCGGAAGCCCAACAGCTGCGCAACATGCGGTCGATTGGCCTTGATCTGGAGCCGTGGGTGAAGAAGGGGCTACTGCGATTTCAGGTCGCCCGTCCGACCGTGAACGGCTTAGAAATGCATCTGGGAAGCATTCATAAACAAGTCGAAGCGTTCCAGCCGCATTTAGTGATCGTTGATCCAATCACAAGCTTCCTTTCATCAGGGACCGACGCAGAAGCAACTTCGATGATGGTGCGGTTGGTTGACTTCTTAAAGTCACGTCAGATCACGGCTTTCCTCACAAGTTTGAACCACGCCGGGAGCAACGTGGAGCAGACGAATTTGATGATTTCGTCCCTGATCGACACATGGTTGCACCTGCGGGACATCGAACTGAACGGTGAGCGAAATCGGGGACTGTACATTCTTAAGTCTCGTGGTATGGCCCACAGCAATCAGATCCGGGAATTCCTGCTGACAGAGAAAGGCGTCCAGCTCACCGAAGTCTACCTCGGTCCGGAAGGCGTTCTCACAGGTTCGTCCAGACTTGCCCAGGAAGCAACGGCAACGGCGACGGCAGTACAGCGCGGCATGGAGATCGAAAGGAAGCGGGGTGAACTGGCACGAAGGCAACAAGGAATGGAGGCTCAGATCGCCGTTCTCCAGTGGCAATTTCAAACCGACAAGGAAGAAATGGAACAGGACATCGCCAATGAGCAGGCGTATCTGGAAAAACTGAATCAGAGCCGTCACGAAATGGCTCGGAGCCGCAAGGCCGATTCCAATGGACTTCAAGCATCTTCGAAACTTCAAGCACCTCCGAAGAAAGGTCACAAATGACAACACAGACGAAGTCAGACGATCTCGGCGTCCATGCCGTGAAGCCGAAATTGTGGCAACTGCGACTCTACGTCGCCGGACAATCACCAAAATCCGTCACGGCCTTCGCCAACCTTAAGCGGCTGTGCGAGGAACACCTGGCCGGCGAATTCGAAATCGAAGTGATTGACCTAGTCGAGAATCCTCGACTGGCAAAAGAAGATCAAATCGTTGCTATTCCGACCCTCGTGAGGCATCTGCCCCACCCGATCCGCAAGATTATCGGAGACCTGTCCGATACGGAACGAACGTTGGTCGGCCTGCAACTCCGTGCCTCCAACAAATGAGGACGTCCGAGTTAAATCGCGACCGGCGCGGAAAATGAACGAACCTATGTCAAAGAATAGCCTCCATGTCCACCCCGCCAAACAACAACGATGAACTGCTTGCGGAAATCGAACAGTTGCGCAAGCGACTGGAGGAAGCCGAGGCAGTTGTTGAGGCCATTCGGCAAGGAACCGTCGATGCGGTCGTCGTTAAGGCCGTTTCCGAGGAGATCGTTTACACGTTGGATGGGGCTGAGCGTCCGTACCGACTGCTGGTTGAAGCGATGGAACAAGGTGTCGCAGTCGTGAATTCGGAGGGAGTGGTTCTCTACTGCAACCCGTGCCTGACTCAACTGCTCGGCAGGTCCGTGCACGACATCACAGGACGCGTCATAGACAGCTTTGCAGCGGAAGCCGACCAGGTAAAGATGCCGGGATTGTGGCAAACTCTCGATAACAAATCGGCGTGCGAAGAGATTCTGCTGTGCCGCCAGGACGGGACTACGTTCCCCGCCGCCATGACTATCAGTGTGCTGCCATTCCACAAGTTCTGTCTCTTGATCTCCGACCTGACTCAGCAAAAGTACTACGACGAATTGATCGTGTCTAAAGCGGCGTTGCTGGACTCGGAGATTCGTTATCGGCGGCTGTTCGAGACGGCCAAAGACGGCATCCTGATCCTCGACACAAGACGTGGGAAAATCACAGACGCAAATCCGTTTATGAGCGAATTACTGGGATACTCGCGCGAAAGTTTCCTCGGAAAAGAACTTTGGGAGGTCGGACTCTTCAGCGACAAAGTGGCCAACGAAGCTGCCGTGCGAACACTCCAGGAGCAGGGATACATTCGTTACGAACACTTGCCGTTGGAAACCACCAGCGGGTTGCTGGTTGAAGTCGAGGTCGTCGCAAACGCTTACCTGGAGGACCACCAAAACGTCATTCAATGCAACATCCGTGACATCACCGAACGCAGCCGTCTGGAAAAACAGACGCAGGAACAGACGGCGGCGTTGGCAAAGTTAGACGTCCGCAAGGACGAGTTCCTGGCAATGCTGAGTCACGAACTCAGGAACCCTCTGG
>JANMEV010000177.1:0-2502 GCA_031377305.1 Planctomycetota bacterium | reverse complement strand
GAGTGACGATGGCGATCGTTGCAATCCACATGAGACCGCCACCATATTTGGCCGTGACATCGGGTCCAAAAAGCCATTCGCCCCCGCCGATCTGAATACCACACATCACGATGCCTGGCCCGATCAGACCAGCGAGATTCTTCAGGCCAAGCGGTTTCGGAGCTGGCAAATCAGCGTTGCCCCAGGGGGGAATAGCTGGAGGTGTTGACATAAACGATCTTGCCGGAGGTCTTGAAGGAGGGAATCCAAAACACGAAGTAGACAGCTCACATCAACGCGACTCGCGAGATTGATTTGATCAGTCCAGCACGATGGCTCGACCGGGCGCTGCATGAGCGTCACGAATACGAATTGGCGCGAAGAGAAAATAGGCGGACTTCGAAACGT
The DNA here is from genome assembly GCA_031377305.1 of Planctomycetota bacterium. Classification (GTDB taxonomy): domain Bacteria; phylum Planctomycetota; class Planctomycetia; order Planctomycetales; family Planctomycetaceae; genus SXXK01. The sequence goes on along the minus strand of JANMEV010000177.1, from coordinate 2,115 downwards.
TGCCAATATTGTGCAGGAACTCAATTCCCACCATGTCATTGCTCCCCAATGCCCAGTACGTCATGGCGGCTCGTCGCGCGTCCACGCCGCCAAGATCCGGAGCGTCTGTCGCGACACAGCGAATCCCGCGACTCTTCAAATACAGAACAGCCTCCGGTCCCGGGGCAGGCCAGCCTTCTGATTTTCCCGATAGCGGATCAGACCAGACGGCTTTGTCATCCGGAGCCGGTTTCAGATGCCGGTCCAGATGTCCCGTATGAAAGATCACAATCTGGCCGGGCTTGAGTTCGCCAGATTTCTGTTCGTCGGCCTTCAACATTTCTGCTGTGATCTGCGGAGATGCGGGCCATGCGGACTGTGGTGTTGTCCCGACCAGAGATCGCACGTCAACAACTCTCGCATCGCCGCATGTCCATTCGAGCGGGACCTGCTCAACCGTGCGACTGCTAAACCCCCGCGGGCCGTACTTGCGTTCGTACTCTTCCAGCCACCCACGTGCCTCCGGCGAGTAGTCAGTTTTTAAATTCTCGGGAGGCAACGCAAATGACGGAGTCACAAGGTGCGTTCCCGCGGTGGCGTCCATCAGATGTGTGTGGTGCCACAGATCCAGATCGGGCGAGTACAGAAAGTCAACTTTCACATAGACCTGTCGATGCCGACCGGCACCTGTCCCCGGATTCGTTACAGGAAGATTCATCGCCAGTATGGGTGATAGGTCGACAGCTCGCTTCTGCCGCGTGGCTTCGATCAATCGCTTTGGCAGGTCACCGCCAACAATCGCGAAGGTTCGCGTTTCGCTATATGGTCCCATGACGTGTTTTGGACTGAGCATACAATAAAAAGCACCGGTGGAGGGAATTTGACTGAGGTTGGTAGTCCCTTCCGCCCAGATCATTCCGTGGCGCAGTCCAGCGTAGTGAGTCGGTTCGGCGAGAGTCGGCATTGGCCCCATGCTGGCACTGTCCGTGCCGAGCGTCATGACGCCGCGAGTTGCCAGGAACTCCATGGTCTCCGGCCCCGGATCCGGATAGCCAGGCGATTTCCGGTCAACGACATCCGCAATGTAGCGGTGTCCATCCGGGAACGGACGATAGTACTTGTCCGAATAGTCGCTGCGGAATAGAACCACGTCACCGAACGTCAATTTGCGGTTCTGCCGCTCAAAGTGTTCAATGTGGGAAGGCATGACCAGCGGGCTCACACCGTTCGGCGCCTGATCGAGTAGTTCACGCACATCGACCACACAGGCTTCGCCGCCGAACTGCCAGGCTTCAATTCTATCGGTGTAGGCCAGACCAAACGGACCGGACTTCTCCTTCTTTAGTTCTGGCCGAACCACAGAATGTGGTGGCACATCCATCTGCGTGCCGGTGTTTCCATCGATCAAAAGCACGTCGATATTGAAGACGCTGTTTCCTCCAATTGTCTGCTCATGAATCAACTGAAACCGAGGAAACGGATGTGTCGGCCATGTCGCTGGATATTCCGGCGCGACGAGCAGCGAACAGTCGACAAACCGCGTCACAGGTTCCTGAGCCAACGACGGTGACGCCCGATACTCGATGAGGCCGCAGCAAACAATTAAAGAAATCAGTTTCGAACAGAAAACGCAATGGACCGCTACTCTCTTCGTTGGCATGGTGGAATCCCTACAACCTGTGAGCGAAAAGTGTAACCCGCGCAGCGGGACGAATGACGACGTTTGTGCAGCACGCAGCGATTCAGTCGGTCGTCACACCGTTCACAACATTCGGCAGCGGCTGGCCACTCAACGCCGTCAAAGCGAGCCTTGCTACGGTCTCTCGCAGTTTTCTAACAGCGGGACCACTTACTGATGCAATATGCGATGCCAGAATCACATTGTCCATCGAGCGAATGGGATGATCTGCAGGGACAGGCTCGGGATTGAACACGTCCAATGCCGCCGCGGAAACGTGGCCGGACTGCAATGCCGCTGTGAGGGCGTCGGGATCAATCAAATCGCCTCGGGCCACATTGATCACAATGACTCCACGCTTTGTCTTTGCGAGGGATTCTGCGTTCAGCAGCCCTCGAGTTTCCGGAGTCGATGGACAATGCAGAGTGACAACATCCGACTGCGCCAGCAACTCGTTC
>JANMEV010000171.1:0-36350 GCA_031377305.1 Planctomycetota bacterium | reverse complement strand
CCTCGCCCGATCCAAACAGCGTCTACATCAGCCTGGCCGCACCAACTCCCGTGTTGGATGGACAGCACCTGTTTGCATTCTTCGAATGCGGCGACATGGTCACGTTGACTCACGATGGCACGGAAGCGTGGTCCAAATCGCTGTCGAAGGAATATGGCAAGTTCGTCAACAAGTTTGGTTCGAGCGGATCGCCAGTTCAAACCAATGATCACGTCATTGTCCTCATTGATGACGAAAGGCCGTCGTATCTAGCGGCATTCAGCAAGGCTGATGGCAGTATCGCATGGAAGACTGATCGAACGAACCGCACCAGCTGGAGCAGTCCGGCGAGCATTCCAATCGATGGACAGCCACAGGTGATTGTCAGCTCCGCAGCAAGTGTCGACGGCTACGATCCCTCAACCGGCAAACTCCTTTGGACCTACACCGACGTTGGCGGAGACACGGAAACAACTCCGCTGCCCGCTGGCCCGAATCAGTTTTTCATCGCCGTATCACCGGGACGATCGGGTGAGAATTCGGAAGGCGCGAAGAAATCCAATGCGGTGCTGCAGATGAGCCGCGACGGTGACAACTGGAGGGTCGAAAGAGTTTTGGTGAGTTCCGAGGCGACGCCGTCGTGGGCTTCACGTTTCGTCCATCAGGGTTTCGCGTACTGGGTCAATCGAATCGGCGTCGTCTACTGTATTGATGTCGCGACCGGCGAACAGAAGTACGCTCAGCGAACGAAGCAATCCTGCTGGGCGCCCCCGCTGCCGCTGGGCGATCAAATCTACTTCTTCGGCAAAGATGGCGTCACAACAGTGCTCGCCGCCAGTGAACTTTGGCCGGCCGACACGCCTCCATCGGACAACGGAGCACCCAAAGCCGACGAAACCAGCGCTGAACGCTAACAAGCGTCTGCCATGTTCTCCGGACCAACTCAGTATGGCGTCGCCGCTCTCAGCGGCAGCCTTCTGATTCGCGTAGGAAGTCATGTGTTCTGCGTGCGGGAAGGCAAGAAGTAGTTCAGTACCTTGAAACTTAAACCGGCTCGCAGCATTTCGAATCGGGAATGAACGCCAAAAGGCTCGGACGATTTCTCGCCCGAGCCTTTTGGTTTTGCATACAACAGTTGTCAGTCAGACTACTTCATAGCCGCCTGAGCTTCTTTTTCCTTGCGGCGACGTTCCAGGATTTCGCCTTGCAGACCGCGAGGTACCTGGCGGTAAGCGAGGAACTCCATGCTGAACGTTCCCTTGCCCTGTGTCATTGAGCGAAGTTCGTTGGCATAGTCAAACATGCTGGACAGAGGAGCTTCGCCAAGGATCACGCAGACTCCGCCGTTGACTTCGGAACCTGTCACCATCCCACGCTTGCTGGAAAGATGTCCGGTTACCTGGCCCTGATACTCGTCTGGAACTTCAATTTCCAGCTTCATGATCGGTTCCTGCAGAGTCATGTCTGCCTTACGAAGCGTTTCACGCATACAGCCGATACCAGCGATCTTGAACGCCATTTCCGAGGAGTCGACGTCGTGGTAGCTTCCGTCCTGCAGTCGCATTCGGACGCCTACAACTTCGAATTCGCCGAGAGGCCCCTTGGGCAGACTTAACTGGAAGCCAGCGTCAACGGGAGCAATGAATTCGCGAGGGATTCGACCGCCGGAAACTTCGTCGACGAACTCGTACACAGTTTCATAGTTGTCAGGCAGCGGTTCCAGAACGCCCACGATGTGAGCATATTGCCCGGAACCACCTGACTGCTTCTTATGCTTGTAGTTGAACTCAACGGCTTTGGTTGGGCATTCGCGGTAAGCCACTCGAGGCTCACCAATGATGCACTCGCACTTGTATTCTCGCCTAATTCGTTCAACATAGATTTCGAGGTGTAGTTGTCCCATCCCGGCAATCAACGTTTGTCCGGTTTCTTCGTCTGTCAGAACGCGAAAGGTTGGGTCCTCTCGACGGAAGCGTTCCAGCGCTTTGCTGAGTTTATCCGCGTCGTCTCGCTTCTTTGGTTCGATTGAAAGGCGGATGACTGCGTTCGCGATGAAAATGTTCTCCAGAGAAAGGTGCAAACCTTCCGACGTGAAAGTGTCGCCCGATGCACAGTCGACGCCCACGATTGCGATAATGTCGCCAGCTTCGCCGAAATCGATATCTTCGCGGTCATTCGCATGCATCCGCACTAGTCGACCAAATCGTACCGACCGGCCAGTACGAGCATTCACGTAGGCTTGGCCCTTTACGATCTTGCCCTGATAGACTCGCGTGTAGGTCAACTGACCAAAGCTTTCCACAACCGTTTTGAAAGCCATCGCCACCACCGGAGCGTCGTTAGAATCGCTCAGCAACACTCGCGGATGTTTTCCGTCTTCGCCAATCGGCTTGCTGTAATCGTTCGCATATTTGTCGCGGTTCGGCGGGCATGGCAAAAAACGGACAACGGCATCCAGAGCTTCCTGAACACCTTTGTCCTTGAACGCTGTTCCCATCAGTACTGGAACGATCGCCTGAGCGAGTGTCGCCTTTCGGATGATTTCACGAATCTGCGAGATGCTGATTTCAGTTTCTTCCAGCAGTGCGGACATCAGCTCATCATCATGAATTGACAATTCCTCAAGCATTTCGCGGCGAGCTGTCTCAGCTGCGTCTTTGTATTCAGCAGGAATTGGCTTGCGAATGACGTCTCCGCCTTTTTCGCCTTCGAAATAAACAGCCTCCATTCGAATCAGGTCTATCACGCCCTGAAACGCAGACTCGAGGCCCATTGGGATCTGAAGCGGAACGACGTTGCACTTCAACTTTTCCTTCATGGCTGCCATCACCTTGGCCGGATTGGCACCGGTGCGGTCCATCTTATTGATGAAGGCAATGCGAGGCACGCCGTATCGACGCATCTGACGGTCAACTGTCAACGACTGGCTTTGAACACCGCCGACCGCACATAGTACCAGAATGGCCCCGTCGAGAACTCGCAATGAACGCTCGACTTCGACCGTGAAATCCACGTGGCCAGGTGTGTCAATAATATTGATCGGATGCGAGGTTCCCAGTTCTTCGTCCTTCCACTCGACGCGTGTGGCAGCAGAAGTAATCGTGATCCCGCGTTCGCGTTCCAGGTCCATATGGTCCATGGTCGCCCCCCCGTCTCCACCTTTGACTTCGCGAATCTTGTGAATTCGTCCCGCGTAGTACAGGATTCGCTCGGTCAAGGTCGTCTTCCCCGAGTCGATGTGGGCCGAAATCCCGATGTTGCGAAGCAGGGTAATGTCAGTCATTGAAGAACGATCCTAAAGTCTGGAAAAACAGGTCCGGAACTGCGGCGATACCGCATCGACGAAATATGGGTTGAGTGACACCGGGTTGGAAGAGTCATCGTTTTCGTTGTCATGCCGACAATCGAAAGACAAGCAATTTCCCTGATGTTTCAGTGCTCGCCTCCCGGGCGAATAACGCCTGGGGATTCGACCTTAACGGAAGCAGTGACGAGAAACGCCTGACCTACAACCGTTCGCAGGACAATTGTCGACTGCGACCAGGTCACTATTTCGCACTACCGCAAACCGTCACCGGCTTACCGGCAGGATACGAACTCAGATCACTAGGACAGCGAAAGCAGCCTGAACCGCCAAGCTATCCGCGCGCACACCTGTACATCATCTCAGTTTTTGAGATCGCGGATGGTATCGACGATTTTTACGTTTCGAAAGAGGAAGACCCTCGAATTCACACAACTCAATGCCCTTTCCCGGCCTCAGAAAAGCCGCCGAAACTGGGAGATGGCTTTGTAAAAGGCGGTTCAAGCTGCTCCGTCCGCAGGATTCCGCGAGACTGCGCCGTTCGTATTATTCGGGTTATTCCGGCGACGTTTGTTGTTTTAAATGAACAAGCCGAGAAGTCGCCGCAACAATGAACTCACGTCGACGATTCTGAATTTGCAACCTAAGATCCAAAAGTGAATGGTTCAAGAACATCTGTTAATTCGGAACCGCTCGCCTCACCCTGACTCTGAATTCGCCAATTGAGATCGCTTCACCGCGATAATGAGACGTCCACTATGGGCATTGAAAACCGGGAATATCTTCGAAACGAACACGACGGCGGCTTGGGTCTGGGTCGCGTGGCGTCAGCGTCGATCGTGATGAAGCTGATCGGTATCACCGTTGGCGTTTACATCGCCCAACTCGTATTTCCGGACGTGGAAGGATGGCTCAGTCTCTCGGGTCCCGATCTTTACCAGCGAGGACAGATTTGGCGTTTAGTGACCTACGCGTTTTGCCACGCACGAAATAATCCGCTTCATCTTGTATTCAACATGATGATTCTCTTTTCGATTGGTCGCGTGTTGGTCAGCCTGATGGGGGAACGAGAATTTCTCTGGTTTTATCTCACCTCAGCCGTGTTCTCGGGAATCTCGGGAGTCGCGTACTACTCGATCACAAAACAGCCTACCTATATCCTTGGAGCATCCGGGGCTATTTTTGCAATCTTTTGCGTGGTCACCATGCATTACCCCAGACAGGTTGTGCAACTGTTTGGTGTCGTTCCAATTGAAATGCGATGGCTGCTGCCTCTGTCTCTCGTGCTTCCGATGCTACTCGATCGAAACGGCCAAACCGCTCACTGCGTCCATGTTGGAGGTTTGTTGTTCGGCTTCCTTTACTTCCGATCTGCCATGCATCTGACTCGCTGGTGGGATCAGTTCGCCGGCCGAATCTCGATGAAACGCCGCAACAAGGGCAAACTGCGAATATTTGCACCGCCAACGGCCCCGGAATCGAACCTCGATTTTCAGGTCGATCAGATCCTTGCCAAGATCAGCCGTGAAGGCGAAGCGAGCCTAACAGCGCGTGAACGCAACATTCTGACTCAAGCCAGCAAGCAGCTTCGAAAAGAGCGTAGCTAAGGTCGAAGCGGCCGGACAGCTCCCGCGGTCGTGTGCGCATTCCTGTCCGATCACATTTCAACTTATAGGAATACCCTTTCAAAACAGAATCACAGCCTGGCGAAGGATTCACAAAACAGCGGCAGAGCGATCTCCGAAGTCGGTTCTTCAGGAATCAGCGAATCCCTCATCCAGTTGAGAAACTGCCCCAAGCCCTCTTCTGTTACAGCAGACACCGCAAATGTTGCGGCAACTGGAAACTCGACAGCCAGTTGATTCGCAGAAGGCAAATTGTCCGGGCTAACTCCGCCAGTCATTAAATCGCACTTGTTGAACAGTACACACACGGGAACGCTGATCCGGCCAAGATGTTGCTGAAAGACCTCGGGAAGCATGCGGTTTATTGAGTCGATCACCACGCAAACGAGGTCGCACTCTGTCAACATCTCCAGGGACTGTTCGATGCCAATGCCTTCCAAAACTGAATCGGCCACCTCGCGAATTCCGGCCGTATCGACCAACTGAAACGTCCAACCGTCGACAATAATCTCTACTTCCACCAGATCGCGAGTCGTCCCAGGAATGTTCGAAACGATCGATCGCTGAAGTCCTGCCAGCGAGTTGATCAGCGATGATTTGCCTGCGTTCGGAGGCCCCACAATTCCAACTCGCCATGCTCGCGTCAAGTGTTCGGCAACTGACTGCCAACGGCGAATGTGATCCGCAGCCGCATTGCGGTCTGCTGAGTCCATGCTTTGCGTTTGCTTTAAAAGCCGATCCAGCCTTCCGTCTAATTGAGCCAGAACGAGCCCGGCCGTCTTGGGAGTTCGGCACTTCAAAAGCGACAACGTGATTGTTGCCTCAATCGCATGATCGCCACTCGCTTTGCCGCAAGCACTCCCACCACGATCCACTCGCACGCCTTGTTGCTGCAGATCGGTCAAAATACGTTCAACGGCAGCGACACCTCCATGGCAATGAACCTCCCATCGTCCCAAATCTGCGCGAACAATGACTACGTCCTCGCCGCCCCAGTGTCCGTAGACGATTCGGCCGACTGACGAATCGGTGAGGCGACGCTCGGGAACGGCAGTAAATGCCGAAAAGAGCTGATCGACGTGCTCGTGATTTGCAGAACAGACTTCAATGACCGCAACCGCTCCAACACCGGTTGATGTGAGCAGCGCAGCCGACGCGTCAGGGCGAGGAGAATTGGCAAACGACACTAATCAGGAACTCCAGTGATACATTCGTCAGACTTGGAAATCTCCACGGGATTGTTAAGCTCACCGCTGTTTTTCGCAAACGTCAGATTCGATTCAACCGCATCCGGAACACAACATTTCTTTGGACTGAGCCGAATTGTCGCTCAAGAACAATTGACTCAGATTTTCAGACTTCCACTTTGACTCCAGCAACTGTCACCTCCATGCCGATCTTTCGATTACGAACTGCTCCGTCGGTTGTGCGTTTTTCGTGCGCCCAATTCGGAGTGATGAGTGCCCTGTCGGGTTTGGCAGATTCTGCCGGAACTCTTTATCATTTCTCTTGCTCAACCCGCTACCCTTCAACCAGGGAAGGTCATGAGCCGACCGTCAGACAACGCATCAACACGGTCACTGACAGCCAGGTTTCTGGGCTGGACAGTGGCAACGGTGGCATCGCGCTCACGGCTTATGCTGTGGCTTGTGCTGATCGTTGCCTGCGCCAGTGTTGGTGTGACCGTCACACAGTTGAATTTTCGAACCAGTCGAGCGGATCTGATGGATCCCGCATCGCGGTTTGCGAAAACGTGGAAAGACTACGCAGATACCTTCGGAGCTGAATCGGACTTGTTGGTTGTGATCGAAACGCCAACCCCAAGTTCCAAGCTGATTCGTGACGTCATTGATGACCTCGGTGACCGTCTGAAGCGTGAGCCGGATGTGTTCGGAAATGTGCTGGCTCGAGTCAACCTGACGTCAATGCGTCAAAAAGCGTTGCAGTTTTTGACTGCTCGGGAGCTTGAGAAGACGGCGTCTCGTCTTAGTTCCTACGACCAGGTTGTTCAGGGCCAAAATTGGGATCTCGTGCGAGCAGAAACGCTTGCCGCAAACCTCAGGAAGCAAATTGACAACGCTCAGCAGCAGGATGGTTCGGTCCCGGATTCAACCTACCGATCCGTCGAACGGTATGCCCAAAGCCTGCAGACTTGGTTTAGCCACGCGAAGGAAGCTGGCAAGGTTGAACGCATCGCCTTCAAAGCTCCGCTTCCCGATCTGATGCAGTTGGGTGCCGACCAAAAGTTGACAGACGACGCAACTTCTTACATTTTGAACGCCGAAAGCACTGTCGGCATGGTCCAGGTGACCGCAACCAACGCTTCAAAGGACACTCTCGCCAATCCCACATTAAAGGCCATAGCCCGCCTGCGGGAACTGATGGTCGACGTTCAAAAGGACCATCAAACGGATACAGGCGGCTTGAAGATTTCGCTCAGTGGTATCGCCGCGCTGGAGCATGATGAAATGCACAGCACTCAGGTGGACATGCAAAACGCTGGCATCGTCGCCTTTTTTGCCGTCGGCGGAATGCTGTTCCTGGCGTTCAGAGGCATTCGACATCCAATGCTGGCTTTGATGACATTGCTGGTCGCGCTAAGTTGGACATTCGGTGCAGCGACACTGGTCGTCAGGCATCTCAACATCGTCAGTGTTTGCTTTCCCATCTTTTTGATCGGCTTGGGAGTCGATTTCTCGGTCTCGTTCATCAACCGCTATCTTTCGCTGCGGCAGGAGCTCTACGAGCTTCCTCAGGCGCTTCGAGAAGCGGCCGAAACGACCGGCACGGGAATTCTAACATCTGCCATCACCACAGCTTTGGCCTTCGCAACAGCGCTTGTGACCGGCTTCCCGGGGCTCGCTGAACTGGGCTTAATCTCTGCCATGGGGGTTTTGCTGTGTGCGGCCTCGACATTTGTGTTTCTGCCGGCATTGCTTTGTCTGTCCGACTCAGAGTACGACGTTGAGGCACTGCCGCAGCCATTCTCGCCAGTGTTTCTTCGACGCGGCCTGATCGCGTGGCCGGTCATTTCAATTTCGATTGCCGCAGCCGGCTTGGCGTTCTTTGCCTTTCAGTCATTTAGCTATTCCGAAGGCACGCTTCAGTGCAAGGTCCCTTACAATCCCAATCTGATTCGGCTGATGGATTCGAATGCAGAATCCGTTGTCGCTGAACGTCGATTGGAACAGTCGGGCTCCGAAACGGTGCTCTATGCGGTGTCCGTCGCGAACAGCTGGGAAGAGGCAAGTGAGCTGCGAGAAAAGTTCCTTCGACTTCCCTCCGTCGCGCGCGTCAGCGACAGTGCAAGCAAGTTGCCCGACCCACCGGATGCTCGCACTCTGCAGATGATTCAAAGTCTTCAGCAGCGAGCCAACAATGTGCAGCGACAGATCCCCAACATCGCCCCAGCAAACTATGTCGCTATCGGCAAGGAAGTTGATCGCCTCTTTGGGGCGATTCGTAAGTCGCCAAATCCGACGGCTCAGCGAGCAGCGAAGTCCCTCGACTCGTTTTTGAACGAGCTCGAAGCAACGCCAGCTCGAACAGCAAATGCGATCATGAGCGGCTACAACGACATGGTGGCCCGATGGCTGCTCGTGGAGTACCAGGAAATCGCGAGTGCAAACAACTTTGCGCCTGTGCAACTCAAAGATCTGCCTAAGGAAATCAAGAATCGCTACGTACGAGTCGACAGCGACAACACTCAACACTGGGCATTGCGAATCTATCCGAAAGCCAACATCTGGGACGGCGAGGCTTTGGCCAGCTTTGTGGAAGAACTCCGCACGGTCGATGCCGAAGTCACTGGGGCACCGATCCAGAATCTTGAATCCGCCGGTCGCATGCACAAAACCTATGGCACAATCGGGCTCTATGCTCTGGCAGTGATCTCAATCATTCTGCTGGTCAACTTTCTACGGCCTGGCCAGAAATTCATGACGGTGATTCCACCGATCGCTGTTGCCGCGTTCATCGGTTACACACTGTTCAAACGTAACGGAACAATCGACCCAAGTCTGCTGGTCATCATCTGTCTTGGACTTGTCGTATTCATCGCGGCCGTTCTGGACTATCGAAACCTGCGAGACACTCTGCTGACGCTGATCCCGTCGCTGGCGGGCGGCGTCGTCATGCTGGGGATGATGGCTCTGCTGGGGCTTGAGTTGAATCCGGTCAACCTGATCGCTCTGCCGCTGATCTTTGCGATCGGCGTCGACAATGGAATCTATCTCGTATCCGATTGCCGAGGCCAAATCGCGGCTGGCAAGGAGTCGTACGAACCATCAGCCGACACCCTGAGCAGCATGATGGTGACGTCGTTGACTTCCATCGTTGGTTTTGGAAGTCTGATGATCGCCTCGCATCAGGGTATGTTCAGCATCGGCGTTCTGCTTGCCTTGGGTGTTGCTTCCAGTTTGGTGGTGTCGCTTGTTTTGATGCCGCCGTTGCTGCTTCTGGTGGCTCGCCATCAACCGGCATCGATGGAACCCGTCCGGATCATTCGCAAAGCAGAGGGTGAATCTGGCGAGATGTCAGCACCCAAGGATGCCTCCCAAAAGGCTGCACAGCAGCAAAAGAGTAAAAAAGCAGCATAGTTGCTGTCCGATTCTCGTCTTTTGCCATTTTGACAATGAACCCTTCATCTTGCGGAAAAAGGAACTTTTCGCGTAAAACACCGTGTCTGGAGTACTGGAATTTCGAAACCCGTACGAGCACATGGAGGGCTCGATGAACACTGGGACCGCGAGAAAAACTTTCACGGCGATCGAAATTGCCACGATTTTGAACGCTGAACTGATCGGTGATGGCACTCGTTCGGTGGATGCGGCCGACGTCATCGACCGGGCAAAATCGAATCATCTGAGCTTCGTTGGCGATGCGAAAAATCTGCCACGTGTGAAAAACTCTCGGTCGCTGGTTGTGATCGCTCCTTCAAGCATCAGGGAAGAAGCTGCCAGGTTTCAGGACCGCACCTTTCTGCTTGTCTCTCAGCCGGAAACCGCGTTTCTCTCCATCGTCGGTCTGCTGCAACCTGCAAGAGCTCGATCGACTGTCGGAGTTTCCAGCCGTGCCGTTGTTGATGAATCAGCCAGCATCGGAACCGGCACGAACATCCATCCACTTGCAGTGGTTGGACGAGACGTCGTTATTGGAAAGAACTGCGAGATCCTTTCGGGTGTTGTGATTGGTGATGGATGCCAGCTTGGCGATGATGTCACGATCTATGCAAACTCGGTTTTGTATCACGACATCATGGTTGGCAATCAAGTCATCATCCACGCCGCGTGCGTGATTGGAGCAGATGGCTTCGGTTACCGATTCGTAAACGGCGGCCATGAGCGACTGCCTCACTACGGCATCGTGCGAATCTGTGACGATGTGGAAATTGGCGCGGGTACTACAATCGATCGAGCGAAAGTCGGCGAGACAGTGATCGGCTCAGGAACGCGAATCGATAACCAGGTGATGATTGGCCACAACTGTCAGATCGGTAGACACAACCTTCTTGTCTCACAGGTGGGTTTCGCAGGATCCGTGACGACTGGCGACTATGTTGTTTGTGCGGGCCAGGCCGGAATCGCCGATCACGTCCATCTTGGTGACGGCGCGATCATTGGCGCCAAAGCCGGCGTGCATCGAGACATGCCTGGCGGCCAAACGTACCTTGGTTCTCCAGCGGGGCCAGTCGGAGAGACGACGCGGCAGTTGATGGCGCTCAAGCGTCTGCCAGAAATTCGCGACACCGTTAAAAAGATGGAAAAAGAACTCGATTCATTGCGCTCACGATTGCACGATACCCCGCCTGTGCCAGCCATTCAAAACCGAGACGCAGCCTGAATTAGCCATATAGAACCATTCACACGCCCTTGATTTCCTCACCGTGATCCGCAATTCATGTCCATTTCGGAATCTTCTGATTCAGTGCCACACATTCTTCCCTTTGTACGACCAGCGGGTTTGGGTACGACAATGACGGAATCTGACTCTTGCGCGCCTATGAGGCTCGGACTGCTGGCTGGCGGCGGAGAATTCCCTATTCGCTTTGCCAACGCAGCTCGCCACGCGGGACACTACGTCTATGGGCTTGGAGTGGCCGGAATGGCGTCGGAAGAACTCCACGACGCGTGTGATGAGTTCCGCTTCGCGCCGCTGGCGAGATTCGGAAAGGCCATTCGCCTTTTCAAGAAGGCACAGGTCAGTCGCATCATCATGGCTGGCAAGATTGAGAAGACTGTTTTGTTCCATCCATTTCGCTGGCTCCGTCTGATGCCGGACTGGCGCACAATCCACATGTGGATTCGCTACGCACGCGAGAATAAGAAGGATGACACGCTGCTGTTGGCCGTCATCCGCGAATTCGAACGTGATGGCTTGATCTTTGATTCCGCTCTGAAGTACTGCCCGGAGTTACTCGTGAAACACGGATTCCTAACGCATCGACGCCCCAGTGCTTCTCAGTGGAAGGACATCCGCTTCGGATGGGAACTGGCTCGCGAGATGGGGCGTCTTGACATCGGGCAAACGGTCGTTGTCAACGACACCGCTGTGATTGCTGTCGAAGCCATCGAAGGCACGGACCGCTGTATCAAGCGCGCCGGTGAACTCTGTCGACGCGGCGGTTTCACAGTCGTCAAGGTCGCAAAGCCTCATCAGGATATGCGCTTCGATGTTCCTACCGTGGGCGTCGAAACGATAAAGACGATGCATGAATCCGGCGGCAAAGTCCTTGCCATCGAAGCAGGCATGACCATCATCATTAATCCTTCCGAAGTCGCATCCGTGGCCGACAAGTTCGGAATCGCCATTGTCGCCGTGAATGCCGAAGAACTGGCCCTACTCGCCGCAGCGTGATCGCCTCACTCAAATCGGCGAGAGTCTTTCTGGCAGGATTGCTTCGCTGGTTGTTTTCCGGGCTGTTGACTGTTTCAATCATGCGGATTGGAGCGACCGAGATTTTTTGGCAAATCTTCGGGACCGCAGTCGGTCGAGGATTCTCTTTGCGAATCGCAGGGTAACCACGGTATCCTAACGCGTTCGTGGCTCGCGTGCTGTTTCTGTCCCCCTTACCATGGCGTTCGACATGCTCTCAATCACCCGCCGAGGATTTCTCGCTGGCACGGCTTTGGGAATGTTCATCGTGGCGGCCAACGATTCGATCGCCCAACAGGCAAGCACGCTCGCCAGTACTCAGGACGGCGCGGGGATTATCTGGGTTATTGGGACCGTGCAACAGAACGGACGAGTCACTTCGGTCGATCTGGGCGATGTGCACGGGATTAACGAAACCGTGGAGCATCCGGTTTCGGTTGCCGTCTTTCGATCTCGCGACGGCCACTTTGTGCCAGTTGGGTCGGTGCGCGTGAAAGAGACCACGGCAAACTCATTGATTCCCGAAACAACGACTGGCGTTGAATTGCGGCCTGACGATCGAGTCGTGTTCACCAGAACGCTGAGCCAAATGGGAACCGGATCTTCGTTTCAGGATGAGTTCATTCGCCGACAACTGGTTAGAAGCGCAAACCGAAACGGCTACTCGACGCTGCACCTCGATGGAGACACCAATGCGTTGCAGCGATTTATTTCTCGGCAGCCTCGCTGGGAGCATACTCAGAAGCACATCGCTGGCAGCATCCGTTCTGCGTCTGTAAGTTCTCAGGACGTCAGGGAAATGGAGCCGCTGTTTACTCAGATTATGAAGTTTCAGGACTATCAGGCTCTTGGTGTTCCCATCGAGAAGACAGTTGGGCCTGCATGGTCCAGCGTACAGAGAACTCTGACACCAGTTCAGGTCGGGCCGCTGGCAACCACGACAACCGTTACACCGACTGTCGTTACATCGAGTACCGACGAGGAAACGACGAACGCAAAATCATCCGAAATGGATCCGGAGATGGTTGTCGTCCTGGACAAGAAGATCGCATCCATCCGCCGCAACGTGGAAAAGGTTCTCTTCGCCCGTTCGAAGGAAGAGCGTAACGTGGTGACGATGCTTTGCGTGGCCCTTGAAGTCACCGGTATTGTGGCGGAAAAGAATCGAGACATCACGCCGCCTCGCAATGAGCGGCAGTGGTTCGAGCTACAGCTTCGCAAGACGCAGTTTCCACTGGAAGCCGATAACAGCCCATTCCTCGACGACATCGCAACCATTATGCGAAACGTCCGGGCAGAGGATTAGTCTCACCGGACGACTTCTTCCTTTGTCGGTCGGTGATCAGTCCGCGTTATTTAGAGGCTCTAGCAAAACCGGGACAGGCACCCTTCTCCTCCAGTTTTGCGAGCTTTTTCAGGGTTATCCGGGAGCCAGTCCCGGTTTTGTGAGGCGTTCTTAGTGCTCGGTCCTCGGCATAGCAGCCTCCACAGGTCCGGCAGGCTGCGGAAACGGCGGCCCCCTGGACCGACAAACACACGTCGAAGGCAAGGCTGAACGCTATTTGGCTTGTCAGCCGGGTTTTGGTCGAACTCCTGAACAATATTTTGTCATTCCACGATCCGTCCCGTGTAGAAATCGTTTGTGTGAACCGGCACAATGGTCGCTCGCGATTGCGTCACCCTGAGTGACGCAATCACACACACATTTTGAAGCAGTCGATGGCAGAATGATTGGACATGACTAGCCTGACGGCAAGACTTGCGCGAGCCAAAGCACGCCTTTTCGGAACAGCGGCCCGAGATGTGCCGGTTCCGTTTGAGATCGCGTGCGACTGCGGGCATCGGATTGCTGGAATTCGCCGGCCCGACTATCAATTGGCGCTGTGTTCTGCGTGCGATGCTCGCATTTATGTCCTGCCCGTCAATGTTTACCCGGCCACACGTCGCGTTCAGAGTGAAGTGGTCGATGGGCCTGTCGCAAGACGTGTCGGCACTGTGGTTCGAGATTTGGTGGTTGGGGATCGACATGAGGTCCCGGATGACGACGCCAATGACTCACGCCGAATTGCCGATCGGCAGACATCGGGCCGTCCGGTCGAGGTTCCCGGCGACGATGATACTGCCGACAACAATCGGTCGACAGTAAAGCGTCGCAAGCAACCTGACGCTGCAGCGGAGTCAGCAACTGACGGTCATGCGAAACGAGCCGTTAGAGAGCCTGAATTAGAACTTCCGCTTCTTTTATCGCCTCGTCGCACTCTGGGCGAAAGGTTGAAAAAGCTGTTTTCCCCGGCCAGGCTTCTGGCAGTGGCTGGAGGCGGCATTCTCGTTGCCACCATCTGGTGGAATATCCATCAGCGACAACTCACACAAGCCCGCAAGACATGGCGGCTTGAGATGGATCTTGCTGTTGATGCCATGAAGAAAGATGATGTGGTTCTGGTCCGCGAATCGCTCTCGAAGGCCGTTGAAGCTGCCACGACGCTGCACCGCCATGACTCAGAAGCCAACGAAGCGACCGCGTTGTTGTGGCAGGCGGAGGCTGTTGATCAGCTTGGGTCAAACGACTTTGTGAGCCAGTTCAGTGGAATGATTGGAAAGGACGGAAAGTTCGATCCAACAAAAGCCGCTGATGCTGGCCGGTCGCTTGTGGGGCAACGCCTGCTCTTCGAAACTCCGTTGAAGCCAGCGATCAGCGCTGAAGGTTCGCCGGTGCTCGACCTGCCACTGGTCATCGATGGTATCCCCGTCATTATAACAGCGCCATCGAAACTGTTGCTGACGTGTTCAGCCGCCGAGCCAACGAAGGCCCTGTTGTTTATTGGGATAATTGCGAACTGCCAGGCTCCCAATCCGGAGGCGATGCAGTGGCGGATTTCTCTGGAAGGAGATTCATGCACGCTGATCACACATGCGTTCTTTGCAAAGCAGTTGGGCTACGATGTCAAAAATGATCAGGGATTGAAGGTGCTTCTGGAACGTCAGGCAGAGTTCGTCAAGTCCGCCGGTGTCCTCGCAAACGAATTGGTGGACTCCCCAAAACGGAGTAAGCTAAAATGACACGTTGCCGCCCCCACCAAATGCTGATCGTCGTCGCTGTCTGTTGTGTGCTGCTGAGCCTCAGCCAAAGTGTCTGCGCGCAGGTCTCAACGTTGCAGGAAGTTGTTAGCCAAAAAGTTCAATGGAAAAAATTCGCTGAGGATGGCCGTCGCTTTCAGTTCGAAGGTCGATTTCAGGGCCGTGCAAATGACACTTTTCACCTGAATAAGTTTGACATTCCCTGTCGGCTTCCTGCAAGCATCAGGCTGCCCGACAGAATGAAGATCAATCAGTGTCTGGATGTGACTGGCAAGTTCCTGCTGACCGACGGACGCCTCACTTTTCTTGTGAGTCGTTTGGTGGTTCGCGATACAGATCTTGAGAAGCTTTCGAAACAGGCTGCCGAGCTGTCGCCAAAAAAAACTGCTGAATTGCTTGCAATAGCGGCTCAGTTCGAGCCGATTGCCGAGTACTACGCAGACAAAGATTTGAAGCAGGAGATTGCGGCCGCTCGTACGCTGGCACTGTCCGAAAAAAGAAAGAACGCTGCGGGCATCGTCGACGAATTGCAAGCGTTGCTGACGCTGGCTGAGTCGCTGAACGTGGATCAGAGACTGCTGCAAACGATCCGATTTGAGATCCTCATTACAAAATGGAAGAGCCCAAAGGCTGACGCAGCGAGCCTGATGACGGCCGTGAAGACGCTGGAATCCTGGGATCGAGTGATTCCGGAACCGCCCGATCACTTGAGAACTCAATTCGAAAAGAAAGCGGTGGCACTCTACGAACAGGGCTCCGATGCGGACCGCTTGTGGCTTCATCGACTGTTCTACATCGCTCTTCGTCGAACAGAAATTCGGGAGATGCTTAAAGACGACGGCAGCAACGGAATGAGCCTTGCCGATCTGGTTCGAAAAGAGTTTCCCAGTGAATCCGACTTTGCGGCCGAGCTGGAGAAGAGTGAAATTCAGTTCCAGTTTGAGCATGTCGCGAGCCTTTCAAGGCCACAACTGCAGCAGTTGATTGCCCTTTTGGAACGACTCAATCAAAGGGACCAGGTGGCAGGAATCGTCGATCAGTGGCTGAAGGCTCAGGAGCGACAGTTCGGCACTGAGACACTGATCGGTCTTTTGCGAACAGCTGATGAATATCTGTTTGTCGCTGATCTTCGCAAACAAAGCGAACTTCACTCCAAAGCTGTCGATCTTCTAAAACAGGCCTGGTCATTGGCGGCAACATCGTCCCCGGACGATGCCCAACAGATTGCCGACCGACTCAAGCGGCTGGGCTGGGAACATCTGAACGGGCAGTGGATGACATCCCAACAAATCACGTTGCTTCCGAAGGATGATATCCAATTGGCGATTCGTGAAGGGCGAGTCGTTCGAGGAATGACATCGCTGCAGGTTTCCCAAACGCTGGGTCAGCCAGCGCGAATATCGCGAATTGGCTCCAGTCGTTCGATGCGAGAACTCTGGATCTACGATTCCGACGGCTCCGGCGGAATGGTCGTCCGTTTTCGTCAGGCAATCCTGAGAAAGGCCGATTCAAAGGCCGACTCAAAGGTCGTCGAAGAGATCTCAAGGATCAGCGAACCTTAGCTTAAGAGGCTGCTGAAAAAGGTATCCGGAACGTTGGAGGTGGCACCAAATCGACCACAATAACGTGTCCCCGGAGAATTCCAGACATCTTTTTCATGACGCTGTTGGCAGACTCACGGTTGCCAAACGCAGGTGGTTGCCAAAACGCACAATGTTTGGATTTATCAGCCGCTGCACGAAACCGTCGCCCCGGTCGGGTGCGGGGCAACTCGCCGAAAAAATCCCTAATCAATAGTCGACCCACACACCACCGCCAACAAGATTCTCCCAGCGGTCGAAGAACTCGTACTGCAACGAGGGACCGTGATAATAGTTCAGCCCGACTCGAATGCGGTGACGAGTCTCAATGCCCTGCCAGCACCATCCCGAAACGATGTTCATGCCGCCCTGGAAGTCAAAGTCTTCGCGAAAGTGGCCATTGATACCAGCAAACGGAGCTCCCATCGCACTTGATCGATTCACCGGGGTATATTCAGTTCCCACTTGAAACTCGAGCGGTTTGGCCCCCCCCTGAACACCCAGAGCGTAACCAACTTCACCGTAGACTCGGGAAGCATCGGTGAAATCGCAGGACGTTCCGGCCAGAAGCGAATCGCGAACATAGTTCAGTCGTTGAAAGGCTGGATTGGCAAGCAAATACTCGTCGCCAACGTGTGAGCTGATGTGATAGTAGCCTGCTCGGTAGGAAATTTGATCTTCCCGCCATGTGCCGTACATGCCGACTCGATAATCACTGCCCTCAAGCATTGCACTTGGCTCGTTCGGCAGTACTCGGGCAAACACGGCTCCTTCCAGGTCAAGCTGAAATCCCTGTGGATCATCGACGCCCGCAGTGCCGTATCTCAAAAGCCCAAGGCGTCCACCAAGCACCGCATCCCAGACGGTTCGCTTGTTCTTTATGTCTTTCAAATGCAGAAACTGCATGCGGGGCTCTTTCTCGCCAGCCATGTAGGTTCGATACAAAAGCCCGCGAGGCAGCACTTGCCAGCAGAGTCCCGGATTGCAGGCGGTTGGGCCCTCCGAAAAAACATCTTCAGTGCTGATCATCCGGCCCTTCACTGACGGAGAAGCGACCTGGTCGTTCAGCGTCGAATCGACATCCAGCAACGGTTCCGCTGGATCGCTCAGTTCGTCAACTTCGTCATCGTCGATTTGATATCGTCCTGACGCAAGCCTCGCAAATCCGGCATCCCGATCTCGTTCGTCTGGCCAGCCGGAAAAGTCAGACAGATCGAATTCTGATTCCTCATTCGTCGTCTGGCCTTCATCAGAGACCGAATGAATCCTGCGAGAAGAGTCCGATGATCGAAACGAGTCCAACCATGTCGTGGCGCGCTCATAGGCCGGTCGAAAGGAATCGAATTCCTGAACCTGATCCAGCGAAGAATCGGCGGAGCCTGCACTCCCCGATACCAGAATCACAATCATGGTTATCGCAACTCGGGCAAGGCCCCAAATGTGAAAGCCACACACAGCATCAAGCGACCGCAAATGCGACTGTCGCTTCGCGCTTCGCAGATCAGATGCAGATGTATTAACGGAGATGCGTGGCACCACTGAGATTCCTGGACCCGTCCAATGACGGGCTATGAATCGAAGTTGGATTACAACAGGTTTGAGGAATACTTCGGTGCTTCAGCGATCAGCTTTTGAGGATGGAAGGGGTCCTGAAGGCTTTTCAACCCTTGTCGCCCCGGTCAGTAAAACTTTGACGGTTCTTACGGCTCGATTGAAGCGGCTTAAGTTCCAAACGCAGCTTCGAAACCGGCGAATTCTGCTGCGAAGCGGCCGCCGCGGTGTTCTCTTCTGCCTGCCCAAACCAGCCGGTGATGCCATTCAGCAACGCCAAAAGGCAAAGCCGCAATTAGGTGAGCGGGGGATGTCAACTTCGTGTTTGCCATAAAAAAACAGCCCGCGAAGAATCGCGGGCTGTGATTGAGTTTTGCACGTCTTCCTGCCAATCGGCTGACGCCTCAGGCTCAACAGGAACTCTTCATTCTGCCGCTTGCCTTATGGAACAGCCCCGAAAACAACACCCCGATTTGAGCGGACCGGCGCGCGCCGTCCGGTGGCGGAAACCCCGACAGCTCGCTCGTTCCGCTCCCTCCAGTAAACCGGAGATCAGTTCGGCATTGATCCGAAGCCACTGAGCGGACCATGCAGTTACTTCGCGTCAACTTCAGAACGGAATCGGTACAAGCTTCCGAACGGGGTCGTGAAATAGACATCGCCTTTATGGTCGCTACCGTAGCTCATCACGGGAAGGTTCTCGCCCGTCAGTGAATAGTTGGCAATAACTTTCCCCGCCGCTTCGTCATATTCGAGCGCCCAGAGTTTTCCGGACACGTAATCGGCGTACAAGTATTTTCCGACAAGTTCGGGCACTCGGCTTCCACGATATACGCCGCCACCGGTGATCGACTTTCCGATCGAATGATTGTACTCAAAAATGGGATCGATCAGGTCGTTTCGATCGACGTCATTGCCGTCGGGGCGGAACCAGTGTTTGCCTTCGCGACAGTTCCAGCCGTAGTTGCCACCAGACTTGATGATGTTGATTTCCTCCCATAGGTTCTGACCCACGTCAGCGGCCCAAAACGTGCCGGTTTTGCTGTCAAATGACATGCGCCAGATGTTGCGAACTCCATAGGCGTAAATCTCTTCACGAGCCGCAACCAATTCGCCTCGACGGCCAATTGGCACCTTCTTACCAATGAATGGATTGTCTTTGGGAATCGCATAGTTTAGATCCTTGTCTTTGCGATCGACATCGATTCGCAGGATGGACCCCAGCAGAGTCGTCAGGTTCTGGCCATTGCCGTTGGGGTCATTTCCACTGCCACCATCGCCAAGCCCAATGTAGAGAAATCCGTCTGGTCCGAATGCAATGGTTCCGCCATTGTGATTCCAGAACGGCTGAGGAACTCGCAGAACTTCTTCCTCTGAAGCCGGATCAGCGACGTTGGGATTGTCTTTGGAAACTCGAAACCGCGAGATCTTGGAAAGGTGCTCTTCTTCGGAAGACGTGTAGTACAGGAAGAACTCGCCATTGGTTTTGAAGTTTGGATGAAACGCAAAGCCCAGCAGGCCTTCCTCGTTTTGGTTGTCGGCATAGACGCAGCGTTCATCAATGTTGAGGAACACAGTGGCCTCTTCAGTGTCCTGATGATTCTTCAGAACCTTGATGATTCCTTCCTGCTCAGCGACGAATAGGCGATCAGTTCCGTCACCGGCGTGAGTCACCACGATTGGCCGATTGAAATCGAGGTTCGGAAACGCACGTTCGGTGCTGACGGCCAGAGGCTTGTCGTTGGTCGCATCCTCCGCTCTGACGATCCCGGAACTTTCAAACTTCGACAGCACGACGATCGCCATACACGTGGCCAAAAACGATCTCACAACATTCTCCTTGCTCATGGTCTGGTTCACTATTTCAATTCCTGCGAATATGCTTCCAGCGATCAATGCCACGGCACAACGTTCACGGCTTCATGGCAAACGATCCCTCGACATATCAACCCGCATTGTAGACATGCGGCCTGTTTCGGGAAGCGGACGGAGTTCAATGAACGGCAATTCATTCATCAGGAATGGCGAGCGGCCGACGCCGGCCAGCTGGTATGCGTTTCTTCCGGCCGGTTCACACCCCCGCTCGCCTCGCTGGTATCTGCTTTCCGTGCCGCTGCCAGCACTCACTCAAACCTGCAACCAGCGATCCAGGCAGTTTGTCAAACATTTGACCGCCTGACTGGCATGCGTCACGATCGAACTGACTGTATAGTCTTTCCCATGCAAATGGTGGCAGAACGGCCGTGTGGCGAAATTCGTGACAACTGCGGGACAACTTGGGAAGAAGACATGCAGAAACACTTGCGAATTCGATTGATCATCACCCTACTGCTGTTCCTCGTTGGGCCACACGGCTCAGAAGCCTTTGGAGGCACTGCATCGTCGCCAAACATCGTTCTTATCATCACCGACGATCAGGGTTTTCCGACTCTGGGTCGCCATGGTCATCCGTGGCTGAAGACTCCGAACCTGGACCGACTCTACGATACAAGCACGCGGTTCACACGGTTCCTTGTTTGCCCAACCTGCAGTCCAACCCGGTCCGCACTGATGACCGGACGCCATTCGATGCGAAATGGCATCACTCACACAATTCTTGAGCGAGAAAGACTGACGCTCGATGCCGTAACGTTGCCACAGTCACTTGCGAAAGTTGGCTATACCTCGGGGATTTTTGGCAAATGGCATCTTGGCGATGAAGAGCCATACCAGCCTCATCAGCGAGGCTTCAACGAAGCATTCATTCACGGTGCCGGCGGAATCGGGCAGGCCTATGATTGTAGTTGTGCGGATGTTCCAAAGAACTCCTATTTCGACCCCATTATTCGTCATAACGGACGCTTCGTCCAGACTCGTGGCTTTTGCACGGACGTCTTCTTCCGAGCCGCTTCAAAGTGGATCGCGAAAGTTCATCAGAAGCCCTTCTTTGCCTACATCGCAACCAACGCGCCGCATGGTCCCTACATTGCTCCGGAGCCATGGAAGAAGCGATTCCTTGACTGTGGCTTTGGCGAGGAGCAGGCAGCGTTCTATGGAATGATTGAGAACATCGACGACAACGTTGGGCAACTGATGAGCCAGCTTGAAAAGCTCAAACTGCTTGACAACACGGTCGTGATTTTTATGTCCGACAACGGAATGACGCCTGGTGGTTCAGGAAAGCCGGGGGAAGTGATGGGGACAGCGCCTGATGGCTCAGAAATGCGACCGTTCAACGCGGGCATGAAGGGACTGAAAGGCACTCCGAATGAAGGCGGCGTGCGAGTTCCGTTTTTCGTCCGATGGGACGGAAAGCTGCCTGCCAAACAAGATGTCGATCGCATTGCCGGTGACATCGACATCTTTCCTACGATTACCGCCCTTGCGGGTGCGCCGTTGCCCGAGAACCAGGTTGAAGGTCGCAACCTCGTGCCGTTGATCACAGATCCCAAAGCGAATTGGCCGGATCGATTTCTATTCACGCACGTCGGTCGATGGCCGACAGGGAAAGACCCCAACGCTTTTCAGTGGAACCACTTTAGCGTTCGCAATCAGCGTTTTCGATTCGTCAACAACACCGAACTTTTCGATATGGAAGCCGATCCGGCGCAGACTCTGAATGTCATTGAGAAACATCCCAATGTCGTCACCGAAATTCGCTCAGCCTACGATACGTGGTGGAAGGACACTCGCCCAATGATGGTCAACGAATCCGCAGAAATGTCGCCGGTGAAGCCTTACTTCGAGCTATACGACGCTCAACTAAAAGACGGCGGCATCCCTGAGTGGGAAGGATCGACTGTCGATTGACGGCTACTTGACGATTGATCAAATCCAATCGAAATCACGTCACGTCACGTCACGTTACGCCAGCTGGGCGGCAGTTCGCGGCGGGAATTGGGTGTCGCGCCAGCCAACGGAGCGGATCGCCTACATAGATTTGCCGCTCCGTCGGCGAAAACGGCCCTGCCCCGAATTGCACTGTCAAACCTTGGTCAGTGCGCGACGTGGTCTATTGGCGGACCGGAGGAGATCATAAGCTCCGGTCGTCAGAGTTGGTATTGATTGAAAAGCCCGCCTCTGCGATGATATCGAAGCTTGGTTCTCCTGCCGAGAAAAACCAGGGAGGGTTATTTCTTGAGTGCAGGAATACCAGAGAACGCAGCTTCACGCAGCACGAGTTTTCGGCAGATCAGCGATGCGTTTTTGGCTCACGACGGACTGCCGTTTTCTGAAGTGCTGACAGCCGAAAAAATCCAGAACGTCTTCGGTCGCATTGACGGGCTCTTTGGGATGAACGGTGCTTATTCCACCGTGATCGTGGTCTGGGCCTTTCTGTCTCGGGTGCTGAAAGATGGCAAACAAGCGTCGTGCCAATCCGCTGCCGCGAGAATTGTCAGCCACTGTCTTGCAGTCGGCGTTGAGCCACTCTTGAACGATACCGGAGACGACTGCAAAGCTCGGGCAAAGGTGTCGTTAAAGGCGCTGCACGAACTCAGCAACGAAGTCGCAGCCGATCTCGAACAGCGGGCCAATGAGACATGGTCGTGGAAAAATCGCCATGCCAAACTGATCGATGGATTCACATTCACGATGCCTGCAACTCCGAAAAATGAAGCCGAATTTCCGCACCCGAGGTCACAGAGAAAGGGCGATGCTGATTCCAATCTCTATAAATGGAGCCTGGATTTCGACACCACTGGGCACAAATTGACAAGCGTGATGCTCGGACGATCCGGTGGCACTGGCGGCGGAGGTAACTCCTCGGTGTTTGACGCCACACCTGTGGCAGAGAACGCCGATGCGGAATTGATTGCGACCACAATGCTGGCGGATCTTCTGAATCAATCCCCATTGCCAGCCGATAACATGGCTGCTATCGACGCCCGGCGTGGTCTCAAGCCACTGGTCCGTAAAATGTCGCTTGAGCAGATTAAACAGCAGGGATTGAACGCAGACCGAATTGCTGAACAGTGTCGCAAGGTCCTTGTGAATCGCTATGGTAACCCACTGGAGTTTCAGCGGGCATTGCGCTGGGCAGAAGCTCTGCGCCCACTGGAGCCCGTTTCTCTTCGAACAAGAGTTCTGCTCGGGGCCGCCAATGTGCGGTGTGGTCACTTCGAAAAGGCCATTGAGATTTTTCAGGATCGTCCAGACGACTTAAAGAAGGCAACGACAATGAAAGAATGGCAAAATCATGTTGAACGTTCGACTTTGCTGCTTGTTGCAACAGTGGAATCAGGTGCCCCTGCCCGCGTCTACGGTCCAGTTTTCCTATCGATTTCGACACAACTCGCGTCGACCAAAATCAGACGACCAGCCGGATTGGCCTCGTTTCGCCGCAGACGAGGGATCTGAGCTGGTGCCTCTAAGCACGAAGCTCTTCCATGCGCCCGGAAACGTATATGCGCCCGGAAACGTACATACCATGAACTCGAGGTCGAGCGCTCCGTTGTTGAGTTTTCTTCGAACCCTTCTGCTGCCGTATTTGTGAAATGTGTTCCTTCTTTGACAGCAGCGAATGCAACTTCCAGAATTGAAGTTGGCGAAGTCTGGTGCCAGAAAGGTTGTCCGTGTCTGATGTGTCGAGAATCCTAACCGCAGCACAGAACGGTGACAAAGCCGCCGCTTCGCAGTTGCTGCCGCTGGTGTACGATGAGCTTCGAAAGCTGGCTGCGAATCGACTGGCAAAGGAGTCGGCTCCGCTGTCCCTGAATGCCACGGGACTGGTTCACGAAGCGTACCTTCGCCTGGTTGGAACTTCTTCAACCGAGCAACAGTGGGATGGTCGTTCTCACTTCTTCGCCGCGGCTGCAGAAGCCATGCGGCGAATCCTCGTCGATGCCGCTCGCCGTCGACAAAGTCAGAAGCATGGCGGAGACATCACGCTGCAGCCACTTCCCGATGAAGACATTCCGCTCCGGCAACCACCGGAAGAGATTCTCTCCATCAGCGATGCTCTCGAACGATTGTCCGAAGTGAATGCTCAGGCGGCCGAACTCGTCAAACTCCGCTACTTCGCCGGATTCACACTCCGAGAAATCGCCGGGATTCTCAACATCCCGCCCCGCAGCACCGACAACCTCTGGTCCTACGCGCGTGCCTGGCTGTCCGTCGAGATTAAGCACACTACGTCGCAGTGACTCGACACCTTTCTCCAGCTTGATTTCCCGTTTCGGCTGTTAATCGAGAATCTGACGTAGACTCATTCTCCACTACTCCGGTCCGACACGCTGCTGCGGCATCAATCTGATCTGCTGCATCGCTCAAATCTCATCCCGACGCGATGTCAATAAGACAACACCAATCGGATGAACTTCGCCGCACGAACTGCGTGGGTCGATGTGACCGGAGCGTCGAACGGCAGCGGGCGAACCCGCGTCGGGCGGTCTCACCGCCGCAGGTTGGCGCATCATTTTGCGGGAGTGTACGTGATAGAGCGATGCTTCGTTAGTTCCTGACAAATCTGACTCCGGACGCGCCCACTTGTGCTGTTTGGACTGAAGCTGTTACACGCCGCGATCGCCGTGACTGTCGCGGCCTCGCTAGAGGATATTTGCAGACATTTCAACTCCGCAGTCTGACGGCGATTCGAGCCCTCGCAAATCAGATTGTTGGGCGTGTGTCGGTCGGGCCGAAGTGAATTCCGGGTGGGATAACATTCAGATTTCACCATTAGACATCGGGTCACTGGACGAAAAAAGTTAGCGGCAGGAGTCACGTTTCCCCGGGGATTCGGAGCACGGACTCAATACGACGTGGGGAGTTGTCCACGTTGCCGTTTGGCGTACCAACTGATGTCAACGCCTCCGGGGCTTGAGTTGCCTGGTGCCCTCAATCGGCTCAGGTTTGGCAAATCCTCTGGAAAGCCATTTAGCTGCCTGTGAAGAATTAAATCTCGTTCTCTGGCGAGATCAACAATCCGCATCCACATGACTCTCCACTTTATCAGTTTCGGCGAGTTCAGGTCGAGTTGCCGAATGATTCGCTTGGTTTCAATGCGATCACTTGAAATGATTCCGTCAGGAAAGACCGATATGAAATCCAACGAAAGCGTTGTCATGGGATCATCGACCTGCTGGTCGAGCTTGACAAGATTGCAGCGTCGGCAGGCGTAGACCAAATTGAAGTAGTCGAGCGTATTTAGTGGAGCAAGGGACTGCGGTTCAAAATGTTCCAGTTCAAACTCGCCGGTTACCTGTCCCCAGGTTTCACGCTTCAGGCAATAGACACAGCGAAACGTAAATTCGTCGCGCAGCCACGGGCGAAAGGACTCATATGATGAATACCCACTCGGACCATGAATGCGTTTTGCCCGTGATTCCGGATAATCAAAGATCACGGCTCCGCGTCCGCTGATTCCAAATCCATGTCAGTCAGAAGGCGGTGCAGTTTTCTGGCTCCTTCGAACGGTAGGTTTGCTTCGGAATCCACGTGCTCCCGCATCAACTGCGTGAGACCCGCTAACTCGGTCTGTTCAGCTGCATTGAGCGTGCCCTGAATGTCGCAGTCAATGAGTTCGAACCTACGCCTGTTCAGCTCAGCGTTCCATTGTACAGTTGTCGCCGCGCCGAGGACCTCGATCGCGACTCGCCCGAAAAGACTGCGAAGCGCCTCGTCGTCCATGCCTGAATCGAGGAATGTCAGCCTGACAGCTCGCATTGCCACAAGTCGATAGTCTGCTGACTGGGAGTCTGGCTTGAGACTTCTTCCGGCTTCCACCATGAAGAGTTCGAGGTGCTTCAGGAATAAACTAAACCATTCGTTTGCCGCCTCAGAAATTACTCCCGCGTTGGCTTTAGGCTGCTTCTTGACGGCCATTGTTTGACTCTGTGTCCTGAACTTCAATCGCCAGTAGTTGCGCGGCTAATACCGCTGCCTGCCGATAGTGATCAAGTGTGACGAGACCCGGCGGATTGCTGTTTTGTGCCAACTCTTTTGCCTTCACAGCAACGTGCCTGGCAAAGAATGCCTTCCATTCGGCCAAAGCTTCCGCAGCTTCCGACCGAATCCGAATTGATCCGTTCCAATCCATGACCAACCTCCCTGTCGTGTCCTGATGATGCAGTTTAGCTCTTCGACCTGCAGTGGCAAATACCAGTTTTCCTATGATTTTGACCACATTACTGGGCCGGATTGAGTTGTCGCGATCACCCAGGATTGTCGTTTGAAAACTCTTCAAATTCAAAACAAGCGACCATCTTGGGAGACGGATTCTTGGCTGGGAGTAGTGGAATCAGATGGTAGTCCCGTTTCGCGACTGGACTCGTCAATTAATCCAACCGCCTCCTTCCGCGACTATCGTGTACGGCAATCGTTCCCAAGACAATATACATTGCGGAGCGGACCGATGGAAAGAAAAATCTTCCCATCCGCTGATGAGGAACGCCACAATGGAGCTCGCTCGCTTTTGCCCGAACAGCAGAAAACAAGAGGCTTAACAATGATCGAGAGTATGCAGGTTCGGAAACTCCAAAGTTATCTACGGCGTGGAATGTCGCTCTCGCAGTCTGCACTGAAATCTGGAATGTCCGAATCGACCGCCCGGAAGTATCGACAGACGAAAATACTGCCCCGTGACCTGTGTCAGAAACGCACGTGGAGGACCCGCAAAGATCCATTCGAGAACGTGTGGAGCGATGTTTACGAATGGCTCGAAGTTGCTCCTCAGCTTACTGCAACTGACATATTCCGCCGATTGCAGCGGGATCGTCGAACTGCGTTTTCTGGTTGTCTGGCCACGCTGCAGCGAGGTATCAAGAAGTGGCGTTCTTCACGAGGAGTAACTGTGCAGTCGCGTGAAACGTCATCGCGGCGATGGATGCATGATCTTCTTCACGGCAAGACGTCAGTCGAGAAAATACAAGATTTACTGAGCAACACAACTACCGGTGCGTTATTGTGCACCGAGCTTCGAAACGGTCGCGTGTCGAATAGAAAGAAATCACTAACCATTCTTGCCGCCGAGAAGGGTATACCCAATTCGGTAATCGCTAAGTTTCTGAATTTAGATCCGAAGACGACGCAGCGATATCGTGAACTTTTCCTTGAGGCGGGCACTGCTGGTTTGTTTTCGAGACAAACACACAGAGTCTGCAAGTCGGACGAACCGCACTACGTGGATGTTGTAATTGCCACACTTCATACGCCTCCCTCGACGTACGGCATCAATCGCACGACATGGATGCAGGGCGACCTCCAACGGATACTTTGCGAGCAGGGAATCCGGATTTCAATGCAAAATATTCGGGCGATTCTGAGGAAAGCTGGCTATCGCTGGCGAAAAGCAAAACGCGTACTGACGAGCACAGATCCGAAATACAAAGAAAAACTCGCCGCAATCACGAGCATCCTCTCTGCAATCCGTCCAACGGCCCGGTTTTTCTCCATAGACGAGTTCGGTCCATTCGGTATAGCCAAGAAGAGTGGACGAAAACTAATCAAGCCTGGGGAAGATCATAGTGTGCCTCAGCGCCAACAATCTCGCGGGCGATTGATCATCTCCGCCGCGCTTGAACTGTGCACCAATCAGATGACTCACTTCTACTCGGATCGTAAGAATACATACGAAATGATCCGCTTGGTTGATGTGTTGACGAAAGAGTACGTGGGTATGGAGACTTTATATTTATCATGGGACGCTGCATCGTGGCACATGTCACGAAGGTTCTATGAACATGTGGCAAGTATCAACGTCCGGAGCCCGCGAGATGCTGGTGTTCCGCAGATTGAGCTCGTTCCACTACCAGCCTGTGCGCAGTTTCTGAACGTGATCGAGTCTGTCTTCAGTGGCATGGCTCGGGCGATCATTCACAACAGCGATTACGCGTCAGAAGAAGTAGCAAGGCAGGCGATAGATCGCTACTTTGCAGATCGCAACGACTGGTTCCGAAAGAACCCTAAACGAGCGGGAAACAAGATATGGGGACGAGAGCGAACCATCCCCATTTTTTCCGAAGCCAATAATTGCAAAGATCCGAAATGGCGATGAGTCAAGTGTGGTCCAACTGATGGCGAGCGAAACACATTCGCTGGGCGAGTCGACGAGTGCCGGAATCCGGTCTACTCGTCCAACTTGGCGGCAGATATTCCGGTGACATGGCTGACTCAGGACTAACCGCCTGAGTCCATATCGACGACTCGTTCCGCGCTCTCCGGTCACGCCAACTTCCCCACCAAACGGATCTTTCTAAACTGCGTCGGTCCGACACGCCGATGTCGCATTAATCTGCCCCGCGGCGTCACACAAGTCTCATTCACGCGCCTCATCGAAATGACAACACCAACCGGGTGGAACTTAGCCGCACGAACTGCGCTCAGTCGAAGTGACCGGAGCAATTTGGGACTGTCCGCAACGTGGCTCCGTTCGGTCTCACTGGCGCAGGTCGTTCCTTGCCTTCTTTTGAGATGCGTCTTCTCAGATTGTTAACTCATGCGATCTTCGCTCGATCCCCATAGAGGTCCCCGGAAGGGACTCTCTGCGTAACCATGCTCGCCTTTTTCGGTGAGGTGGAATTGACTCAACTGGCTACTGATGAATGCTTTCGCGGTTTTCGAGCCTCTTTCGGTGGTGTCGAACGAGTTGTCGAACGAAAGGGAAGGTCAGCGAACTTTTCGAGACGGAGTTAACACTTGGAGAGGAACGCTGATGACCTCCTCCCCACGGTTCGTTACCTCCCCGCAGTTGCCCTCGTCTCGTACTTGTTCGATCGGAGTCACAGTTGGTATCCTACCTTCGCTTAGATCTTCGTTCTCGCACAGGGGACTTGCACCCATTGGTCAAACGCCATGACAGGCGTACCAAGTTGCTGAACCCGAGTTGCCGATCATGGGTTTTTGAAATTGATGCTTACTCGCGGCAACCGGGTTAGCTTGTCGTTCGGCTGTTTACGCGTTTCGCACTCGGTATAAGGCAGGCTCAACTATGGATGAAACATCCGAGCAACTTCCCACACCATTTGACGACGGCGGGTTCTACGACCTCCTCCTTGGGGAAATCCCCTACGGGATGGACTTCTACACCGGCCTGGCAAAGGAAGCCAAGGGTCCGGTGCTGGATGTCTGTTGCGGTACAGGCCGAATCCTGTTGCCTTGTCTGCAAGCGGGTGTCGATATTGAAGGGCTGGACCTGTTTGTCCCGATGCTGGACACGCTGCGGCAAAAGTCAGTGGACTTGGGCCTTTCACCGCGACTGCATCAGGCCGACATGGGCGACTTCGACCTGCCGCGCCGCTACGCGCTGGTCATGATTCCCTTTAACGCCGTCGGCCACAATATGACGCAAGAGGCGCAAATCCGCTGCTTATCGCTATGCTGGCAGCATTTGTTGCCCGGTGGTCTGCTGGCCTTTGACACTTTCTTTCCATCGCTCGCAATCATCGGTACGCCGCAAAATTCGCGCGTGTTGGAAGGCGAAATGCCGCATCCGACAACGGGCCTACCGATGCGGATGTACGATACTCGCAGTTTCGACCGGGTCGCCCAGGTTCAACATTCCATTAACGAGCTGGAATTATTCGGCTCCGACGGCAACGTGCAGAAGGTCCATCGTTCCGAAATGAGCCTGCGTTACATTTACAAAAACGAAATGGCTTTGCTATTGCGGACCGCGGGATTTACCCGCTTCGAGATCTACGGCAATTTCGACCGCCATCCACTCATCCACGAAGACGATGCGATGATTGTTGAGGCGTGGAAGGACTAAGTGCCCGCCGAACAAGAATCGGAATAGGGGTCAACTTTTCGGCTGAGCCCCTCGCGCATGCGGATCCGCACCGGGCGGTTCAGATCTTACGGAGTGAGTGTCTGGCAGATTTTTGACAGGCTCTCCAATCCACGCTGAGCATGAATTCCGGATGACAACGACTGCGGCCACAGGTACATTGCTTTCAGCCGCCGAGTGCCCGTGATTGATTCCGCATTCGTCTCAGCCAAGTGGAACTTCGTTCCACAAGTGCGGAAGATTCAACGCGCGATCGCTACGTCGGCTAATTGCCTGACGAATGAATCGCGATTCATATTGTCGCGGCTCCACCATTTAAAAGAGAACCCACGAAAGCCCACATGTCCAGTCTGCTATCCCATTCACAAACACCAATTTTTCCGAACTGACGAATCGCCAATCGGGAACGACAATCATTCAGGCTACAATCGCTGGACTTGTTCAGGTGTGGGAGTGTTCTGCTGCAGCCCCGAGAATCTATCTGAGCCGAATTGCTCTTGAATTCCTCGGCGATCGTAGGCTCCACACGAATTTCGCACGACGAGCGTCGGCACGAGAAACGTCGTACGAATCGGTTGTGCGGTGTCACGAATTCTCTGATCCAGCGTTCGAAAGGCCGACCACGCGAGGTCACGACAAGGTTGACGTATGGTCGTCAATGTTACCGAAGCCAGAGTTGCATGCCGTACATCGTCAAAGCCGACAATTCGCAATGTCTCTGGGATTTTCACATTGATTTGAAAGAGTGACTGCTGAAGCCGAACGGCAGTGGAGTCATTCGCGCAAACGACTGCATCGACATCCTGAATGACATTTCGCACAAATTCTAAGTCACACGCATTGCCCACAACCCGAAGAGGAGAATCGCAGGGCAGTCGATGCTGCAGAATGGCTTCTCGCATCCCGGCCAGACGAGCGTCGACGGAACTGGCGGCGTCCGGATCTGACAACAAGCACAAACGTCTGCAACCCAATCTCAACAGATGGTCGGCGGCGAGGAATCCGGCCTGCACATTGTCAAGTGCAACAAGGTCATAGTCACTGCGCAATGGGAACGGCATAAAGTCGCGATCGATCAGTACCACAGCAATACCAGCCTGACGCAGCAGATCCAACAACTGCAGATTGACGCTGCGACTGTCGTCCAGATGTTCGAACGGCGCAAAGATGACGCCTCGGACGCCTCGCTGAATAAACTGCTCGCAGGCTTCACGTGCCAATGTTGCATTAAGATTGCGATCCAGCATGGGATGCGGCGAACGTCCCCAGAGAACTCCGTATCCATGGAGCTTTGCGATCGCTCCTAATTCGCCACAAACAACGTCAAGAACTTCTGTCGAGCCACGGCCGGGGACAAGCAAACCTATCAATTGACTGTTTTGCTGATGACCACCGTTACGAACATACGAACCAGAACCAGCCTTGCGTTCAATTAACCCTTCCGACTGAAGATCGCGTAACGCTCTCGCGACAGTGGGTCGTGAGGCGTGGAATCTTTGCACGAGTTGCGATTCGCTGGGCAGTTTGCCGGTCGGGGCGAATTTCCCTGTGGCAATCTCCATGCGCAGCTCCTGAGAGATCTGCTGATGTTTTTGCATAGACTCGAATCGGAAACGTTGCGAATTGCAAAAGGTGGCTGGAACTCTCCAGTGGTCATGTTTCGACGTGCGTTGGGCAGCCTTCAAAGCTCCAGATGCATAACTGCAATGGAATCAGACGCACAAAGCTGTAATCACAAGATAACGACCTGTTACTACAGGATAGTTATCAGGTTCGGGCCAGATTTGCAACTCGACCAAATTTTGGATTCGTATGATCACTAATCCACGAGGCTTCTCGTCCACCGCTGGAAGACGTACAAAGTTCGACCAAGTCAGGGATCCTTTTCATGAAATCGAAGCTGTATTTCTGGTCAATCGTCTCCGCCCTGGCAGGATTTCTATTTGGCTTTGACACGGTCGTCATTTCCGGTGCGGAGAAGACGATCCAGAGTCTCTGGGGATTGAGCAACGGAATGCACGGACTGGCCATGAGCGCCGCGTTATGGGGGACGGTGCTAGGTTCGGCGACCGGACAGTGGCCGACCGATCGTTACGGCCGTCGTCCCACGCTGATTCTGATTGGCGTATTGTACTTTGTGTCTGCTGTCTGGTCGGGGCTGGCGACCGATGTCTACTCATTTATCATCGCGAGATTCATAGGAGGCCTCGGCGTCGGCATTTCTACGATCGCAGCTCCGTTGTTCATTTCGGAGATTTCGCCCGCAGAAATGCGAGGACGGCTGACGGGGTTATTTCAGTTCAACATTGTTTTCGGCATCCTGATGGCGTTCGCGTCGAATGCCATTCTGGATGGTGTCAGGAACGACTGGCGTTGGATGCTGGGAGTGGAGGCGATTCCGGCGTTCTTTTACACACTCTTGTGTTTCGTCATTCCTGAAAGCCCGCGCTGGTTGATTGCAAAGAAGGGCGACCGCGACATGGGGATGCGTGTGCTTGCCATGATCAGAGAAGATTCGTCGCTAGACAATTTGAATCGACTGGCCGATGAAATCTCAGATGCTGCCGCGACCTCGGCGACATCGCGAGGCTTTTGGTCAGCGAAGATGCGAGTTCCAATCGTGCTCGCATTTCTGGTCGCGTTTTTCAATCAAATGTCCGGCATAAACGCGATACTGTACTTTGCCCCGCGGATTTTTGAGATGACTGGGCTGGGCGAGAAGGCTGCATTGCTGCAGTCGATCGGCATCGGCGTAACAAACCTGGTCTTTACATTTGTCGGGTTGTGGCTGATCGATCGCCTTGGTCGTCGAACATTGTTGTACATCGGATCGTTCGGATACATTGTGTCACTTGGGTTCTGCTCGTTCGCTTTCTTCAGCGAACGATACATCATCGTACCTGCCTGCATTTTTGGATTCATTGCCTCTCATGCAATTGGCCAGGGAGCTGTGATCTGGGTCTTGATTTCTGAGATTTTTCCCTATCAGTATCGCGCCTCAGGCCAGGCACTCGGCAGCTTCACGCACTGGATTTTTGCGGCATTGCTGACAACGCTTTTCCCGACGATGGTCACCCTGTTTCCTCCAGGCTATGTCTTTCTGTTTTTCTGCGGGATGATGGTTCTGCAACTGATCTGGGTGATGTTCATGGTTCCGGAAACGAAGGGCGTTCCGCTCGAAGACATTCAGAAGCAGCTGGGAATCACGCCATGACCGACCGTTATCAGATTGTTGGGCTCGGAGAGGTCCTTTGGGATGTTTTTCCTGCCGGCCCCCGATTCGGCGGCGCGCCAGCAAACTTCGTCTGCAGTGCGGCCGGAGTGGGCGGAAACTCGGTGCATGCGTCGATGGTCAGTGCTGTTGGGAGGGACGTTCTTGGGGCAAACGGGCTCGAGGAATTTCGAAAGCGGTCTGTCGATGCAACTCACGTGGCGCAAATGGATCTGCAGACGGGACAGGTCTTTGTACAGCTGGATGCTTTGGGTCAGGCAAGCTACCAGTTCCTGGAAGACACGGCATGGGATAACGTCCCGTGGATGACCGGTCTTCAGATACTGGCGGAAAAGGCTGATGCTGTCTGCTTTGGAACACTGGGACAAAGAAGTGCTGTCTCGCGCGACACAGTCCGGCAATTCATCAACTCGACGCCGGACGGATGTCTGCGAATTCTGGATATAAACCTCCGTCCGCCGTACTGGACCGACGAAGTGATTCTTGAATCCCTGCCGCTGGCAAACGTATTGAAGCTGAACAGCGATGAATTGCCGATTGTGGCATCATTACTTTCACTTCAAGGCAGTGAAGAAGAATTGATGCGTCAATTGCTTCGAAAGTTTTCATTTCGGCTGGCTGCACTGACTCGGGGAGCGAAGGGATCACTGCTGCTCAGCGGGACAGGAGAACGGAGCGAGTTGCCTGGCCAGGAAATCCGGGTGGTCGATACTGTTGGTGCTGGTGATGCATTCACGGCGGCTTTGACCGTCGGCCTGTTGAAGAATAAGCCACTGGCCGAAGTTCATTCGTGGGCAGATCGAATTGCAGCGTTTGTGTGTACTCAGGCCGGCGCCACGCCGGAATTTCCGGATGAGTTTCGTTGCTGAAAGGCTGATCATGGTTCGATTCCTGTTTCTGCTGTTCGTCTTATCCGCTTACCGAAACGCGGCTATTGCTGCAGATGACGTCGTCATCAATGATTTCGAAGCCGACACATTTGGCACTTGGGTCGTGGAAGGCGAAGCGTTCGGGCCTGGGCCTGTTCAGGGGGCGGCCGATGGCCAAATGCCGGTTAGCGGAGTGATCGGCAAGGGAGTTGCGAACAGCTTTTCGAAGGGTGACCGGGCTGTCGGAACCATCAGTTCACCGGAATTCGTGATTACTCACAATCACCTGGCATTCCTCATTGGCGGCGGAAAGATTCCGGATGCACTTGGCATCGAACTGCTGGCACACGGTCAGCGAGTTCGATCCGAAACGGGACACGAGTCCGAAGGCATGATATGGCAATCGTGGGATGTCAGCGAACTGATCGGCCACAGAGTGAATTTGCGGATCTTCGACAGGGCGACTGGAGGATGGGGACATATTCTGGTCGATCAGATCATCCAGACCGACACATCGCGCCACGTCATTACGGTTGATCGTCTTTCGTCGTACCGCAAATCCAAAGGCTATTATCACGAACCGTTTCGGCCGCAGTTTCACTTCACTCCGGAAATGAACTGGATGAATGATCCAAACGGTCTGGTCTACTACGACGGCGAATATCACTTGTTTTATCAGCATAACCCTCATGCGAATGAATGGGGGCACATGAGCTGGGGCCATGCGGTCAGCGTTGATCTGGTTCACTGGAAGCATCTGCCGATTGCACTGCACGATGAATATGGAGTGATGGCATTCTCCGGCAGTGCCGTGGTGGATTTGGAGAATACGAGCGGCTTTGGCGTGAATGGCAAACCGCCAATGGTCGCGATCTACACGGGCCACAGTGCCGGACTTCAGACGCAGGACATCGCATTCAGTAACGATCGAGGCCGCACCTGGACAAAGTTTGAGGGCAATCCTGTGCTGGATATCGGAGAAGCGGATTTTCGAGATCCCAAAGTCTTTTGGCACTCTCCGTCAAAACGATGGGTGATGGTCGTGACGTTAGCGGTCCAGAAGAAGTTGCAGTTCTACGGTTCGCCAAATCTGAAAGACTGGACATTACTAAGCGAATTTGGACCAGCGGGAGTTCCGAACAAGCCGAACTGGGAATGCCCGGATGTCTTTGAACTGCCAATCGAGAATGAGCCCGGCCATACGCGATGGGTCCTGGAGGCCGACATGGGCGGCGGAGCAATCGCGGGAGGTTCAGGCGGCGAATATTTCACGGGCGTCTTTGACGGCACAAGTTTTGTTGCCGACTCAAAGGAATCCCAGTGGGTCGACTTTGGAAGGGATTTCTATGCACCCGTTTCGTGGTCGAACATACCAGCCAGCGATGGTCGAAGGCTCTGGATTGGCTGGATGAACAACTGGGAAACGGCAATGAACCCCACCAGCCCCTGGCGAAGTGCGATGTCGATTCCGAGAGAACTCACCCTGCGCCGAATCGATGGGACACTGAGATTGTGTCAGACGCCAGTGCGTGAACTTCAGTCGCTTCGTACCGATTCGACCGCGTTGAAATCTGTCGAGTTAAACGACGAGTCACGCGAAATCGATCTTTCTGGTCAGCAGCTTGAGATTATTGCCACGTTTGCGCCAGGCAATGCGAGTGAATTCGGATTTCGAGTTCTCAAGGGATTGAATCAGGAAACCGTTGTGGGCTATGACGTGAAATCGCAGAGTATGTTTGTCGACCGCACACGATCCGGCAACGTGGATTTTCACAAAGCATTTTCCGGCCGCCATAAGGGCCCGTTATCGGTGGACGCGAACGGTCACATCCGTCTGCATTTGTTTGTTGATGCATCGTCCGTGGAAGTCTTCGGTAACGAAGGTGAAACGGTGGTGACGGATCTTGTGTTTCCAAATAGTGGTAGCACTGGACTTGAGGTCTTTTCGTCAAACGGTGCCTGTCGTTTGGTTGATTGTGCGGTTTACCGCCTGAAATCGTCGGTGCGACAATCTGATGATTCGCGGCAATGAGTTGACCGTCTGAGCTTGGGCTTCCGTTCATGAAATCATGACTGGAGACTCGGAGTATCAATGCCGTGGCTATTGCCGGTCTATGGGATTCCGTTTGAACCCACAGCCGGGCGCGTCCTCGTTTATCGCACGCTGATACAGCTGGGTCCATTGCTCTGCACGATCAAGCGGTAAGCCACCCGCGTAAGACCAAATGAAGCGGACCAACGCAGATTACTATTGGCCGCTCGCTGCTTCGGCTACGTCGTTCAAAGTCAATCCGGCGTGTCGGACCGGAGCGAGCAAGATGGACGATGTTTCACACGCGGTGGAGACTATCGACGCAGTTAGCAAGGCCCACGTTTGCAGTTCGGTCGATGACAGATCCAAGCTGAAAGGGTTGGCGGGGAACTGACTCAGGTCGGTTGATCCTGAGGGAGCAAGAACTCCGGAATATCTGCAGCCAGGTTTGTCAAATCAACCAAATTCCAGCGATCGCGGACATGGCCGGAAAACACGCCTGACTTGTATTCAATTTGATCGCCGA